>NZ_CAWMSA010000031.1:11294-11885 GCF_963870205.1 Anabaena sp. CA = ATCC 33047 | reverse complement strand
TTTGACTAATCCTGTGGCTGCTGTCCACAGTTGCACCTGTAATTGCTGACGCTGTGCGTAAAAATACAACGATGCTGCGGCAATTACTGCTTGTTCAAAGTTGTCTGCTTGCCAATTACCAGCACTATCAAGGGCAATAATAATTTCCTGTCCACTTGTGACCATTTCTAATTCCCGCACCCGTAACTCCCCATAACGTGCGCTAGTCCGCCAGTGAATTAAACGCATGGGGTCGCCGATGCGGTAGGGACGAAGCGATCGCACTAACCCTGATGTGGCTGTCTGCAAGGGTTTACCAGTATACTCACTTCTTTGACTTTCTTCCTGTCCTAATTCATCTACTAGGGGACAAGTTTTTAAAGGTAATACTGTCGGGTAAACAATAGCTGTAGCTTTACAGTGGCGTTGACGGCGACTCCAGAATAATCCTAAAGGCGCGCCTGTCACCAATTCCACAGTGTGCCAGCGATATATCCCTCGATTTTGGGTAGGCTGGGAATATGACCAACGGTAAGTTTCTTGACTGGCGATAGTTTCAATACTGTGTTTGACGGGTTGCCCTAAGACGAAAGGTAAGATATCTTCAACTTG
>NZ_CAWMSA010000031.1:0-11181 GCF_963870205.1 Anabaena sp. CA = ATCC 33047 | reverse complement strand
CGGGTGACAGAGATACCAGTGAGCGATCGCGTTGGTAAAAATGCTGCTATACCTAATAATGCAAAACTTACGCCGCTAATCGCATACAGCCAGCCAGCCATTGTATTAATAGCTGCACCAAAAAAACAAACAGCAATTCCCGCTAGTACCCACCCGGTATATGCAGGGGTGCTAGCATGGGTTTCTAACCAGTTAGTGATGGGTTTGATAATTTTCATGTTTCCGTTTTAACCCAACACTAATAGAAATTCACAGTAGTCACGCCCTAATTTTGTGTAAGTGCTTTCTGCATTCGCTGTATATGAATACAGACGCTTTTAATGAAGCTGTCTCTGTGACGTATATAACTACGGAGTCCGCAAATTTTATCTTCCGGACGGAATGGGCGCAGGGAGAAATGGGAAAAGTATTCTCCCCCTTGCCCCCTGCCCCCCTGCTTCTTCTCTGCTTCCTCTTTTCCCCTATACCCCCACATCCCACTTAAATCGCTGCTTCTTCACGCTGACAATCAAAAACCACCATGAAAGAAGCATTTGGTGTTACTTGACATAAATGCTGCATATAACCATCAGCGTCAGAACGACTGCGAAAGCGCGCTATAATCTCACGTTGGGCATCAGGTAGTAAACGTGCGATCGCCCAAGAGTTTAGCCGTTGTTTGTAATTTTTGGACTGTGGTTCCGAAATTTGTACTTTGTTATCAGAATTTTGTGGCATGATTATCTTAACCGTATTAAGTTTCAACAAAGGTGTTAGTGACTGTCTCAAGATAGAAGCACTAGCCCTTTTTTTATGATTCTGCCACCTTATTATTCGATAATTTTTATATTGTCAACCCCCAATGATATATTTTAGACAAACTAACTGAACAATCTCTATTTTGTATAAATTTATATAACCTATCCAGCCAATTTTTATCAGTGATTTATGTTTAAAATAATACGCATATTCTCAAGAGGATAGTGACCTAAAATCTGGGTGTCTTGGAAAACACCAAAACTGTAAATTATATTTGAAGAATTCGCTTATTCGCAATAATAGAAATATTAGTTAATATAAATCATTTTCTAAGAATCAACAAATAAATATCTAATGTTTTGTCATCAATCCCACATTCTCTTAACAAAAAATAACTAATACATTTATCCTGTTTATATCTTGACCAATCTTAATAGTTTAGATACAATCTTGGCAACAAATTATACTTGTTGTCAAAACAATGGCATTAGTAACGTCAATAATTCAAAAAATTGCACCCCAAATAGGTGCTGTAGTTGTAGTAGACCCAGAATATAAATTAGTGGGACATATTACTTTTAAAAATGGGCATAAAGCATTTTTTAGTACCACTAAGTTAAATATTAATGGTTTCGGTTCCGCAGAAATTGCTAAAGACAAAGGTTATTCAAATTTTTTTCTCAAACATTTTGGGTATAAAGTTACTGAAGGACAAACATTTTTTAGCAAGCAAATTTGTGAAAAAGTAGGTAATAACAGAGATATTGAAGCCGGATTTGACTATGCCCAAAAATTAGGTTTTCCTGTGATTGTCAAACCGATCAATCTCAGTCAAGGTAAATTAGTGACAAAGGTTTATAATAAAACAGAATATTATCAAGCAGCTAAGAAAATCTTCAAACTCAACTCAGGACTAATTGTTGAAAAGTTTTATCAAGGAAAAGATTACCGCATTGTCGTTATAGATGATGAAATCATCGCCGCTTACCAAAGAATCCCCTTATCTGTAGTAGGTGATGGTAAATCTAGCATTTTGGAATTACTGCACCAAAAACAAGAACAATTTGTGGCAAGCGGTAGAAAAAAGATTATAGATTTTGATGACTTTCGCATCAAACAAAAACTAAAAAGGCAGAATCTCAATTTTAACAGTATTCTTCCCAGGGGCAAAATTATTTATCTTTTAGATAATGCTAATTTATCCAGTGGTGGTGAGGCTATAGATGTGACAGAAAGTATTCATCCTGACTTTCAAAAATTAGCTTTAAATGTCGCCAAAGATATGGGGTTAAGATTAGTAGGTGTGGATATCATTACCCATGATATAACTAGACCATTAGTCGATTATGTGATTATTGAAGTTAATGGCTCACCTAGCTTAACTCACTATGCGGCAATTGGAGAGGCACAAACTCAGAGAGTCGAAGCTTTGTATTTGAAAATTCTCACGACTTTAGAACAAGAGTATAACAACAAAAATTGATGTGTTATTTTGCATCAAAAATTTCCACAATTTAGTTACCGATAAAAACTGAAGCGTGCAAAGTAAAAGAAAGTTCGTAGTCAGGACTTCAGTCTTGATATAGCTTGCGTAGACATAGCTGTGCTTGATTCTTAACTGTACAGGACTTATGCAACTGGCATATTAGTAGGGTGCGTCAGATATCAAAAATGCATTTATTGACAGCATTTAAACGGTCTGACGCACCCTACAAGACATCTGTAATGTGACACTTGCGTCCTACTGTAGAGACGTTACACATAACGTCTTTACGGGATGTATGGGGCGTAACCTCACATAAAATTGCTATTCAGCACACTAAATACAGACCTGATGCCAGAAAATATCTAAATCTGTAACAATAGTGAAGCCAATGCTTTGACTTTTACCCAACCGTGAACGCTGCTACCACAAACTCAGCCCAAACCCAATCACGCAAAGCAGATCACATCCGCATCTGCTTAGAAGAAGATGTACAGTTTGGCGAAACTACCAACGGATTAGAAAGTTATCGTTTCACCCATTGTTGTTTACCAGAAATAGATCGCCAAGATATTGATATCAGTACAACTTTTTTAGGTAAACATCTAGGCGCACCTCTATTAATCTCTTCCATGACTGGGGGAACCCCAGAAGCGGGAATGATTAACCAGCGTTTAGCACAACTAGCCCAACAATATAAATTTGCAATGGGTGTGGGTTCCCAGCGCGTGGCGGTAGAAAAACCCCAGGTGGCTGATACTTTCGCTATGCGTAAATATGCGCCGGATGTTCTGTTATTTGCTAATGTCGGTGCTGTGCAACTTAACTACAAATATGGCTTAGATGAATGTCTGCAAATCATTGAGATGCTGGCAGCTGACGCTTTAATTTTGCATATCAACCCCCTGCAAGAATGTATTCAACCCAGAGGTGATGTTAACTTCCGAGGCTTGCTTGACAAAATTGACAAATTATGCAGTAAGTTATCAGTACCAGTGATAGCCAAAGAAGTAGGCAATGGCATTTCCGCAGCGATGGCAGAAAAACTGTTGGCGGCTGGGGTGGCAGCAATTGATGTTGCTGGTGCTGGTGGGACTTCTTGGGCAAAGGTAGAAGGTGAAAGGGCAGAAAATGCCTTGCAAAGACGCTTAGGCAGAACCTTTGCAGATTGGGGAATACCCACAGCCGAATGTATTACCAGTATTAGAGCGATCGCACCCCATATACCCTTGATTGCCTCTGGAGGGTTGCGTCATGGTTTGGATGTCGCCAAAGCGATCGCACTGGGAGCAGATATCGCCGGGTTAGCAATTCCATTCCTCAAAGCCGCAGTCGAATCAGAATCAGCATTGCAAGATTTAGCCGAAGTATTGATTGCAGAAATCACCACAGTCTTATTCTGCACCGGCAACACCACCCTATCTGAGTTGAAAAATTCCGGCAGTTTGCAAAGCATACAATAAAAAAGATGAGGAAGCGGAGGAGAAAAACTAATGACTAATGACTAATAACTAATGACTAATAACTAATAACTAATGACTAATAACTAACAACTAATGAATAACTTCCTCAAGCAAACTCTAGCCAGCTTAGTTGGCACTGTATTAGGACTCATTATTTTCTCTGGTATTGGTACTACAGCACTGTTGTTTTTAGTGTTTGCGGCTGCAAGTTCCCAAGATCCTGGCCCCCTAGTCAAAGATAAGTCAGTTGTAGTTTTTGACTTGTCAATGAAAATCAGCGATAGGGAACCCACAGCTAGCGAAGTGTTGCAAAACACTTTATCAGGAGTGGCAGCACAAAGAATGACACTCCGGAGTGTGCTGGATACCATCAAAAAAGCTGAGAGTGATTCGCGAATTGTGGGTATCTACCTCGACGCAACAAGCAGTAGCGGCACGAGTAACTTAGGTTATGCTTCTCTGAAAGAAATCCGCAAAGCCTTAACAGAATTTCGTGCATCTGGCAAAAAGATTGTCGCCTATGGAATGCAGTGGGGAGAAAAGGAATATTATCTTAGTTCTGTAGCTGATACTATTGTTTTGAATCCCTTTGGAGCAATGGAAATCAACGGTTTGGCTAGCCAACCGATATTTCTCGCGGGAGCATTGCAAAAGTATGGTATTGGTGTGCAGGTTGTCCGCGCTGGCAAGTTTAAAGGCGCAATTGAACCTTTAGTATTGAACCAACTCAGTACCGAAAACCGCGCCCAAACTCAGCAATTATTAAATGATGTTTGGACAGAATGGCGGACTACAGTCGGTGGTAGCCGCAAAATTGCCCCCCAACAATTACAAGCGATCGCAGATAATCAAGCCCTTTTAGAAGCACCCACCGCTAAATCTAATGGTTTAGTCGATCAAGTAGCATATTCCGATCAGGTAGTTGCTGACTTAAAGAAATTAACCAATAGTGATCAAGATGATCGCAGCTTCCGCAAAATAGACTTGAGTGAATATGCACAAGTCCCGAACAAATCTTTACCTGTAGAACGCACAGCCAAAAATAAAATTGCTGTGGTGTATGCTGAGGGTGATATTGTCGATGGTCAAGGTGAAGATGGACAAATAGGAGGCGATCGCTTTGCCGCTATCTTCAACAAAATCCGCCAAGATAACGATATCAAGGCTGTTGTCTTGAGAATTAACAGTCCTGGTGGTAGTGCTATCGCCTCCGAAGTCATACAGCGAGAAGTGAAACTCACACGCCAAGCCAAACCCGTTGTCGTGTCTATGGGTGATTTCGCCGCCTCCGGTGGTTACTGGATAGCTACCGACTCTAATCGGATTTTTGCCGAACCCAACACCATTACAGGTTCTATTGGTGTATTCGGGGTGTTACTGAATGGGCAGAAGCTAGCAAATGATAATGGTATCACTTGGGACTCTGTAAAAACAGCCCGTTATGCCGATAGTCAAACCTTGGCACGTCCCAAATCTCCCGAAGAAATAGCACTTTATCAACGCAGCGTCAACCGCATTTATAATTTATTTATCAATAAAGTTGCCGAAGGACGCAAACTACCAGTAGAAAAAGTAGCAGAAATTGCCCAAGGTAGAGTTTGGTCTGGTGTTACAGCTAAACAAATTGGTTTAATTGATGAAATCGGTGGTTTAAATGCAGCGATAGAATATGCAGCCCAAGCCGCCAAACTCGGTAAAGATTGGCAATTAAAAGAATATCCCAGGGAAAGCACATTAGGAGAACGCTTTTTTGGGCGATTCGTTGAAGATGTCAGTACCGTTTTGCAAATTGAGAAGACACAAACCATACCCCCGAATCTTTTCATGGCTGAATTCCAAAAAATGCAGCAGGAGTTGGCAATTATACAGCAGATGAACGACCCCCAAGGAATTTATGCTCGCTTGCCTTTCAATTTGAAAATTGAGTAGTTTTAATCGCTATGCGCTAAATTCTGGCAAATATAACCACAAAGCCCCCCTTACTTACCTCTCCCTCACCCTCTCCTTGTAGGAGAGGGAAAAGGAAAAAATTTTTGGGCTGGAATGGGGGTTTTAAAGCCTCTGTGTCATATCTTGCACCATTCTCAATCAGCATCAGGCGATGCACAGCTAACAACTAAGGCTCTCAGCAAGTTGCCAGCAATGCCCACCCTACAAAAATTATGCTTCAACAGTTTCCTGAGAAAACTTTTGATGCACCCTTGTAATTTGTTCCCCATTTTCACTAGATACAGTGATGAGATAGTCAATTAACTCTTCTGAGAAGGGGATACGCAAATGGAAAGTACCATCTGATTTTAGGGTAATCGGTTTACCGGCAATATTTACCGTTGCACCGGGATCTGTGGCTCCGTGAATAATTACCTCAGCATCGGTGACAAACCAAAAATCTCCGTGGGGACGACTGAAGACACGGACGATAGAAGAAGAGGCTATAGTTATCCAGCGATCGCCTTCTAAGTAGCCAATTTCCACCATATAATCGCGATCACTTTGGGGAATAGCTACATAACGATTTTGGATGATTTCCTCACATTCATATTGCTGTACCAGTTGAGGAGTTTGATAACTCAGGTCAATATATGTAACATCATACAGCCGTAAAGTCAACTGGGAGATGCCAGCATTGTGCAGTATTTCTTGACGCTGCTCAGAAATTTGCCAAGAGATATAAGCCCACTTAGTAGTGCGAGGAGTGAAGAAAATTTGGCTGTCTTCGTCTACTGTCAGCGCGTCTGTCAGTATATCTTCTGTGTAGGGAGGGCTGAAAATGCGTACAATAGCTGAACGGGCTATTTTTACCCATTGCTCACTGGCAACGTAGCCAATTTCGATGATGTAGTTGCGATCGCTAGCGGGAATCGACACATAGCAATCGGTGATTACCGGCTCACATTCATACTGCCCTACCAGATGGGGTTGTTGATAACTCAGATCAACCTCGCTGACATCATACAGTCGCAGTAATAATTTAGTCATCCCTGCATTCTCAAGTGCTTGTTGATCACTGTGAGCAAGATACCAACTGACAAAAGCCCACTCAGGATTACGGGGTGTGAGAACAACACTACTGTCTTCATCACCATCTTCTGAGTCGTCTTCTGAGTCGGTAGATATTGTCTTCACCGGTGCTAAATCTTCTGCGGGAGAATTTATCGCCTCAGTCGCCTCTGGTGTTTCTGGTGCGGGGTTGTCCAGAATGCCGTCAATATTCGTCGCCCAATCTCCCGTTTCGGCTGCTGCTAAAGCTGCTTCATCAGCCAAATTCCCGACATTGATAGTTTCTATCTCCTCCAATATCTGATTATCCGGTGGTTCGGCAGCGTCGGCTACCAAATTTAATGCTTCTTCAGAAATCTCGATCAATGGCGGCTCTGTCGGAGGTTCTTCCAATGTCGATAAATCTAAATCCCATGCGGCAGTTAGTGGATCAGATTCATCTGAGGGTGACTCAGTAGCCGCATTCAGATTGGTTGTAGCTTCAGGCTCCTCCAGAGATTGCACACTCGGTGCTTCCGACTGGGGTAATTCGGCTGTGACATCAGCTACACTACTCGATTCATTTTGGGGAATATCTGGCAAGTCCGCCAGAATAGATGTCTCTTGTATCTCCTCCGACTCCTGACTCTTGTCGGAAATACTTGCTGTTGTTTCGGCTGGGGTAACATCTGGAAGTGGTTCGGTTTTGAGGTCGTCAGTGATATCCCTGTGATAACCATTATTAGATGTAACTATAGCAGTATCAGGTAATTCCCTGGTTTGCGCTTCCCCATTAGTTGGCGTTTTCGGGATGTCCACGATTGGGGGATATGTATTATTGACTATAGTAGCTGGTGCTTCCATATCCCAAGGAGATTGCTCCAACTCTGGCGGTAATGGTAAGGGGGAATTATTGGTTTTTTGTGGTGCGGGATGATCTAAACCGGAATTAGCCATTGAATTTTCAGTAGGCTGAGTTGCTACTGCTGGTTCAGATGCAGGTATCTTGTCTTGAGCATCTTGATCATTAGCCGGTGATTCTGTCAAGCCTGGGTTTTCTTTAGCGGCTGATGGTCGTCTAATAAACCATAACAGCGAGCCAGCGATCGCCCCTATAGGTAGCAGCAACCACCACAGCAAGTTACGCCCCAAGACATTGGAATTATCAGCAGTAGCGATCGCCGATGGTGCGGAGAAGTTAGTTCCTGTGGAATCGCCGGCAGTTTCCGCCTCTTCAGAAGCCGCCATCCCTGGCGTTGGTTCTAGGGTGATGGTAGGATTGGCAGATATAAACTGTTGTGATTCAGCTTGAGCGATCGCCTCTGCTTCCGCTACTCTCACAGCTTCTATCGCCTGTTGTCCTTGGGGTGCCAAAGCAAATCCCAGAAAAGCGGATATAGCTGGGTTAGGATTGTTTTTATAAACGTAAACTAAAGGCTGAGAGAAAGGATATTTAGGATCATCTGGCAAGGTATCATACAACGCCAACGCTCGCACACCCGGCAGATTTGCGACTTGATTGAATTTAGCATAGCTAATACCGTCCTTACCCAATTGTCTGACTATTTCTGCCGTATTATCTTCAGTTAACTGGGTAGCATTAGAACCTGTGGCAAAGTTAGCAGACCGAAACACTGGATAACTGCTCAATGCTTCACGAGTTAAACTATTCTCAGGCCGGTCTATCACCCGAATGTTAGCATCTGCGCTGCCTAATTCCGACCAATTGCTGATGTTCCCCCGGAAAATCTCCGCAAATTGCTTGTCAGTCAAACTACCCTGAAACGGATTGTCAGAACCAACGATAATCGCAATCTTTTCTCGGTGCAAAGGAACTTGTACTAAGCCTTGGGCTTTTTCTTCAGGAGTCAGATCACGACTAATCGCTGCAATATCAATTGTCCCCTCTTGCACAGCTTTGAGTGCAGCCTCAGTGCCATTAGTGGCAATTTCCACCTGAGTCCCTGAAAACTGCTGTTCAAAACTCTGCTTTAATTTTTGATTAAAAGCAGCCAGGCCATTAACACCATCAATCCTTACTGTAGTCCCTGGTTGCACAGTTGGCGGTAATAAAAACGTGGGCGTGTCAGTCTCAGCTTGTGCTGACACAGGAACCGACATCAACAAGGTTGTTACTGTAGGAGTGGTAGCGAAAGCCAGCCATAAAGCCAGATTGACTATACCAGTATCTCTTTTATCTTTTTGCCACATATTGCTCCTCATCCAGATATAGAAAACAGAAAGCCGATCAGTTTTAAATTTATATTTTTTTGCAAGAGAAGACGCGCTAATTATACATCTGCTGTCTCTTGTGTTTTGAGTTAGTTAAATATACAGCAGGGAACAGGGAACTCTTAACAGGGAACAGCTTTGAAAGTCTCTTAGCATAAAGCTTTGTTCATCAAATTTGTACCTCATTTACCCCAAATCTGCTGTAAATTAGTATAATTTACTACTGATAGACTGAAAAAGCAAACATTCTAGATAGACTGTTTCTGAATCTAGTGATTACCAAAACTAGACAGATTCTCAACCAATGTCTACATGATTAGTCTGAATTGAGCCAGATGATCAGGTAGAAATAATAGCGAGATTTCAACGAAAAATTGACTGTAATTCTAGAATTACAGTCAATTATTTTTAGCATTGATATTACTCAGATGGCTAGAGCTTCTTTGCCTAACCACGGTTATCTATCTGGGCGCGTTGCAAACTACCAGAAAAGTCAACATAAACGCTTTTCCATTCTGTGAACACATCTAAAGCGGTAGTTCCCGCTTCCCGGTGTCCGTTACCGGTTTGTTTTACACCGCCAAAGGGTAAATGTACCTCTGCGCCGATAGTGGGGCCGTTGATGTAGGTGATACCAGCTTCGATGTCACACATGGCAGTAAAAGCCCGGTTAATATCGCGGGTATAAATTGAAGAAGAAAGACCATATTTAGTGTCATTGAGAATAGCGATCGCTTGCTCAAATGTATTCACCTCAATTAATGCCACCACAGGGCCAAAAATCTCTTCTCGCGCCACCCGCATCTCAGGCGTAACGTTATCTAAAATAGTCGGTTGAAAGAAATAACCCTGTTTTAATAAACCTGCTGTCGCAATTTCTCCACCCATTAAAATCTTTGCCCCTTCCTCACGGGCAATTGTCATATACTCATATACCCGTTGCAATTGTTTGTGATTAATTATCGGCCCGATATCAGTCTCAGGTTCATAACCAGCACCCAAGCGCAACTGACTAGCACGCTCACACAGCATCGTGGTAAATTTTTCCTTAATATCACGATGCAAAATCAAGCGACTCGTAGCTGTACACCGTTGCCCAGTAGTACCGAAAGCCCCCCATAAAGCACCATCAACAGCCAGTTCTAAATTTGCATCTTCCATCACCACTTGGGCATTTTTACCACCCATTTCTAAACACACCCGTTTATGAGTGCGTCCGCAAGTTGCGCCCACAAACGCCCCAGTCTCAGAAGAACCAGTAAACGATACTAAATCTACATCAGGATGTTCAACTAAAGCCTTTCCTGCTTCTTCACCTACCCCATGCACCAAGTTAATCACTCCTGGTGGTAAACCGGCGGCGGCAAAAATCTCAATTAATTTAGTAGCGCAAGCCGGGGTATCTTCCGCCGGTTTGAGAATTACTGTATTCCCACACACCAAAGCCGGCATAGCTTTCCAGCAAGGTATAGCTATGGGGAAATTCCAAGGCGTAATTAAAGCACAGATTCCAATAGGCATCCGTACAGTCATAGCGAACTTATTAGGCATTTCTGAAGGTGTGGTTTGCCCAAACAGTCGCCTTCCTTCACCAGCACTATAAAAAGCACAGTCAATACCTTCCTGCACATCACCCCTAGCTTCTGTTAAGGGCTTACCCATTTCTCGACTAATTAACTCAGCCAGTTCTTCCTTATGTTCAGCTAATAATTCCCCCACACGAAAGATATACTCGGCTCTAGCTGGGGCGGGAACTTTGCGCCAACTTTGGTAAGCTTGGCGGGCTGCGGCTACAGCTTGGTTGACATCCTCCACTTGAGAACGGGGGAAAGTAGCCACAACTTCGGTTTTATTTGCCGGGTTATGACTGGCGAGGATATTTTCACCTGTGGCGTTTAACCATTGTCCATTGATGTAATTTTGGCAGGTGAGCGGAGTTGTCACGTCGCTTCGCTCCTAATACAAAATTCAAAATTCTCTCATTCAAAATTCAGGAATTCTTAGGAAACAATCTTCCCTAATCCCTTGTGTTCCTTGTGTACACTACTCTCCTGCTTTCTACGTTACTGTGATGTTTTCATATTTGCAGGTAAATATTTCAGATATATACAAAACTTAAGGAACTAATGCCAAAACTCCCACAGGCGAACCTGAACCACGCCGTAACCTCAGAATGCCAATGGCTAGGGTAGTACCTTTCGGTGGTAGTTGGTCTAAATTAGCTTAAACAAAAAGAAGCCTCTCACTCACTGCGTTCGCGCAGCGTCTCGTAGAGAAGCAGGAGTG
>NZ_CAWMSA010000030.1:0-828 GCF_963870205.1 Anabaena sp. CA = ATCC 33047 | reverse complement strand
AGTTTTAGAGTTTAAAGTCAAAGGGAAAACAACTCAATACGCAGCTATAGATGAGGCGATCAGAACCGCTCAATTTGTCCGCAATAAGTGTATCCGTTTCTGGATGGATAATCATGGTGTAGGGCAGAAAGAGTTATATCGCTACAATACTGTGTTAAGGGCTGAATATCCCTTTGTGAAAGCTTTAAACTCTCATGCTTGTCAGGTAGGAGTAGAAAGAGCGTATAGCTCAATAGCTCGGTTTTATGATAACTGCAAGAAAAATATTCCAGGTAAGAAAGGTTATCCAAAATTTAAGAAAAATAACCGTTCAGTGGAATACAAAACCTCTGGCTGGAAGTTATCACAAACGAGAAAGCAGATTACTTTTACAGACAAAAAAGGAATTGGCAACCTGAAACTAAAAGGAACGTGGGACTTAAACTTCTATCCAATAGAACAGATAAAACGGGTGAGGTTAGTACGTCGTGCAGACGGATATTATGCCCAATTCTTGATAAGTGTAGATAACAAAATAGAAACACAGCCGACTGGTAAAACTATCGGGTTGGATGTTGGATTAAAAGAATTCTATACGGACAGTAATGGGCATAGTGAACCTAATCCTAGATTTTATCGTACAGGAGAAAAACGATTAAAGTTTTATCAACGTCGTGTTTCTCGGAAAAAAAGGGCTTCTATCAACCGTAAGAAAGCTGTTAATAGATTAGGTCGAGTACACCTCAAAATAAGTAGGCAACGTATAGAACACGCTAAGCGAGTGGCGCGTTGCGTAATCCAATCTAACGATTTGGTAGCTTATGAAAATTTGAGGATTAAAAATTTAGT
>NZ_CAWMSA010000029.1:0-329 GCF_963870205.1 Anabaena sp. CA = ATCC 33047 | reverse complement strand
TGTTGCGATGTCAAGATAGTCTCTGTTGCCTGATTTACTAGGGGCGTTTGGCTTTCGGCAAAGATAAATTTTACACCAAGATGTTTAGTTAGTGCATTAAAAATGGTGTGTTCGGCAAAGGGTTTGCGGAGGAAGTCATCACAACCAGCAGAGAGAACTATGGCTTTTTCTTCTTCTAAGACGCTGGCTGTCAAGGCGATGACGGCTGTGGCGTTACCTTTGGTAGTAGACTTAATATATTTAGTCGCTTCATAACCATCCATGACAGGCATTCTCATATCCATCCAGATTAAATGCGGTTCCCATTCATCCCAAATTGCGATCGCTTC
>NZ_CAWMSA010000027.1:56093-77421 GCF_963870205.1 Anabaena sp. CA = ATCC 33047 | reverse complement strand
CAGAACTGCTCCCATACGTTCGCGCTTTGGCGTTGTTGTAAGGTTGCGGTCATGTTTTTATGATGACGATAGATGTTTTATGAATGTTAGGTAGGTACTTTTCCTTACCTGTCTACTACCTTAAAACCTAAATTAAGTTTTGTAAAGAGATGTAACTTAATATTTATTTATATTTGAGATTTAATTTACTTATTAATCGCGTCCACAGACGCGATTAATTTGATTACATCAACCAGGAGGCCATGCGAGCGATCGCCCACCTAAAATGTGTAAATGTAAGTGGTAGACAGTTTGACCGCCATCATTACCCGTATTGATCACAACCCGATAGCCATCATCTAGTCCAGCTTTTTCCGCCACCAGCTTGGCTGTTAACAACAGATGACCCAAAAGAGCCTGATCTTCCGGTGTAGCATCAGCTAATTTGGGAATGGGTTTTTTCGGAATCACCAGAAGATGTACAGGTGCTTGGGGGTTGATGTCTTTGAAAGCCAGGGCTAAGTCATCCTCATAAACAATATTGGCTGGAATTTCTCGCCGGATGATTTTGCTGAAAATTGTCTCTGTGGTTTCACTCATGCGGTTCTAATTACTCATCTGCTAGAGATTTTAAAGGGTTACTGTTGATAGAAGAAAGATTTAACCAATGCTTGCAAGAGTCTGGAGTGCGTCAATTGTCGGCATCGATGCTGTGAAAGTGGGCGTAGAAGTCGATGTGTCAGGGGGTTTACCGGGGATTGTAGTTTTAGGACTGCCAGACAGTGCCGTGCAAGAATCGAAGGAAAGAGTCAAAGCCACGTTGAAAAATGCTGGTTTTGCCTTTCCCATGCGGAAAATTGTGATTAACTTGACTCCGGCAGATTTACGCAAGGAAGGCCCTAGTTTTGATTTACCGATTAGTGTGGGCATTTTAGCCGCTTCTGAGCAAGTTAGCCCGGATTTGTTGGGTGATTATCTTTTTTTAGGTGAAGTTTCTTTAGATGGTAGTCTGCGCCCGGTTGCTGGTGTGTTACCGATTGCTGCGACTGCTCAGAAAATGGGAATCACAGGTTTAGTTGTTCCTGCTGATAATGCTCAAGAAGCAGCAGTAGTACAAGGTTTGGCTGTGTATGGCTGTAAAAATTTGTCTGAGGTGGTTGATTTATTAAATCATCCAGGGAAATACCAGCCTGTGCAGTTAGAAAAATCACAGGATGTTTTGTCAGCATCTTATCCGACTGCGGATTTAAAAGATGTCAAAGGACAGGCTCACGCCCGTCGTGCGTTAGAAATTGCGGCGGCTGGAGGACATAATTTGGTGTTTGTCGGGCCTCCAGGTAGCGGCAAAACGATGTTAGCGAGGCGGTTACCTGGTATTTTACCACCTTTGGGTTTTTCGGAAGCACTGGAAGTCACTCGGATTCACTCTGTGGCTGGGTTGCTGAAAAATCGGGGTTCGTTAGTACGCGATCGCCCATTCCGCAGTCCCCACCATTCAGCATCAGGCCCGTCTTTGGTAGGTGGCGGTAGTTTTCCTCGCCCTGGGGAAATTTCTTTATCCCACCTTGGGGTCTTATTTTTAGACGAGTTAACCGAATTTAAGCGGGATGTCTTAGAATTTCTCCGCCAACCTTTAGAAGACGGTTATGTGACAATTTCCCGCACCAGACAATCAGTAACCTTTCCAGCACAATTTACTTTGGTTGCTAGCACGAATCCCTGTCCTTGTGGTTACTATGGGGATACTATTCAACAGTGTACCTGTTCACCAAGACAAAGAGAACAATATTGGGCGAAACTTTCCGGCCCCTTGATGGATCGGATTGATTTGCAAGTGGCGGTAAATCGCTTGAAACCAGAAGAAATTACCCAACAACCTTTAGGAGAAGCCTCAAGTTCCATTAGGGAAAGGGTACAAAAAGCACGCGATCGCGCCACTACTCGGTTTCAAGGAGAGACAAATCTGCGTTGTAATGCCCAAATGCAAAGTCGGCATTTGCAGATATGGTGTAAATTGGATGATCCGAGCCGGATTTTATTGGAAACAGCGATTAAAAAATTAGGTTTATCAGCCAGAGCCAGCGATCGCATTCTCAAAGTAGCCAGGACTATTGCAGATTTAGCAGGAGATGAAAACCTCCAACCGCATCATCTGGCGGAAGCCATACAATATCGCACGATAGATAGAATGCTGTAGGACTGGGGACTGGGGACTGGGGACTGGGAAAGAATTTTTTCCTCATCTCCCTCATCCCCTTCATCCCCCTCATCTCCCTTACACCCTCACTCAAACAAAGTTAAGTCAAACCAAAAAGTAGTACCAACACTAACTTCACTCACCAGATGTACTTGACTATGGTGACGTTCTATGATATTTCTAACGATTGATAAACCTAAACCTGTGCCTTCCAGGGTATGAACGCGGTTTTCTACACGGAAGAAGCGGTCAAAAATTGCCTGTTGGTCTTCTGGAGCGATGCCAATACCAGTATCAGCAATTTCTACGCGCACATGGGCGGGTTCACTATGAGAGGTGGTGTTGGCATCTAATTTATAGGCTCGAATTGCCACTTTACCACCAGCTTGAGTAAATTTTAAGGCATTACCAACTAAGTTAGCTAAAACTTGCAGTAATAAATCATAATTACCCACGACTAGCGGCAAGCCAGGGGCAACGTCCTGAATTAGTTCAATACATTTATCTCTAGCATTGAGTTGGTAGGTTCGCAGCGTTTGTTCAATTGCTTGGGCTAAATCTACGCCATCGAAATTATAAGTTTTACCAGATTCCAGCTTCGATAAATCTAACACATCATTAACTAACCGAGTTAAGCGATCAGTTTCATTGTTCACCGTTTGCAAAAATTCCCGTCTTTGTTCTACGCTTAAATCTTCGCCGTAGTCGTGTAAAGTTTCAATAAATGATTTGATGTTAAATAAAGGCGTGCGGAGTTCGTGGGAAACGTTGCTAATAAATTGACTTTTGGCTTCGTTTAGTTCCACCTCACGGGTGATATCTTGGACTGTGATGGCAATGCCTTTGATACTCTCCCTTTGTAGATTGAGTACCGTTGTTAACAAGATGCGGATGGTGCGCTTAATCGGTTGATTCAG
Organism: Anabaena sp. CA = ATCC 33047; assembly: GCF_963870205.1. NCBI lineage: Bacteria > Bacillati > Cyanobacteriota > Cyanophyceae > Nostocales > Nostocaceae > Anabaena > Anabaena sp. CA = ATCC 33047. The sequence continues at coordinate 74,328 of NZ_CAWMSA010000027.1, read as the reverse complement.
AGGAATGCGAAACTCAGCACTATCACGTTCCCCACCTGCCATTTCATACAGGGGTTTGGTGATTTCCATCTGCACCATCGGCGGTAAATAATGTAAAACATTGCCACCGACTACATCATCACCATTTTCCCAACCAAAAATATGTCGGGCTGTGGGGTTGACTAAAATCACCTGCATATTATTGTCAATTAACACAGCCCCATCGGCGATGGTGGAAACTAGGGTTTCTAGCTTGGCTTTTTCGGCGGTTAATTCTTCAATGTTTTGCTCTTCATAGCGTTCTAGGCGTTCTGCCATTTCATTAAAGTTTAAAATTAACTCTCCGAGTTCACCGCCTAGGGGTAAGTCGATGCGCTGTTTGAAATTGCCGGCGGCGATTTGTTTGACACCTACGAGTAGTTCTTTAATGGGCTTGGTGATAGTTAAAGCGTTAATTACTCCGGCTAAAATCACCATCACCCAAATTGTGATGAACACAGCAATAGTCACATCACGGGTGAGATTAGATGAGATGACAGCAGTTTGGTTGGGGTTAATGCCAATTGCCAATACACCTAAATATTGTTTATCGACAATCAGGGGAATAAACACATCTGTCACAACACCATCTGGTGTGTTATGTTGCCGCACCATTGGTTTATCCCCTTCCCCTGGATAGTCTTCTGGGAGTTCTATCCGTCGCTCAATTGTCAGGGAGTTTTCCACCTCTGGTTCCCAAAAAGGAATGCCAAAATAGATTTTCCCGGTTTCATCGGCGTAGAGCATATAGCGCACACTAGAGGTGGTGCTATAAAAGCGTTGGGAAAATCTAGCTATTTCGGTGAAATTTTGGTCAGCTACTAAAGGAGAAATGTTAGCAGCCAGTAATAGCCCCAAATCTCGCCCAAAACGGGTATCATTCATCCGGGCATCCTGCTGAATAGTATTCACCGCCCAGAAAGTTAGACCACTCATCACCAAAGAAACCACCAAAGTGGCTACAGCCAACAGTTTAGTTTGGAGAGTGAATTCTGACCACCAATTGGCGATCGCTTCTCGAATTGTTTTGAACAACGCCAGCATCTCAAATTAAAGTTGTTAGTAGTTCCAGTTAATCACCCCAACAACTAAAAAATTAACAGTTAATTTGACAAACGGGTAATAACTTAGTGATTAGTCAAGAGTTATGGGGACTGGTGACTCTTGACTGGTGACTCTTGACTGGGAAATCAAAGGAATTGGAACTCTGAGCAGGGAGAAATGGGGAAACTCTTCTCCCCCCTGCACCCTGCACCCTCATCTCCCTCATCTCCCTCATCCCCTCTACAGACTCTTGACTCTATACCCGATATCTCTACGGTAATACATCCCCTCGAATTGAATAGATTGTAAGCCTTTGTAGGCTTTGGCTAGGGCTTGGTCAAAGTTTTCGCCGATAGCGGTAACATTTAAGACTCGTCCGCCATCGGTGACTATTTCCTGTTGCTGATTTAATTTTGTACCAGCATGAAATACCGTTACCTCTGCGGCTTCTGCTTGATTAATGCCGGTGATGACTTTGCCTTTTTCGTAATTCCCTGGATAACCACCAGATGCGGCTACGACTGTGGCGGCTGCGCCTTCGTGCCAAGCAATGGGGGGTAACTCGCCTAAACGCTGCTGTACACAAGCCAAAATTAATTCTTCTAGGGGTGTCGCCAACATTGGCAAAATGACTTGAGTTTCAGGATCACCAAAGCGGCAGTTAAATTCTAAAACTTTCAAGTCGCCATCGGGTGAAATCATCAAGCCAGCGTAGAGGATGCCACGATAATCAATACCTTTAGATTTTAAGGTGGCGATCGCTCTTTCTAAAACTTCTGTTTGCACCCGTGCCATAATTTCCGGTGTGGCTATCGGTGCAGGGGCATAAGCTCCCATCCCACCTGTATTTTCGCCTGTATCACCTTCCCCGACGCGTTTATGGTCTTGCGCTGGCAATAGGGGGCGAATTGTCACGCCATCAGTTAAGGCTAAAACTGAAACTTCTTGCCCGATTAAACATTCTTCAATAACTACAAATTCCCCGGCACTACCAAATTGTCCTTGAAATATGGCATCAATGGCGGTTTCTGCCTCGGCGACTGTGCTAGCAACGGTGACACCCTTGCCGGCTGCTAACCCGTCTGCTTTCACGACAATCGGCGCACCCTGAGCTTTCACATAACTTTTAGCTGCTGCCGCCTCTGTAAATACCGACGCTTTGGCTGTAGGAATTCCTGCCTCTTGCATCAGGGCTTTTGCCCAAGCTTTACTCGCTTCAATTTGCGCTCCGGCTTTGCTGGGGCCGAATACCATCAGCCCTTTGTCTTGCAAATAGTCGGTAATACCTTTAGCTAGGGGTACTTCAGGCCCGACTACCACTAAAGAAATCCCATTTTCTAGGGCGTATTGACTGATACCTTCAAAGTCATCGACTGCCAAGGCGACATTTTGACAACGTGCCATGCTGGCTGTGCCACCATTACCCGGTATACAGACAACTTGTTCAACTTGGGGCGATCGCAACAGTTTCCATGCTAGAGCGTGTTCGCGCCCACCATTACCTACAACTATAACTTTCACTGATTTCCTCTTGCGTCCCTGGTGAAATAAGAATCTTGGACAGCTTGCGGATCAATTCTTCACCAATTCTTACCCTTATGCAAGTACCCCAGTTAAGTTATATCATTTGTAGTTCATGACTTATCATTAGAGAACCGCAAGAGTGTAGGGAAAAGAGAGCAGAGTTTTTTAAGTGTGACAATGTGCAAATTAACACTAATTCATCGTCAATGATATCAAAAGTCAAACGGTAAATGAATTTAACATGACCGAGAACTAATGACGATGAATCATGATCAAGATTACTGAGGTTAGAAAATATTCATCAACTGGAATACATGACTAAAATTATCGTAACTGGGGCTGCTGGATTTATTGGCTCTCATCTTGTGGAAACACTTGTAAAACAAGGCAATGAAGTAATTGGGATTGATGTATTTAACGATTACTACGAACCGACGTTAAAACACAAGAATATTGCTCATTTACAATCTTTTCCAAACTTTACCTTAATTGACAGTGATATTCAACTATTAGATTGGTCAAAACTTTTACAAGATGTAGAAATTGTTTATCATCAAGCAGCGCAACCAGGAGTGAGAGCAAGTTGGGGTAAAGCTTTTCGTGCTTACACCGAATGTAATATCAACGCTACTCAAGTGATATTAGAAGCGGCTAAAGATGCTAAAAAATTAACTAGATTAGTGTTTGCATCTACGTCTAGTGTATATGGTGATGCGGAAACCTTACCCACCCATGAAGAAATTCCGCCACAACCAGTTTCACCTTATGGTATTACTAAACTAGCTGCCGAGCGTTTGTGTGGACTCTATCATAAAAATTTTGGTGTGCCTATTGTAGCTCTACGTTATTTCAGTGTTTACGGCCCCAGACAACGGCCTGATATGGCTTTTCATAAATTTTTCAAAGCGGTTTTGCAAGATGAAGCCATTCCCATCTATGGTGATGGACAGCAAACGCGAGACTTTACATTTGTGAGTGATACTGTGGCGGCGAATTTGGCTGCTGCTAGAGTACCGGAAGCAGTAGGGGAAATTTTTAATATTGGTGGTGGTAGTCGAGTAGTTTTAGCAGCAGTTCTTGACATGATGGAAGAAGTGGTTGGCAAACCCATCAAGAGAAATCATATTGAAAAAGCGATGGGAGATGCTAGACACACGGCTGCTGATGTTTCTAAGGCGCGGCAAATTTTGGGATTTCAAACACAAGTTTCTTTGAGGCAGGGTTTAATGCAAGAATGGCAATGGATTAAAGCTTTGTATGCTTGAAAATGATGATTGAGGATTAAGGACTCAAAGAGACTGGGGATTGGGACTGTTAAGATTTGATTGCGGTTTCTCGCTTTCACACTCCCCAGTCTAAAGACACGGGCAAACCCACCTTCACCCTCTTTCAAGAAACACGGGGAGTAGCGAAATAAACAGTCTACTGTGAACCTATATGACATTTCCTCACAAGATCCTCACAATTTAAGTTGAGAATAAGTTGCAGTAAATCTCAACAATAAATTTCTATGGAATGCCATAAATGTAAATCACAAGGACAATCGTGTGGAAAAAAATCCCGTGGATTGCAATTTCTTCGCAAAAGACAGCAATCTTGGGTTGGAGAGGCTTCCTCAAGTCAACCAATTGCCCTGGTAGGAATGCCCAATGTGGGTAAGAGTGTACTGTTTAATGCCTTGACAGGAATTTATGTCACAGTATCTAATTACCCCGGTACAACGGTAGAAGTGAGTAAGGGACTGGCACAGATTGGGGAGCAAATTATCACAGTCATTGATACCCCAGGGATGTATTCCCTTTTGCCTATCAGTGAAGAAGAAAAGGTTGCCAGAGATTTATTGTTAGTTGAACCTGTAGCAGCCGTGATTCATGTGGTAGATGGCAAAAATTTGGGCAGAATGTTGCCTCTCACTTTTCAACTCATAGAAGCTGGACTACCTGTTTTACTCGCTGTCAACATGATGGATGAAGCTCATCGTTGGGGGCTGGAATTGCGACAAGACACGCTGGAGATGGAATTGGAAATTCCCGTAGTTTGCATGGCAGCAGCTTTGAACCAAGGTGTAGATGAATTAAAACACAGAATTGCCCCATTCCTGCCTGTTCCAGCAGCCATGATACCGGCTTAATTACAATTCAAAATTCACAATTGAGAATTTTGCATAACTGGTATTGAGAATTGGACTCAGGAGGAAAGGGCATGATGAGCCAAGTTATTTATCCAGAACCGATTGAGGCAGCGATCGCCCAACTCGAATCCTGGTGGCAAACATTAGGAGACCGCTATTTATTTCATAATTACTCACTCTCACCCCGTAGTCTAGCTTTATTACTATTACAGAAAGACCCAGGACTATGGCAAACTATGCAACGGGATCAAGAACAATGCCGTCATCTGGAAGTCTTGATTACCGTCACGCAAAATCAACTTAAACAACCGATTGGATTAGCGATCGCTAACTCTCGTCAAAGTAACGCTCATGCTATAGAAAGAGCAGTTTTGCAGGAAACCAGACAGGGGCGATCGCCACTGACTGAAACAATTCACAAACTCACAGTCAACCCCATTACAGGATTCCCCATCCTGGTTGTCATCCTTTACTACGGAGTTTACAAATTTGTTGGTGAATTTGGTGCAGGGGAACTGGTTGATCGCATCGAAACCTTTTTTGAGGAGCAAATCAACCCAGTAGTTGACCAAATCACCTCTCAAGTCATTCCCTGGCAACCAATTCAAGACTTGATTGCTCACGATTATGGCATCATCACCTTGGGGATTCGCTACGCTACAGCGATTGTGTTACCTGTAGTTGCCACTTACTTCTTGATGTTCTCCTTACTAGAAGATAGCGGCTATCTGCCACGTCTATCTTTAATGTTGGATCGCCTATTCAAATCCGTAGGCTTATCTGGTCGCGCTGTCATTCCAATGGTATTAGGCTTAGGGTGTGACACAATGGCCACAATTGTCACCCGCACCTTAGAAACCAAACGGGAAAGGTTAATTGCCACCTTTTTACTCTCCCTGGCTATTCCCTGTGCGGCGCAATGGGGCGTGATAGTAGGGTTATTAGCACAAAAACCCGCCGCTTTGCTATTTTGGGGAGGTTTTATTTCTGCCATCTTTATAGTAGTTGGCTATCTCACCGCCAAATTATTACCCGGTAGTTCTGGCAGATTTTACATGGAAGTACCACCTTTACGTCTACCCAAATTGCGGAACGTGCTAATTAAAACCTGGGTGCGGATGAAGTGGTATTTTATCGAAGTTTTACCTTTGTTTATTTGGGCATCAGTATTGATTTGGGCAGGAAGATTAACCGGATTATTTGATGCAATTATCCGGGCAATTGAACCGATCACCCTAGCGTTAGGAATGCCAGCCCAAGCAGCACCAATATTTCTCTATGGCTTCTTTAGAAGAGATTATGGTGCAGCCGGACTGTTTGATTTACAGCAACAAGGAACTCTCACAGGTAATCAGTTAGTAGTTGCGGCGATTGTGTTGACGTTGTTTTTACCCTGTGTTGCCCAATTGCAAATGCTGATTAAAGAACGGGGAACGAAAACTACAGTTGCGATTGTATTGTTTATTTTCCCCTTTGCATTCCTGATCGGATACCTTGTCAATCTTGGCTTAACCTTATTTGGAGTCAACTTTTAATTATGAACGCCTTATCAACTGTCAAAATTGGTCAACTACAAAAGGTAGTTTGTTTGCAAACTGAAGATAATGCAATTTTACAAAAGCTGATGGCATTTGGTATTTTACCAGGTAGTAATTTAGTGCTGGAACAACGCTTTCCATCCTACATCATCATGGTTGGCAGAACCCGCACAGCCTTAGATCAGGAAACAGCCCAAACTATTTTTGTGGAATAGCCTTGAGTCGTGTCTGGGTATTGGGGATAAACCAATTCAAAATTCAAAATTCAAACTTCAAACTATTTTCCCTTGTGAATTTTGATTTTTTATTCCCAATCGAAAATCTAAAGTCAAAAAAATAAGAATGGTATAGCAAGGAATGAAAAATATGCTGTCTCAAGCAATGATTGATCGGTTGAATGAACAAATCAACTTAGAAATGTATTCTTCCCATCTTTATCTACAAATGAGTTCTTGGTGTGCCTACAAAGCTTTAGATGGATGCGCTACCTTTTTGAGTCAACACGCTGATGAAGAAATGATGCACATGCGTCGCCTACTCAATTATTTGCATGAAACAGGTGCATTAGCAGTAATCAATGGAATGCAAGCTCCACCTAGCCATTTTTCTTCTTTGAAGGAACTGTTTGAACAAATCTATGAACATGAACAGTCCATTACTCGTAAGATTAATGATTTAGTACATTTAGCGAATACAGAACCAGATTATTCTACCCTACAATTTCTGCAATGGTATGTTGCCGAACAACATCAAGAAGAATTTTTGTTTAAAGGAATTCTCGACAAAATTAACCTGATTGGCACAGAAGGACAGGGTATATTTTTTATTGACCGAGAAATTGCCAATCTAGCAGCTAGTAAAGGTAAAGAAGCAACAGCGATGACTGCATCTGCATGAAAATCAACGAGTTCGTAGTAAGGACTTTAGTCCTTATATTTCAGCAATAAATTAGGGGCGAGTTTACAGATATCATCCATGATTAACCCAGATATCGGTAAACCCGCACTACTACCAACCCTAACAGATGTTTACTGCATCAGCCCGAACTTGGTAATTAATTATCTATTGCTAGAGATTTCTTCATTTGTTTTAACTGCTTCCAAAGATGGTGAATTTGTTTATAAGCTTCTTCAGGAGAAATTTTGCCGCCTGTTTGGAGATTCGAAATATAGTTAACTCGTTGAGAAAACTCTTGCAGATGGGCATTAAAAGCTACATAATCAGCCTTGAATTGTCCATGATAGGGATGACGAGGATAGAGAAAATCACATAATTCCGAGAGAAAATCAGAGTGAAGATTCATGGCTTTTAATGAGGAATAGGTTGAAAAATTAATGATTCGATAACTGAGCTAAAATATTCTTATTTATCTAGATCAATTTGCATTATATCGGGCAATTTTATTACGAATTTTCCATGTTCTCCCCTTTTGACAAGCATTGCAAGTAGCAGTTTTTGGCTCAAAATCAATACAGCCAATCGCCTGTTCCGAACAAGCTTTTTTAGGATGTACAGTACACTTTAGCCGATAATCATTAGTAAAAAATTCGCAATTATGACAAGGAACTTGATGTAATTTCCACAAAAAACTGATGCCTTTTTTGAGAGTCGTCCAAAAACTCCAAAGCAATAAAATCATTATCGCCCAAGCAGATAAGGCACACAAAATCGTAGCCATCACTATTTGTTACTCCAAAAAAAGTTTGAGGAAATTGCCCACAGTTCACTAATTGCAACCGCAGGCAGGGGAAGGAACTTGAGAATAGCTAGTGTTGAGGGAACTGGAAATGATTAGGAAATGCTACGCGCCCTCCAAGCGTGCCAAGCATAACCTAAGAAGGCTAATATTCCTAAAAAGAACTGAATATTTGCCAAACCTAAACGTTCTGAACCGTAAAACTCTGTTGGGAAAACTGTAGTATTATATCCCACAAAGCTGGCAGAAATCCAAGCCATCAAAGCTAAACCGAGCAAACTGTAAGCCAGAATTTCCTCACCATTTTCTATTGGTAAAATTCTTCTTAACCAAGCAAAGGGCTGCACAATAATATGCCATACACCGCCCAAAATTAAAATGCCGCCAATCCAAATATGACCACCGATGACATCTTCTAAATTGTCAACACTGGCTAGTCCTAAAGGATGCCAAATATTATCTTTCAACCCGACTAAATAACCAAAAATTCTGCTTGGGTTAAGAGTAGGGTTAGAAATCAGGCGCACATCTCCCAAATGGGTGTCATAAATGCCGCCAAAAAACATAGCTTTTAGTACGAGCAAGAATGCTCCTAAACCCAGAATAATTAGGTGATGTCCTAAAATTAAACTTAATTGTTTAGGGTCATTCCATTCATAGTGAAATTTCGCTGCTCTGCCACCGTTATTGTATAAAATTGCCGGAGCGCGAAACACATGAAATAGTCCACCAGCACCCAACACCGCAGAGGAAATTAAATGCAGTACACCAATGACAAAATAGGGATAGGTATCAACTACTTGACCACCAGTACCTACTCCCCATCCTAAAGTTGCTAGGTGTGGTAATAGAATTAAACCTTGCTCATACATGGGAACATCAGGAACAAAGCGAATTACTTCTGTGATGGTTGTTGTTCCCGCCCAAAACATAATTAAGCCTGCATGGGCAATATGTGCGCCTAATAATTGACCAGATAAATCAGTCAAACGAGCATTACCAATTAACCAAGGTAATTGTGTGTTTGCTGCAAAAGTTCTATCAGTAGAAATTGCCACTGTTACCTATCCTCTTTAGAAAAGTGCTGAGTCTATAGATAACTCAGCACGCTAACCTCATCCTGATCACTCAGAGAGCGAGATCAAAACTGACAAATGATGACTAATTACTCAGCACTACTAATGGCATTTAATGACTTTTCAATTTGCCTAAAGTCAACACCAATAGCGCGTAGCGCGTGCCACAGATGACCTTGCAAGAAGAAGAAAGCTAAGAAAAAGTGGGCATTAGCTAACCATGCTCTGGCACTGTAGCCGCCATTGGCTAACTTGACTGTATCGGCAAAATAAGGAGTGATACCAAACTTTAATTCTAAGGGCGCACCATAGAACTCTACAGGATAAGCTAAGGTGTTGACTGCACAAAAATAAGCGGCAACAAACCCAGCTAAGGCAATACCACCCAAAGAGTAAGAAAGAATTGCTTCACCAGAAAAGAGTAACAGGTTTTTTGCCCAAGGTAATGGCTCTTTGATGATGTGCCAAATACCGCCACCAATGAGAATTAAACCTACATATATATGACCACCCACTAAATCCTCTAGGTTGTTAACACTGGCAAAGTGAGTTTGATAGCCATAGATCACAAAGGGGTTGAGGGTGGGATGGCTGACTACTCTGACAGCTTGAGTGGTCGCGTCGTATAGTCCTCCCCAAAACATAGCTTTTCCTACCAGTAATAAAGCTGCTACGCCTAAAAACAGGAGGTGATGTCCTAAAATCAAACCGAGTTGTTTCGGATCGTTCCATTCAAAGTGAAATTTCCGAGCAGAACCAGTAGTGTTCTTTAAATTGCGTGGCCCTTTGAAGGTATGAAAGAGCGCACCTGCTCCCAAAACGGCAGACGAGATTAAATGCAAAGCTCCGATGACGAAGTAAGGGTAAGTATCGACTACTTGACCACCTGCACCGACACCAAAACCCAAAGTAGCTAAATGGGGTAACAAGATCAGTCCTTGCTCACCCATTGGGATGTCGGGTTTGTAACGAGAAATTTCAAACCATGTAAACGCCCCCGCCCAGAGGGTTGTCAGTGCAGCTTGGGCTACGTGTGCGCCGATAAATAAGCCAGAGAGGTCGGCGAAGCGGGCATTACCAACCCACCAATCATATTTGACGTTGGGATTATCGTATGTCTGCATTGGTTTCTAATTTATAGAGTTGTTGCTAGAAATACTCAAGTATTGGCTGATTAACTTCAACATCAAAAAGTTGAGAGAATAACTAGAGTTAATTTAATGCTTGAAGTTAATAGTTGATTTGGGTGATGACAAATATAGTTTATTGAAAATAATTCTTAATTAACAGTACTTTTTACACAACTTAACAATTATTATTAGCAGTCAATTTAACAGCAAAAAATCGGCGACAATAGCTAATTTCGTCGCTGTCAAACAGTGGGCAGAACAAATTAAATAGGGGAGTATTTACGCCCCTAGAACATAGTTGTTAATTGATAAAACTGCTGTAAAATAGCGTATTTGCGTCCATTGGTTGTGGATAATAAATTTGCCAAAAATTCAAAATTTTTTCGCCGACTTGTTGAGGATAGAAGTAGTGGAAAAAATGATATCCTTGGGGGCATTCCCAGAGATTGTCTTCAGGTTTAAAGTAATGCACCCAGTTGTGTAATGCGGGTGAATTAACAATGGAATCATTCTTGCTACCACATACCATCATGGGCATAGAAACCCCACCTGTAGGTAAATCTACCAACTGGAAAAGAGAGTGTAACAAGGGGGTTTGCTCTAAATCTTTATTGAGCACGGCGATTAATTTTTTAGTTGTATGAGTTGGTTGCTCACCAAACAGATGGCGAACATTAGTTGCTAACACCTGCTCACGGCTGATAGTAAATAATTGTCTTTGCAGATAATAGTAAGCGTGCCAAGTGTTTGCAGGTTTATAGCCAACAGCGAGTAAAGTCAGCGATCGCACTTTTTCAGGATATCGCCGCGCATAACTTAAAGCGATCGCACCCCCCGCACCATGACCTGCTAAATTTACTGGATGAGAACACTGTGACAAAAACTCATCCAATAAAGTTACAGCCTCATCTATCGAACCAGCTTCATCCTTACCATAACGATATTCCCACTGAGCCACATTCACATATTTTGCTATGTATTGTAGTAATGGCTGATCGAAACGCTGCAACACAGGACTAGAACTGATCCACACAACATCAATCTCATCAGACATAAAAACCCCAAAAACTAAAATTAAATAACCACAAACACACACAGATTGTTTTCCAACCTTAGCGTTCCTTGGCGTTGAAAAACTAAATTATCTGTGTGCATCAGTGGTCAAACATCAGGTACAAATAATCAAACTACAAACCAAACTCTTTCTTCAACTGAGAAACCCAAGCCTTTATTCGTTCATCAGTCAAATCAGATTGATTATCCTCATCAATCGCCAAGCCGACAAACTTACCATTTCTCAAAGCCTTAGAATCATTAAAATCATAGCCATCTACTGGCCAATAGCCTACAGTTTTGCCACCACGTTCAGCAATTTTTTCTTCCAAAATACCCATAGCATCCTGAAAATTATCAGCATAGCCTATCTGATCACCAGTGCCAAAATAGGCTACCATCTTCCCACTAAAATCTATCGCATCTAATTCTGGGAAAAAGCCTTCCCAATCGCTTTGCAGTTCCCCAATATTCCAAGTAGGACAGCCAACAATCACACATTCATACTCATCAAAATCAGCAGCTTCGGCTTGGGAAATGTCGTTTAGTGTTACCACACCATCCCCAAACTCATCCCGAATAATTTCCGCCACAGATTCAGTTTTACCAGTTTGAGTGCCGTAGAATAAACCGATTTTTTTGGACATTTTTACACCTGATATTTAGAAAAACAAACTGCTATTGGTGATTAACAAATAAGCAAACAATGCACCGCCACAGCCACCAACTATCCACCCAGCATTAAACTCACTCCAAGACTTAGGTGTTTTGAGATTTGCTGGTAGCTCACCTTGGGGAGATTTGCCTTCTTTAAACCATGCGCCGCCATACAGCCACAGGCAAATCGATAAAATCAACAACAGACCAATAGTTGCCAGTAAACCGGCTTGATTGGCTAACTCTGTATTCCGCAGGGGGCCTAATTTGACGAAGGGGCCAAGTAAGAAATAGCCGTGAGCCATACCAATTTCTAACCCACGGGCAAAGGGAGACAAACCCGGACGGTAAATAGGCAGACTTCCCAAAAACTTCAGTGTCAAATCAGAAGTATTAATTGGGGTTTGCAGGTTGCCTAATTCTGGTGTATCCAGATAGTTGACTACCCCTTGTTCAAAATTCAATCCAGCCGCTAGGACACGTACTCTCAAAGCGTGCCAGATATGACCAGTTAAAAACACAATTGCCAAAGCAAAATGACTGGTTGCCAACCAAGTGCGAACCGAAATCACTCCTGATGTGCTACTCAATCCCAAGGGGCCGTAGAACTCAGTTGGATAAACAGTATCATTGACAGTTACAAAGTATGCTGCCAATAAGCCCATGTATCCTAAAGCAGCAAGACTATAAGATAAGTAAGCCTCACCAGACCAAAAGAGTATATTTTTCGCCCAAGCAAAAGGTTGAGTGAAGATATGCCAAAATCCCCCAGCAATGCAGAGGATACCTACCCAAATATGACCGCCAACAACATCTTCTAAGTTATTGACAGCTGCCATTCCCTGCTTGCCAAATACACCGAAGAGGTAGCCAAAAATCCGAGTGGGGTTGAGAGTAGGTTCGGTAATGACTCTGACAGATGCGACTGTGGGATCATAAAGACCACCCCAGAATAAGGCTTTTGCTACCAACAACCAAGCACCTACACCTAACAACAGTAAGTGAATGCCGATGATTGTGGTCATCTTGTCTTCGTCTTTCCAGTCGTAACCAAAGAAACCAGGAAATTGATTGTTTTCTGGTAAGACTTCCGGCCCCAAAAGAGCATGATAAATGCCGCCAGCACCGAGTACAGCCGAACTGACTAAATGCACTACACCAATCACGAAATAGGGATAAGTGTCAATGATTTGACCGCCATCACCAACACCAAATCCTAGTGTTGCTAAATGGGGCAGTAAGATTAACCCTTGTTCGTGTATGGGTAGAGAGGCGTTATATTTGGTGATTTCAAATAGGGTCATTGCCCCTGCCCACAGTACGATTAACCCTGCATGGGCAATATGCGCTCCTAAGAGTCTACCGGAGAGGTCAATAAATCTAGCGTTACCTGCCCACCATCCATATTGTTGGGGGGTGATTGTTGCAGTAGTCATAGTTAAATTACCTCGCCACGGGTTGGACGTAAGACTTTTCCAGTGCGGAAATCAAAACCCGCAGCGCGGAGGGCGTGCCAGAGATGCCCTTGGAGGAAGAAAAAGCCCAGCCAAAAGTGAGCATTTGCTAACCACACGCGAGAGGATAATAAATCGGTACTTTGGAAGTAGGGGAAGCGGTCAAACCCAATACTCAAAGCTGGCCCGTAAAATTCTACAGGATAAGCCAGTGTGTTGATAGAGACAAAATAAGCTGCTATCAAACTCATTAAGCTCAAAGCACCTAAGCTGTAAGAAAGATATGCTTCTCCTGACCAAACAAAGAGACTTTTGACAAAATCGGAAGGCTCGCTGGTAATGTGCCAGATACCTCCTGCAATGCAGAGAATACTGACCCAAATGTGACCACCAACTAAGTCTTCTAAGTTATTGACTCCGGCAATCCAATATTTATGACTACCAAACAAGTAGCTAAAGATAGCTGCAAAGTTCCAGGTGGGGTGAGAAATGACTCGTACTTCTCCGATACTGGGGTCGTATAAACCACCAAAGAAGACGGCTTTAGCAACGAGTAAGCCTGCTCCTAGTCCTAGTAAAACTAGATGGATGCCCAGGATGGTTGTCATTTTATTGGTATCTTGCCAACGGTAGCCAAAGAAGGAAAATTTCTCTTCGAGAATGGCGGGGCCGCGGAGAGCGTGAAAAATTCCGCCTAGACCCAGAAAGGCAGAGCTAATTAGATGTAAGACTCCAATCACAAAGTAAGGATAGGTATCTATAATTTGACCGCCACTACCCACACCCCAACCCAGAGTGGCTAAGTGGGGTAAGAGAATTAAGCCTTGCTCATACATTGGTTGCGAGGTCTGGAAACGGGCGAGTTCAAACAAGGTTGTTGCCCCTGCCCAGAAGACGATTAAACCTGCATGAGCCACATGAGCGCCTAACAATCGCCCTGAGAGATTAGTTAACCGAGCGTTCCCTGACCACCAAGGAATAGAGTCTGGGGTTTGCACAGCCATGCTCGTCATCGTGTCATTTCCTAAGAATGGTTTGAAATGGTTGTGATGTGGAAAATGCTTATTGAGATATATATTCAATAAGCTTTGAGCATATCTTATCAGATTTATTGAGAGATTTTTTCAGTAAATTCAGATAAATTTTTGTAAAAATCATGTTGAGTTCACAAAAAATTGCTGGGGATTGGCGATTAGGTGTAGGGGAGACAGGAATTTTTATGCTTGGTGTGGTTGCCCAAATCACCGTCTAGCTGAGACTTTTGAAGGTTGAGGTTAGCGTAGTCATGTTGTCAGGCTGATCTTCCTATTGGCTATGACAGGAAAATAATCTGTTACTCATGCCGTAATAGTTGCTAATAATTTTTATTAATGGCTGGGGTAAGAGAAAATAATCTATCTCTGTTTTTAAAGAATCCCCCGACTTTTTGTGAAAATGAGCGATAGCGAAATTTTTGCAGTCGGGGGAGTGTCAAATTAATTATTTAACTAGCTTGACTGATTGAGATTTTTTCAATTAGGAAAATGTGCGGGAGAATTTAATCTCCCACAAGACAGCTTGATAATGGAGGTAATAGATTTATACAAGCACAATCTAACAAATTATCTAAATTATTGCAACTACTTCTCAATAAATTTAATCAAGCGATCGCCATTCGCCAAGCATTCCGTAATGGAATCTGGGGGCGTTTGGTTCATGCTATGATTTGATTTTT
This sequence comes from Anabaena sp. CA = ATCC 33047, assembly GCF_963870205.1. Taxonomy (NCBI): domain Bacteria; kingdom Bacillati; phylum Cyanobacteriota; class Cyanophyceae; order Nostocales; family Nostocaceae; genus Anabaena; species Anabaena sp. CA = ATCC 33047. Next base: position 59,293 of record NZ_CAWMSA010000027.1, on the reverse strand, counting down.
CGCCTGTTATAGCTTGCTGCTATTGGGATTAATGCTGATTGACAGTATTGGCAGTTAAGGGTTCATAGCCAATCCAGTAATGTTGAAGAGTCACGATTTCACAACCTGCTTTCTGGGAAATTTTCTCATAAATTGCAGCAATCCAAAACCAGTGTTTTGAACTGATGACTACTCCCATTCTTCAAATTCATTGCTAGTATTACGCAGTAAGGATGTAATTTGTGTGCGGTGGGTTTCAAAGTTAGCGGCGATGGAAATTAGGGCAATTCCTAGGAGTAAACCTACTACCCATTTTAAGAAGGGGTAACGCAAACTAAATATGACTAATTGATAAATACTGGTGATGAAGAAAGCACCTGTACCCACAGTCAGAAATGCCCGCACACGCAAGGCTAACCCGGCAAAAATCGCAATGAGGGCAAAGCCTCCGGGGATTAATGGAGTATTTTGATTAAATAATATCGCCCAGCCACATATCACACCACTGACAATAATTCTGAATGTGTGACGGGGTAGTTTATTTTCTGGTTGTCGCAGTGCGGGGTCTACTTGGGCAAGATACAGCAATGATAAACTGATGATGGTCACGTACCATAAGCCATCAGTTAGGCGTAAGCTATCCAACCACAAAAATAACGCCCAATCTATTAAGGCTACAGTAATATATGTAAACCGGATGTTTTCCCGTATCTTGGCGAGAAAGATGTAGTAGCCAGCCGCTATGACTAAGGTTATCGGGTAAACTTGCAGTCTGATTTCTGCTAGCACTACTAGAGGAAGAATGTAAGCGGCTATTTGCCAAGGTTGTTTAGACCATCGCCAACGCTGCCAAGGTAGAATGTATAAAAAGTAAGCGAATACACAGGCGATCGCACCATTCCAAGGTACTAAGGAACCTGCTAATAATTCTCCTACGGCGGTTTCTCGCCAATAAACCCTCATCCCCCCGACTAACAAGAAACCCAGGTAAACCCACAAGTCGGCTGCGGGAATACGTCCAAATACTAAAGGTTGATTTTCGTTAGCTGTTTGCTTCCCTTGTAAAATGGCATAGCTAATTAAAAATGCTCCTGTTCCTAAGCCTACCATGCGGTTAACTTCTATCGGTAGCATCACCGCACCCATCAGTAAACCGCTACTCCAAACCCAGTGTAAATGAGCAATTCCTTGCAATTCTTGGGGGGTGAGACGTAACCATGTCCCCAGCCAGGGCGCGAGAACTCGGTACACTGTCATGATACTCGTTCCCAAGGCTGCCATTGCAATTAAACCGTCACCTAAGCCACCGCCAGAGGTTTGTAACATCTGGTAAAATAGCAGTTCATAGGCTGAGACGGAAACGCCGATAATTCCTAGGTACAGTAAAGGTTTTAAATCACGGTTGCGTCTTCCTACCCCCACAAAGATTAATGCTACACCTAAAGAACACAACCCCGACCAATCGGTAAAGGTAGACAACCGCAGAATTACACTAAATGCACCATACATTAAGGGTAAAATGTGGAAGCTTCTGGGTAGTCTTGTTAATTGGTATCTGCGCCGCCACCATTCGCCTAAAATCTGGGAGAATAAACCCAAGGCGATGTTAGCGATCGCAATTCTCATAATAGAATGTTCACCAAAACCCAACACCTCGGCAACTAACAACTCTACACCCCAACCGATGCCATAAAATGCCCAGTCTGTCGGTTGTCGCCAACTCCGATAAATAATTGCGGTTAAGGTGATGGTTGTGGCGATGAAATACCAAAATCCCGCCGTCACATCACCCTGATAGACTAAGGCAGAATGTAGAGTCATCAATGTTAACTCTACACTACATAATGCGATCGCCCATTGGTCACTTACGGCGGCATATATCCCGCTTAATTCATCATTCCGTCGTGACAGTGCTGTTTTTCCTAACCATAAACCTATAGTAGCGATCGCACCGACAACATACCACCCCGGTATAGCTAGGCGTGGTACACCCGGTAAACCTTGCCATAGCAACGCAGCAATGAAACCTAGTCCTAAGCCTATGGTAACACCCGCAACTTGTCGGCTGCGTAAATACCGACCATCCGCATACATCACCCCAGCACCCACCGCTAAACCTATTAATCGAGTTCCTGGGTAGGGTAAGGTGAGTAACTGCGCCACACCCACAGTTAAAACACTCACCATGCTATTTACGGTACGCTGTTGAGTTGTGCGACTAGCTAAAATTGTTAGTGTTACAGGTGTTGTTAACCAAATTAGTCCCCAATAGTTGGGGGTGTTAGTTAAACTTTGCCAAGCTGGGGCGGTATTTATCCAGAGTAATACAAAACTCACGGCGGCAAGTGCAAACCCCATATACCATGCACTATCCCGCCATAAATTTTCACCTAACCCCCTAACCCCCTTCCCTGCGAGGGAAGGGGGAATATTTAAAGCCTCTCTCCTTGTAGGGGAGAGGTTTGGAGAGGGGTTTTCTAAATTCTCTGGCAAGCTATTACTCTGACTATATCGCCACTGTGTCACCAGCTGCCATAAATTTTCACCTAACCCCCTAACCCCTTGTTGGGAAGGGGGAATATGTAGAGACGTTGCATGAAACGTCTCTACATTTGTCGGGGTGGGGTTTGCTAAATCCTGTGACAAACTATAACTGAGACTATATCCCCACTCTGCCACCATTAACACTAATAAAATACACGCCCACAGATGTAATGCGAGATTTGGGAATAACCAATTAATGATTGAGGAAAATGTTAACACTGCCATTGTGTGCGTCAGGTACACCAAGGGAACAGGCAGACGATAACGGCGTTTACTGACGACTACCAAGGTGATGGTAGACAACAGTAAATTGAGCGATCGCAAGCTAGGATTTACAGTAGCGATTGTAGTTAAACAAGTCCCAAATAATAAATTGACAATTTCGCCAAAATGTGATAATTCTCGTTTATTAGCTTGGCGTAACCTCTCTATCACCACCACCATCATCAAGAGGTAGGGAAACAACACCACACTTAATAAAGCCCAAGGTTCATTTTGTGAATGGGTGAGTTGCGTTCCCAGAGTCACGGCTAATTGTTGCCACCCAGAGGGGACTAACCGCCAACCCAACCAAGTCGCCTGTAAACCAATACTAAACAATAATAATAAATCAAACTGCCTACTATATCTCTGCAATCGCTGTGTCACTACCCACAAAGCCAAGCCACTCACAGCTA
>NZ_CAWMSA010000027.1:0-55959 GCF_963870205.1 Anabaena sp. CA = ATCC 33047 | reverse complement strand
GAGGGGGATGAGGGGGAAGTGTTGTTAATGGTTTGCTGTGCTAGCCAAGTTGCTAACCAGCCACAGATACCAATGGCTAAACCTAATTGAGTGATATCAACACCAGCAACAAAGATTCCTCGCCCTAGTAGGAGTAATAAAGCATAAATAATGACAGACGCATATAAGTTAATGCCTAAACTATGACGCGGTTCATCTTCAGTGGTTGGAGGTGGGGAATAGTGAGAGCGATCGCCTGTTATAGTGATGATAGTTGTACCTACCATTGCCACATATATCGCTGCCACGGGCAACAATGGTAATTGCCAACCCCAATGTAGAAAACTTAAACCCAGAAGATTGATTATCGGTAGTTTGCCTCTGGGTGCGTTGGTGATGACTGCGCGATGATTACATAATAAAACTGTGACTATTGTCAGTATCGGGGAGGCGATCGCTACTGTCAACCAGTCTACAGGATTACGCCACAACCCAAAGCTATCCATTGCCCAAAAATTGACAGGCACTAATAACAGTGTGACAATCATTAATGTCTGTGCTGTCAATCTCAGGTTATTTTGTCTTCCCGCCCAAAAGCTTAAACCCCAAAAACTCAAAGTATAAGCAAATAATACTCCATACTGTCCTGCCGCCGGAAACCTTTCCCATTGACTCGCCGCTAAGACTCCAGAAGACAACACAACTAAAAATACACCCAAAAACAGCAGCCAACGCACGCTTAACTCTGCGCCTAAAGACTGCAACATTTGGTTAAAAACGTTAGGTTTTGCTGGTTGTTTTGGTGCTTCCGGTAGATATGCAATTAACGACGGTGTTAATACTGCTTGTGGTTCAGGTTTTACCTGGGTTTGCAACTCCACTCTACAGGAAAGATATTCTCTACATATTTGCTTGACTTGGGTATCAGAAATTAAACCCAAGTGCAACCATATATCCAACCCTGCCAATAACTCAGGATGGTGAGATGATATTTTGAAATTAATTTGTGTGGGCGGATGCTCAAAAGGTGATGACATAAGCCGCAGGAGGTTAACTAGATACCTCAATCATCATTTGGTAACAGTATATTTATGCGATCGCTATGCCAGTTATTCTACTGACTGCTACTAATTATTCATGTAAATTCGCATTACTTAACCTTGCCAGAACCGTAGATGTTTGGAAAAACCAAAGTTCTCACAGATACAAAAGCAATTTTCAAAACCTTGTACAGATGTTTATGAAACGTCTCTACATTTTGGTTTCATTAGCCGAGAAATCCTGTCAAACTTTGCGCCTAAACCTTAGCTAACTGGTTAACCTAGGGTTAGCACCACCTGACAAATCATCTCAAAATGCAAATTGCGCCCTTCTTACCAATTGCTTACCGGCTTCTTAAACCTAGTTTTCCCACCTGTCTGTGGAGTGGTAATTGTCACACTAAAACTATAGCTTTGACTTTTGATGATGGCCCCCATCCTGAATATACTCCCCAAGTGCTAGCAGTGTTAGACCGTTACAATATCCCAGCTAGCTTTTTTTGGTTGGGTGTGTGTGTCAACCGTTACCCAGAAATCGCCAAAGCCATAAGCGATCGCAGTCATTGGATCGGATTACATGGTTATGATCATCGCTCTTTTCCCATGCTTTCACCCAACGACCTCAAAGAAAGTTTACATAAAACCCAAACCGCTATTTATCATGCTTGTAATATCTTACCTACACAAGTCCGCGACGTTAGACCACCCAACGGTTTATTTACACCCCAAACTCTCCACCTATTCCGACAATGGCAATACCGCCCAGTCATGTGGAGTGTTGTCCCAGAAGATTGGGTTAGACCAGGAGTGACTAAAGTTGTACAGCGAGTTCTCAATCAAGTCCAAAATGGCTCTTTGATTGTACTACATGATGGGGCTTGTGGTGGACAAGATGTAGCTGCCACAATCCAAATGCTCATACCCCAACTGTTGCAACAAGGTTATGAGTTTGTTACTGTTGATGCGCTATGGCAGCAAACTCATCATACAGAATTCACAACCTGATACAATTCTCACAAGATACCATAGAGACGTTACACATAACGTCTCTAGGATGTTGATTTTAAGATATTTGTCAGGTAGTTTTAGCTGACGGCTGTTCAACAACTTCAGACTCAGGAGTAGTAGCCGCAGCTTCCTGATTACCCAAAAGTTCATGGATTTCATTTAATGAGCTTGGTTTAATCACAGCTTCTTCTGTAGGCTCATTCACATACTCAATCAGGTCTTGTACTTGGCAATTCAAAGCTTTACAAAACCTCACAATTCTTTCAATATGATCAGTTCCAGTTCGGCCACTTTCCCAGTTTTGGATAGTGCTTTCAGTCACGCCGACAAGCCGGGAAAGTTCAAGCTGGGTTAGTCCTGCTTTTTCCCGAAGCAAAGCAATCCTTGATTTTGGCTTTTGTTTCACAGCTACAGCACTTTTATTTAACTATAGTATCTATCTATAGTCGTATATCCTATCATCAAAGAAAACCTACGCCCATAAAATTGCTAAAAAACTTTGGGTAAATTGATAAAATTGTTTACATACCATACTCACCCCGATCAAAAATGGTTGTCATGTCTAAGCCAATACAGAAACAAACTTCGCACTTATGGTATGTACGCTACTTCAAAAAAAGTAGTTAATATTTGCAAATTTAGCCAAATGTCAAGATAAATTAATTAAAATTTAGTTTTGTTGCATTTCTAAATGCTGCAACAAGATTGCTAGTGAGCGAGAAAATCGGTAAAAACCGGTTAAATAGGGACTTGTAACTGATTTTCTAGATTAACACGCAACCACAAGTCAGCAAACGACCAAACACAACACTCGTCAGCAGCTTCTAGAAAATCTTCGGGTTTATTAGTAATAATCGCATTGAGTTGATAATGTTGCCAACAAACCAACTCCACAGCAGATTCAAAATCCTTCACAGGTGACACTCGTGCTGTTTGTAGCAGATTTTGGTCAACCAGACAAATTTGCACTTGCTCTAACAACCAATTAATTACTATATCAGCAATCTGAGGAGTTTTTAAACAAGCAGCATAAGCATAAATTTTCTGCAATCCCACATCCGTTAAGTACATCTGAATTGATGGATGTACTCTTTCTAGTAATTGTCTCACATCTGTGGTCAATGCAGTGCGATTCATCAAAGCTTCTAGTATTAAATCAGCATCAATTAAAATTTTGAACACTTTTAACCCCCATTTTCCATCCTCAATTGAGTGATACGAACTCTGAAAGCTCAATGGTTTCAGCATCACTAAACATCTTTTGTCATTAATTAGTAGTTTTTCTGTTAGCCAATACACACAAAAATTGGTAACAGAAAATATAGAAATATCAACTTGTCTTTTCTAAGGCAAGTAAATCAGTAGATACAACCTAAAACAATAAACTTCCGGATAAAACGCCAAATTCTTAGAAAAATATCATAACAGCATCGATGTCAATAATCAGACCTAAATTAATTCCTCTGTTTATTTTCTTAATAGAGGAACTTAACCACCTAACTACTTACATGGTTTGACACAGACTAGCAATAGATTAACATTTTAGAGATGACGATAGATAATTGTTGAGAGTTCCAAATGCAAACCAGTATTTTTATAATTTTTAATAAAATCTTAATATTATATCATTGATTATATAATTTTAGCCGTTCAGGACTGACGAAACTGGTACAGCTATGCTCATATCTTGCACCAGTTTCGTTATGTCACATCTTGCACCATTCTCAATCAGCTTCAGGCGATGCACAGCTAACAACGTAAAACTAAAGCTTTGGGCAACTGCCAAGCAATGCCCACCCTACAAACCGGTACAGCTATGGCACATTATGAGGGTGCGTCAGATGTGGAAACTTTTTGAGTTTTCACCCAATCATTGCTGCTGACGCACCCTAAAAGATACTCCCCTACTGCTTATGTTGCTGGAAAATCCGGAAAATCTGATGATGATTACTCATTCATATTGTGGTACGTAGCAACTGCGGAAGGTGATATACGATTGAGATAACGGAAAATCCAGTATTTAAAAATGGTATCTAAAATCACTGGAAAAGTAGCAATAAATAAGAAGATAAAGTCTCGATTGGCTGGTAAACCCCAGTGACGAGATACGCCTTCCAAAATTACTTCCCAGCCGTGAGGAGAGTGAAATCCGACAAAGATATCGGTAAATAAGATAATGATAAAAGCTTTGGCACTGTCACTTAAACCATAGACAACATTATCAAAGAAATCTTTCAGCACCATAATCGAAGACTTGCTAATCAGTAACAACCAAATAAATGTGCCTACAGAAAAAATGTCCGCAAAAACATTTTTAATCGCATTCGCACTTTCACCACGAAACTCATTAGCAACCTCACGCGCTTTCTCTTGCATTTGAGTTTCTAGTTCTGCGGGGGAAAGCGGAGGAGCATTACTAATCAGGTTCTCAAACTTAATTCGTTCTTCAAATCGTTGCAGAGTGACTAAAGCTTCTTCCTCCATTTCTTCATTAAGAAATATTTGCTCGGCTTGGGAAGTTCTCAAGCGATCAACTAACGGCCCTACCACTAATGCTTTTGATAACTGATGGGTTAACAGAGGTACTATAATAAGTAATAAAATAAATCTAATAGATATGATGGTTCTTTTTTGAGCTTGGCGGAAATTCTGCACCACATCTTGTTCTGAGTTGGGGTCTAATTCAATTTGCAGACGGCCAATAGTGCTTAAAATAGAACGAGGGAGAATACCAGTTGAATCGGCTTTGCGGCGGATTTTATTATTTGCTTGTATATTTTGTCTAGGTGTTGGTGGTGATGTTGGCGCGTATATGCGTTCTACCAAATTATTCTTTTGGGCTGGAGTTATCCCGGAAGGAGTGGTGAGTGATTTGTTGTGATGCGGCACTGATTCATGGGGAATGCTTGACGATTGGTTGACAATAGGCGAAGACGTTGCTTCTGGCTCAAAATTGGTGTATTTTGAGGTGACTTCATCAATAAACTTTAATTTTTCCAGAATTACCGCAGGACTAGGATACTCTATACCAGCTTTATGAGCAGCTTTTTGATTAGATTCGTTAGCAAACCACCGACTAAACTTAAATTCTGTCAGACGCATTCTGACTAATTTTAATTGTTTGTTTAAATCTGACTCAAAATAATCCATCACACTACTACTGTAAATGGCTGAGTCGAAGTCTATTTTATTACCTTGAAAATATTCATCTTCTATGGCTTGAATCTTCAAAGCTGCCTTGTAAGCTTCATCTAAAGAACGTTCTGGAGTACGTAAGTACCATCGGTAAGCGGACAACAAAAACGGATAAATTTGGTGTTCAAAGACAGAAATTTTCATCGGGAGTAATCATCCAAGATTGTTGATTGCGTGGTGATTATTATTTTTAAATTAACGCAAAGTATAAATATAAATCTGCTTAGGAGAGGGTGAGTGGTTTCTAATTCTGTTTGGATTGTTGGTAGTAGTCGCAGTGGTAAGACTACTCGCTTGATCGAAAAATTTTGTGCTTGGGTACAAAACGAAAAACAGATTTACGAGTTATTTTATACTAAAAAAGCTCTACTGAATGCAAGCAGTGACACCCCACCATCTGTATTGATTCAGCAAGCCAAACCGGGGGTTTTGGTATTGGCTGCTAATGGTGATAATCGTCGGGAATTAGGCGACAAAATTGTTACCAAAACCCTAGGAAAATATCCTGTGCGGGCGAAAACTCCATTAGGTTTTTTTCAAGATGATGTTATCTTATTTTGGCCTTTACTGATTGAATTGTTGAATCTTAAGGCACAGTTTCCTGTGCGTTTGCGCCCTGAAACTGAGCAAGAACTAGCCACTAAACTTTGGAGGGCGCAGTTAGATGAAGCAACTTTACGCCGTGTGGGAGTGAATGAGTACCGCTTAGTCAGGCGCATTCTGGACTTGATGCAGTTAGCTGCTTATAGTGGTAAAGCTTGTGAGGATATCGCTGAGATTTTGCAAACAGCTTTAAATGAACAGTCCCTTGATCTAGAACCGGAATTTTTGGCATCTTTGCTGCTAAATTGGCGTAATTGGTGCTTAGAGAGGGGATTTCTTACCTATGGAATTATTACCGAACTCTACACTCAGCATTTACTACCTCATCAGGATTATCAACAGCAACTAATTAGCCGTTATCAAGCTGTCTTGGCGGATGATGTAGATGAATATCCAGGTGTGGCGCGTGATTTGTTCGAGTTGCTATTAAATCAAGGGGTTGTAGGTGCGTTTAGCTATAATCCTGATGGTGGGGTGCGATTGGGATTAGGGGCTGATCCTGATTATATGGCAGGGTTAGGAAGGCTTTGTCAAATAGAACTTTTGAGCAATTCGGTTGTAGACTCGTTAGCCGATAGACTAGCTACACCAATGGTGGAATCAGTGACTACACAAATGGTATTGTCAGATTTACCCAGGGTGGTGCATTCAATTCAAACTACATCCCGTTCTGAGTTATTGCGGAAAACAGCCCAAGTGATTGCTTCTGCTATCAAGTCGGGACAAGTGGCGGCAGAAGAGGTAGTAATTATTGCCCCTGGTTTAGATGCGATCGCTCGTTATGCTCTAGTAGAAATCCTCACCAAGCAAAATATCGCCGTCGAGTCTCTCAATGAGCAACGTCCCCTGGTTAGTTCCCCTGTGATTCGAGCGTTACTCACCATGCTGGCTTTAGTCTACCCCGGTTTGGGACGTTTGGTAGACCGGGATGCTGTCGCCGAGATGTTGGTGGTTTTGAGTAAAAAACCAGAAGCATCAGAAATGCCTGCCGCACTCTCGACTAATATCGATCCGGTAAGGGCGGGATTAATAGCAGATTACTGTTTTGTCCCCCATCCAGAACACCCGAATTTGTTACCTGTGAAAACCTTTGAACGTTGGGATCGGATTGGTTACGCTGCTACTACAGCTTATACTGAGATTTTAGAGTGGTTAGAACAACAGCGATCGCAAAAAGAACAGCATTTCATTCCTAGCCCCATTGCCCTGTTAGATAGAGCCATTCAACGCTTTTTATGGAATGGTAGTAACCTTCCCTACGAACAACTAGCAGCACTGCGCGAATTACTAGAAACTGCTCAACACTATTGGGAAATTGACACCAGACTGCGACAAATTGATCATCTCCAGACGACATATACCAATACCATCGCCGAGTTTATTCAACTACTGCGCCAGGGGACTATTACCGCTAATCCTTATCCTATACGTTCTATCGGCAAAACTAAAAAAGCAGTCACCTTAGCAACTATCTTTCAATACCGTGTGAGTCGAAGATTTCACCGTTGGCATTTTTGGCTAGATGCAGGTTCACCCCTCTGGGCTAAAGGTGGGGCAGCTACTTTGTTTGGTGCGCCGTTTTTCTTGCAAGATAGATTAGGGCAACCTTGGACAGCAGAAGATGAACAGCAGTTAGACGCTGAACGTTTACAAAGGATTTTGCAAGATTTGTTATCCCGTGTGTCTGGGAGAGTTTATTTATGTCACAGTGAGTTAGCGGTGAATGGGCAAGAGCAATTGGGGCCTTTGTTACCGTTGGTTCATGCTTGTGTACAGAGTGCGGGGTAGGAAACGCTCCAGGGGCGCAAAGTTGGAATTGGGTTGTGTGTCTGATTTTAAGAATTACAATATTAAGTAAAGTAAAAATGTGTATAAGAATTTAGTGGGGAAATCAATGGGATTATTTGGATTTGGTAAAAAGTTGGTGATGCCCTCTCGTGAGCAAGCTTTACCGGGAAGAACTCAAATGATGCCTGTACCAGCTACTCATTATGTGAATAACAACCCTCTCAAGCCGCCTTTTCCTGAAGGTATGGAAATGGCTTTGTTTGGTTTGGGTTGTTTTTGGGGTGCAGAACGGAAGTTCTGGCAAAAGCAAGGGGTTTATACAACTGCGGTGGGTTACGCTGCTGGTTTCACTCCTAACCCTACCTATGAAGAAGTTTGTTCTGGTTTGACTGGACACAATGAAGTAGTATTTGTGGTGTTTGATCCCCAGGTGATTAGTTACGCGGAATTACTCAAAGTGTTTTGGGAAAGTCACAACCCCACTCAAGGTATGCGTCAAGGTAATGATGTCGGTACTCAATACCGTTCAGGAATTTATGTTTATTCCCCAACGCAAAGACAGCTAGCTGAAGTTTCACGGGATGCTTATCAAGAAGCTCTGAGTAAGGCTGGATATGGGAAAATTACTACAGAAATTCTGGATGCTCCTGAATTTTACTACGCAGAAGCCTATCATCAGCAGTACCTAGCGAAAAATCCTAATGGTTATTGTGGTTTAGGCGGCACAAATGTAGCTTGTCCTATAGGGGTGTTGGAATCTCCAGTTAATGGGTAGTTGAAGCAGCAAGGGAATTTCAGGGGAGGACTTTCCCTATTTTTCCTTGCTCTCTAGAGATTACCGCTTAGAGGATTGTATCTAATGGTAACTGCCAAAAAATACAGGCGAACAAGATTATAGCTGTGTGTGCTAGTTGCTACTAACTACTCAGAACACTGATTTGAGTAAAGCGATCGCACCCGCCCATAGTACAATACTGATGGGTGCGCCGATTAAAAGACCTGCGATCGCCCAACCTCGTTGATGGTCTTTGAATTGTTCAATACTGCGCCAGCGTCTACTTTTCCAAGCCCATTCATTACCTTTTGCACCGAGTCCGATCGTCATTATCCAACCAATTTGGGGTACAAAACAAAATAATCCTACCCAAACTTGATTACTCCACAACCAAAACCAAGGTAATAAAAAAGCCCCCCAATTCCATCCTTGAATTTCCTCCGGTACTTGCTCTGTGGTGTTATTAATTCCACACCCAGAATTATTAATAAACGGTTTTCTCGGTGGTAGTGGGGTCAAGGTTGCAGATTTCACCGCTAAACCATTTCTCAGCGCATCTAGAGCTTGACTCGCAGTAGTAAAACGTTGTTCTGGTGCTGGTTCTGTCAGCTTTTGCAACCATTTGACAAAACCCGGACTCAGATTAACTAAATTACTAAATTGTATCCGTAAATCTTTCTGAGGTAATTCCGCCGGAGAAACACCAGTTAACAGATAAATTAAAGTAGCCCCAAGTGCGTATAAATCCGATGCTGGAACAGCCCGACCGCCATATTGTTCCATCGGTGCATAACCATAAGTTCCCACAACAGTAAAAGTCACACCTTCTTTAGCAGCCTTATCTTGAACCGCGCCAAAATCTACTAAATAAATATGTTTATCCTCACCCAAAATTAAATTACTAGGCTTAATATCACGATGCAAAACTCCAGGATTTAACTCATGCAAATACATGAGAATTTTTAGTACCTCAGTTGCAATTTTCTTTGCTTGTTTTTCCGTAAATCTTTTGCCAGCAGTGAGTTTTTCTTTGAGTGATTCGCCGGGAATATATTCTTGAACTAAACCAAACCAAAGTGTGCGGTCATCAACACAAAAATAATCAATATATTGGGGAATGCGGGGATGATTTAGCTGTTTGAGAATTTGCGCTTCCCGTTCAAATAGTTTCAAGTCGTCCCACTGCACCGCACCACCAAAAGCCAAAAGCTTAACTACAACCTGTGAATTTTCTGTATCATGAGCTTGTAAATCTTTAGCTAACCAAGTTTGACGAATGCCATTGTTACCCAATTGTCGTAAGACTTGATAACGGTCATGCAATATTTGTTCTACTTGCAGCATTTTGCACCTGCTGGCAATTTACATAAAGAATTCCCCTATTATTAGGATAGACAAAAAATTTAGGAGATGAGGGAGATGAGGGAGATGAGGGAGTGGGGGCAGAAAAACTAATGACTAATGACTAATAACTAATGACTGACGTAGTTGTAATTGGTAGCGGTATTGGTGGTTTGAGTTGTGCGGCTATTTTGGCTCGCTATGGGTTTGAGGTGACGGTCTGCGAGAGTCATTCTATTCCCGGTGGGGCGGCGCACAGTTTTGAACGTCAGGGGTTTAAATTTGACTGTGGCCCTTCTCTCTACTCTGGGTTGTCTTATAGTCCTTCTGTTAACCCCTTGCGCCAAGTTCTTGATGCAGTTGGCGTTGATTTACCTTGTGTTAACTATGATACCTGGGGCTGTCGTTTACCAGAAGGTGATTTTGATACCGCAGTCGGAGGCGACCAATTTTGTGAGGTTTTAGCGAGACTGCGGGGACAGGATGCTGTCAAAGAATGGCGAGAGTTACAAAAGGTGATGTCCCCACTCGCCCAAGCTGCGATCGCTCTGCCTCCATCTGCTTTACGCTTAGATATAGGTGCAGCTTTGACTGTGGGTAAATTTGCCCCATCTTTAGCTAAACATTCTGTTAATGTTCTCAAGTTAACGGGGTCTTTTGACCGGATAATGAACGGTGTAGTTCGTGACCCGTTTATTAAAAATTGGCTCAACTTGCTGTGTTTTCTCCTCTCTGGACTACCAGCATCAGGTACTAACGCTGCCGAAGTCGCTTTTATGTTCGCCGACTGGTACAAACCGGGAGTAATGTTAGATTATCCTGTCGGTGGTAGTGGTGCTTTAGTCAATGCCCTGGTGCAAGGACTAGAAAAACATGGCGGGAAATTAATCTTAGGCTCTCATGTTGAGCAAATTTTGGTAGAAGGTAAACGGGCGGTAGGTGTGAAGCTGCGAAATGGTGTAGAAATTCGGGCGCGGCGAGCAGTTGTTTCTAATGCTTCGGTGTGGGATACGCTGAAGTTATTACCAGAAGGAGCAGTACCAGCAAAGTTTCGCAGTCAACGCCAAGCTATACCTGAGTGTGATAGTTTCATGCACCTGCATCTTGGTATTGATGCTCAAGGTTTACCAGCAGATTTGGCTTGTCATTATATTGTAGTTAATGATTGGGAATTGGGGATGACTGCGCCGCAAAATGTGGTGTTGGTATCTATACCTTCCATTCTTGACCCATCCCTAGCACCACAGGGAAAACACGTAATTCACGTTTATACTCCTGGTAATGAACCTTACAAGCTTTGGGAGGGGATAGACAGGAGCAGTCAGGAATATGCACAACAAAAGCGATCGCGCTCTGAAGTGATGTGGCAAGCTTTAGAAAGAATTATTCCCGATATTCGCTGCCGTTGTGACATTACTTTGGTAGGTACGCCACTTACTCATGCTAGATTTTTACGTCGTCATCGTGGTTCTTACGGGCCTGCGATTTCCGCCGCCGAGGGTTTATTTCCGGGACACAGCACACCTTTGGCTGGGTTGATGTGCTGTGGTGATTCGACTTTTCCGGGTATCGGTTTACCTGCGGTCGCTGCTAGTGGGATGATTGTGGCTAATAGTCTTGCTTCGGTGGGTCAGCATTTGGGGATGCTTGAGGATGTTGGTGTTTTGAAACGCAAAGGAGCGCAGAGGTAAACGCAGAGGAGCGCGGAGTTTTTGTTTAGTCTGGTTTTTTGGCGATAATTGCCCGGTGTCGGGGGTCGGTGGGGACGGTCAGTGGTTCTAGAAAACCGACTTTTTGTAGGGCTGCTTCGATGTCAAAGCTGTAGTATTGGTCACTCCACGGCTCGGTGCTTTTCATGAGGGTGAAGAGGACGGGGGGTAGGTTTTGGATGACGGGCGATCGCGGGTTATTATCTACTATGGCTATATAACCACCCGGTCTGAGTAATCTTTTAGCTTCGGCGAAAATTTCCTCGCTGGCGTAACTGGGTAGTTCATGGGTGATAAACTGGAGTGTTACTAAATCAAAGGAGTTGTCTGGTAAGCCTGTATTTTCGGCTCTGCCATGAATCCACTCGGCTATTTCACTATTAACATCTCTAGTTCTAGCTACAGCCAGCATATAGGGTGACAAGTCTAAGCCGACGGTGCGAACTGGGTATCTTTCCCGGCGTTGGTAATAACGGTGTAGTGCTAAAGTGGAGACACCGACAGAACAACCAATATCTAAAATATCCCTGACTTGTTTCGGCCCGTAAGTCTCTAAGGCATCATGAAAAGTACCTCTGAGTCTAGCATGGGCATCTTCCCAAGTTAGGTTTTCTTGCGGCCATACCCGTAACGCCATCGCATAAGTCGCTGACTCGGTTTCAAAAGCAGCTTCCCAGCACAAATTCCCCTCAGAGTAAGCATGAAAGGGGACTTTGTAGTAGTCGGGATAGACAACACGGGGGTTAGTCACTGCTGATAACAGTTTTTTTGCTCCCGATGTTTGCAACGCCTGATAATTTTTCCGCCAGGGAATGCCATTTTTTTCAGCCGTTTTAATCAGGACTTGTCTGGCTTGCTGTTTCATCACCCCATAAATGGGTTTGGTTTGAATTAACAAATTAACGAAGTTGGAGAGTAAACTTTCACCAGCCCAGTCTGGTTTGCTCTTTGTGTTCATCAGCGTGAATTTAATGAAGCGATAATTGCAACTGACTATATTTTAGAGTTGAAGCGACGTACAGCAACATTCATTTATTCTAAATTGGCATTTAGTTACTGAGAAATGTAATTTCTTTAGGGCTTACACAACTGGCACATTAGTAGGGTGCGTCAGATGTCGAAAATCTGTTCATCTTGACCAAATTATCTCTTCTGACGCACCCTAAAAAAGAGTTGAATTGTTTACACGCTACAATTTAACTCTCCGGCTTTTTGAGTAAACCTACGGTTTTCCCTGTAGTCTACAGGACAATCAATTACAGCAGGGACATCTTGAGCTAAGGCTTCTTTGAGTACAGGAATTAAATCTAAAGTTGATTCAACTCGATAACCTTTTAAGCCCATACTTTCGGCTAGTTTGACAAAATCAGGATTGCCAAAATGCACAAAAGATGAATGTCCTTTACCAAAATGATTTTCTTGTTTCCACTCAATTAAACCGTAGCCACCATCATTAAAAATTAAGGTGACAAATGGTGTACCCACTCGCAAAGCTGTTTCTAATTCTTGGCAATTCATCATAAAACCACCGTCGCCGGTAGCGGCTACAACTTTGCGGTTAGGATAGACAAGTTTGGCAGCTAACGCACCAGGAATAGCTATACCCATTGCGGCGAAGCCATTAGAAATAATGCAAGTATTGGGACTATGACAATGATAATGGCGGGCAATCCACATTTTATGTGCGCCTACATCAGAAATTACAATATCATCTGGCCCCATGACTTGCCGCAAGTCATAAATTAACTTTTGCGGTTTAATGGGATAACCTTCATCATTGGCATATTGTTCATAATCAGCCCGAATATTTGTTCGTAAACTAATGGCGTAGGGGTTGGGTTTTCCTTGTCGGTCTGCTACTCTTAATATTTCCATGAGCGAATCGGAAATATCTCCGATTACTTCTACATTGGGAATATAACTACTATCGATTTCCGCAGAATTGGCGGCAATATGCACAATGGGAATTTTACCTTCAGGATTCCATTTTTTGGGGGAAAATTCAATTAAATCATAGCCAATGGCAATTACTAAATCTGTATTATCAAACCCGCAGGTGATAAAATCTCGCTGTTGTAATCCTACTGACCATAATGCTAAAGGATGAGTATAGGGAATTACACCTTTACCCATGAAGGTATTAACGACAGGGATATTCATCTGGGTGGCAAATTGCGTGACTGCATCACTAGCTTGGGCGCGAATTGCTCCATTCCCGACTAATATTATGGGGTTAACTGCTTGAGAAATAGCGGCGGCGGCTGCCCGAATGCTGGCAAAAGAAGCGTAGGTTTTTTCGATATTATCTTTATGCAATGGTTTGCCCTCTACGGGCATGGCGGCAATATTTTCTGGTAAATCTATATGGACTGCACCGGGTTTTTCTGTTTGCGATCGCTTGAAGGCTTTCCGCACTACTTCTGGTGTAATACTCGGTCTAACTATCTGTTTATTCCACTTAGTTACAGGGGCAAACATTGCCACTAAATCTAAATATTGGTGTGATTCAATGTGCATTCTATCTGTTCCCACCTGTCCCGTAATTGCCACTAATGGCGCACCGTCCAAGTTAGCATCTGCTACACCAGTCATTAAGTTTGTCGCCCCAGGGCCAAGGGTAGAAAGACACACCCCGGCTTTTCCGGTTAAACGTCCGTAAACATCCGCCATGAAAGCTGCACCCTGTTCATGACGAGTTGTAATAAATTGAATTGATGAATGTTTGATGGCTTCTAAAACGTGTAAATTCTCCTCACCTGGAAGTCCAAAAACATATTCTACCCCTTCATTTTCTAAACACTTAACTAACAATTCTGCGGTATTCATTTTAAATTCCTCACTAAATATCTGGGGAACTGGAAGGGACTGGAAGGGACTGGGAAAAACTAATACTTTATCTCATGCCCTATGCCCTATGCCCTATTCCCAATTCCTATTTCACCCAAACAGTTTTCACATTGACAAACTCATGTATCCCTTGAATACTGAGTTCTCTGCCATATCCAGAACGTTTGATACCACCAAACGGTAGTCGGGGGTCAGATTTCACTAAGCCGTTAATAAATACTGCACCGGCATCAATTTCTGTAATTAAGCGATCGCGTTCTTGGTCGTTATTTGTCCAAGCACTTGCACCTAAACCAAAGGGTGTAGCATTTGCTAGTTTAATTGCAGCATCTATATCTGGCACACGGAATAACAACGCCACTGGGCCAAAAAATTCTTCTTGGGCAATGGGCGCGTCTATCGGAATATCTATGATAATTGTTGGCGGGTAAAAGTTTCCAGAAATGTCTGATAAAGGTTGTCCACCTGTGAGGATTTTTCCCCCACTTTTAACCGCAGTTTTTACTTGTTGGTCTAAATCTTGCAGAATATCAGGTGTTGCTAATGGGCCTAAATCGGTGTCGGGAAGCATGGGATCACCAATCTTCAAGGCTGTGAATTTTTCTAATAGCAACTTCTCAAATTGATCTGCGATCGCTTCTGCTACTATAAAGCGTTTCGCTGCTATACAAGATTGACCATTATTTAACATCCGTGCTGTGGTTGCTGTCGCCACGGCTGCTGCTAAATCCGCAGTTTCTAAAACAATAAATGGGTCACTTCCGCCCAATTCCAACACAGTTTTTTTAATTTGTTTTCCCGCCGCCGCCGCTAGGGATGCACCGGCTGGTTCGCTTCCGGTTAAGGTAGCGGCTTTTACTCTGTCATCGGCGATTAAATCAGCAACTTTCGCCGCACCAATTAACAGGGTTTGAAATGCACCTTCAGGAAAACCCGCCTGGCGAATTATTTCTTCTATTGCCAAAGCGCACTGTGGCACATTAGAAGCGTGTTTGAGTAAGCCGACGTTACCCGCCATTAATGCGGGTGCTGCGAACCTAAACACCTGCCAGAAGGGGAAATTCCACGGCATGACGGCGAGAATTACGCCTAGAGGTTGATAGCGTACAAAACTATGGCTAGCATCAGTTTTCACTGTCACATCAGCTAAGAAATCGGCGGCGTGTTCGGCGTAGTAGCGACAAACCACAGCGCATTTTTCCACTTCTGCGATCGCAGCTTTGTAAGGCTTGCCCATTTCTAGAGTCATGATTTTGGCAAAATCAGCCTTTTCTTGCTCTAAAATGGACGCAGCCGCCATTAAACACTGCGATCGCTCTGCAAAACTTGTATGACGGTACTTTTCAAAAGCCTGTTGTGCCGTATCTAATTTAGCGGCAATTTCTACATCGTTGAGTGGCTCAAAGGTTTTGAGCGTCTCCCCAGTAGCGGGATTGATAGTGGCGATCGCCATTCCCTGACCTCCCGGTTTAAAATAGCTTGAGGTAGCTTCTTAGTGTTACACATATTTTTTAAGGGGGCTACCACACAAATTGTAGTCTTTGAATTTGGACTCAGTTGCTCAATCTTAAAATATTGCAATCAATTTTGCATAAAATTACACTAAATGCTTCAGTAATAATCACGAAATAGTCCCGGTTGTCCCCATGCCTCTGTGGTGAAAAAATCATCTTTTCCATACAGATAAACAATAAATAACTATTTATTTTCATTTTGATGCAATTCAGATTTATCTAAAGATGACTGACGATAGTTTTCTCTACTGGTAAAATTAGCTTGTTCCACCTGCCTAATCTCCCTTTCTAAGAAGTAGTTCAGCAGAGTTCTTAACAGTACAATAGCCCCCAGATTGAGAATATCTTGGCGTGTGGGTGCAACTGCTGTCTGCAAAATATCACTAGCAACAGTAAATTCTAAACCTAACGCTAATGCCCTGCCTAATTGCAGACGCACTACTTCAGTAGCATCAATATGTTGTTTATAACGATAAAATATTTGGCGAAAATAAATAGCAATACTGCGAAATACAGCCAATCCGATAACTACGGCGGCGGCGATTTCTGCTGCTGCTGCTAAGTAGTCAACTATCAGCTTGAGCCATAATTCCAAAGGACTTGTAGAGTCTGTTGTTGTCTCAACGTCTCCAACGTTAATCCCTAACAGTAAAACTAACCCCAAAATTAATGCTAGAGGTAGCAGAAGATTGACTAACGACTCCAGCAATGAATCTTTTTTCATCGTGATTATCTGGGTATGTCCAATTATCTTTTAAACTGATAAGTGTGACAATGGCATCTTTCTATTTGAAGAAAGCCCAGACAATTAGTTAGGATATTATTTAATGGCTATTGTAGAGACGCGATGAATCGCGTCTTTACAAATGACTAATAATTGTTGTCGCTTGTTGTAAGTTTGTTTGATAAACTTTGACTAATCTATCAATACCTTTAAAGCGATAATCTCCCATAGCTTGGAAGTCAGAAGGTTGTGAAAGTAATTGATAAGTGACTTCACTAATTACACATTCACCAGGAGGACAAATTCCTTCCATACGTGCGGCTAGGTTAATAGTAGCACCTAATGCTGTGTATTCTACTCTTTGGGAACTACCCACATCTCCCACAACCGCCTTACCAGTATTAATCGCAATGCGTAATTGTAGGGGTTCTTGCCAAAAACCGTTGGCATTGAGATGTTTTAAACGAGTTAGCATACCTTTAGCGGCGGCTGTGGCGCGCTCGGCATGGTCGGCTTGCGGTTCGGGTGCGCCAAAAAATGCCATGATACAATCACCGATATATTTATCTAACGTACCGCCACAAGCAAACACTTCTTGTAGCATTTCTTCAAATAAGTTATTTAATAATTGAGCGATCGCAGTTGGTGTTAACCTTTCAGAAATAGCCGTAAAACCTACTAAATCTGCAAACAAAATACTAATTTCACTCTCCGCCGGCGGTAAACGTCCATCAGGTAAACCACCGACAGAAATCAACTGCTGTACTACCGCCGGAGAATGATATCTTTCTAAGCGATGGCGAATTACTTCTTCGGTTTTGAGTTTTTCTGCTAGTAACCAACGTTGTACACTGGAAGCCACAAGATTAGCTAACGCTGAAAAAAAGCTGAGTTCTTCCTCTCCTTCATTTTCCCAATGGTAAGAAGAAAGATGAGCATCCGCATAAAGCACACCTACTACTTTATTTTCATCCCATAAAGGTACAGCCATAGCACTACGAATACCTTTAAGTAAAATGCTATATTCTCCTGAAAATCTTTCATCTTTTTGAGTATCAGCAGTTTGAATCACTACTTTTTCTGCAAATACTTTTTGACAAATACTCCGACTAATCCAACTAGCATCAGCTAATAAATAATGCTGTTCAGTTTTGTTTCTCGTAGCAGCATTGATTAACTCTAAATCACCACAACCATTCACATCAATTAATAAAGCCAGGCGGTCAATACTGCTAAGATAACGAAATACAACTTGTTCAACTTGTGAAAAAATCTCTTCTATAGATGCTGCTGCACAAAGATTTTTGGCTATATCTACTAAATCTTTGAGCCGGGCTATAGTTTTATTCTTATTGCCAATATCACTATCTTGACTATCAGCTTCTATCCATTGCTGTTGTAGTTCTTTGGCGTTCCGAAAAATTGTTCTTTGTTCCGCAGTCTCCGCAACGGTTACTAGCTTCGTTGGTGATGTCGGTGTGGCAGGAATTTCAAACAGCACAATTAAATTCACATTCCCTAACCAAATGACATCACCGTGTTTGAGCTTTTGAGCGTTGCTAATAAAACTTTGATTAACCTGTGTCCCGTTTTTACTACCCAAATCCTCAATTACCCATGTACCATCAGCCTGTTTGACGATTTGGGCGTGTTTGCGGGAAACTCCCCCGAAAGGTAAGTATAAGTTACATTCTGGCAACCTACCAATTGTGAATACATCTTGATTCACAGTCACATTTGTTTCCGTATCTCCCTGGTGTAAGCGTAAAGTCAGTTCAGTCATGAGTGTGATGTGTTTATCCTGGGGGTTGGGGGCGCAAACAGATTTCAGTCAGGGTTATCCCTTTTACCATTTCTTTATGGCACTGTTCATAGCGAACGACAACTATTTGTAGTAAACATCACTTTAACCCTGTATTCCGTGAGATGCAGTGAGGATCACCCCAGTTTCTTCTTCTCCGTATTAAATAATACTAACTCGTGAAAATACTTACAGAAAAATATTCATAGAATTTTTAAACAAGATTAAGTATTTTTACGTAAGACAATTTTTCGTAATCCTCAAAAAAGCTTTTAGAATAATAATTGTAATTTCAAATAGCTAATTGCAGCTTATTAGCAAATTGTAATTTTTATTACTGATATTCTTGAGTCAGAATAGCCTGCCGTAGCAGACTATATACATGACTTTCCTGACTCCTGCATTTTTTGTTGAGATGAATTTCGGACAGGTTCCATGATCAAATATCACCAATTGGCAAAATATCTCGGTGTTTTATGTTTATCAGTAGTGTTAACAGCTGATTTAGTCAGTCCTTCAGCAGTTGCTCAAACTAGAATTAAATCTTCTGTCGGTAAAGCTGTGACATTCTCCTGTCAGGACAATGAGACAACCATCAAATTAAAAAATGGCCCCAAGGTTGTCAATGGACTGACTACTATCTATATCGGTTATCAGCAAGTATCATCTATCAACCAAAATCCCATCCTCATCCGTTTTGACAATGGACGCAGAAGATGGTGCCGTACTGACTACGAAACTACACTCGATGATGGTACAGGCTACGGATTATATTGGGATGGTGGCAAAAATATGTATGGTGTGTTTAGTGCCACCGGCACCCAGAATGGTAATGATTTTCGTCGTTTTGCTACTCAAGGTTGGCTAACTTCTTATGGTAGCGGCGGTGGTGCAAAAGTCGCGGTTCTCACCCGGATCGATCCCGGCAATGGTAATATTACCAGGGCAAGTTTTTTATCTGCTAGAAAACCTAGTGATGGTAAAACTAATTCTTTAGTTGTTACTGGTTTGTCATGGAATGGGAAAGCTTTGACTGTGAATGCACAGTCTTGGTGGTCTCCCCGTCGCCGTGATCGAAGTTCCATGACTTGTTCTGGTTCATCACCTTTTCAATATACGGTGGTATTTAGTGGTGACTTAAAAAGGGTAGATTCGGCTTCAGCTGTTAACTGTAGGTAATTCTAAGGGGAGAGTGCCTAATAAACCTTTGCGGTAATCTGTTAACAGTTGTCTAGCTGTTCTCTCTACATCACCTTGATAGCGATGTTCTGCTAATGCGTGTAAGTACGATTCTCCTGTGTAGGGTATGGGGTCGAGTTCGTAACGCGAATACAAGGGTGATTTCGGTAGTAACTCACCGGCTTGTTCTAACAAAGAGTTAAGTATATCTACGAATGCAGCCGCTACTAACTGGTTATCATAAGATGCTTGACCGATATCATCACAAATTGCTAGTTTGACTGCTGCTTCTTGATTTCCCAATTTAGCGGGAATGACTCCGGGTGCATCTAATAATTCCAACTGATCAGAAATGCGTACCCAGCGCAATTGACGCGTCACCCCTGGACGGGCTGCACTTTCGACTACACGCTTGCCTAATAACCGATTGATTAAGGCTGATTTACCGACGTTGGGAAAACCAATCACTACAGCCCGGACACGACGAGGTAACATCCCGCGATCGCGTCTTCTTTGATTGACTGCTACCCCTGCGGCTTGGGCGGCTTTGGCAACGGCTGCCACGCCTTGACCATGTTGTGCATTGGTAAAATAGGGAACTACATCCCGATTGTTAAAGTAATCTGTCCACAGCGATCGCACCTGGACTGGTATCATATCTAACCTATTTAATACCAAAACTCGCGGTTTATTTCCTACCCACTCATCGATTTGCGGGTGGTGTGTAGCTAAAGGAATCCGCGCGTCTCGTACCTCAAATACTACATCTACCAGGGATAGCTGTTGTTTAAGATTCTTTTCCGCCTTGGCAATATGACCAGGATACCACTGAATCAGGTTTAATTTATAGTTATCTGTTAAGCCCATAGTTTGGGGATTGGGGATTGGGAATTGGGGATTGGGAATTGGGGATTGGGGATTGGGGAACAACTTATTTTACTATTCTCCCCTGCACCCTGCTGCCTTGTTCCCTTTATTATCCCCTATGGCTTTGATGTAAAATCAAACGATTGCCATCAGGATCGTAGGCGTAAATTTCTCTGCCGTGGGAGGCGATCGCAATTTCTCCTGGTGGTGGATAACCTAAATTTACCAGATGGGCGATCGCTGCTTCTAAGTCACTCACCTCTAAACATAAACTCATTTTGCTGGCTGCTGCGTTTTGAAATTCTGCATTATCTCGGTTTTTCGGGCGAAAAATCCCTAATTTCAAACCAGCCATCTGAAACTCAGCATAGACGTTAGGAATAACATTTATTGGGTTTTCTGTCAACAAATTACTATAAAAATTTACTAATTGATCGAGATTAAAGGTGGCTATTGTGACAATTGCACCTGTACATTGAAAACTCATATCATCCAGATGGAATTGTAATGATAAACTCTGCACCCTTTCCTGGGGTTGAAATACACTCTAATTTACCTTGGTGTTTGTTGACAATAATTTGATAGCTAATTGACAAACCCATCCCCGTACCTTTTCCTATAGGTTTTGTGGTGAAAAACGGATCAAATAAGTGAGTGCGTACTTCTTCCGTCATACCGGGGCCATTATCTACAATGCGAATCCGGGCTTGTTGATCGGCAGTAAGTTCAGTATGTATGAGAATTTGCGGTTGAGTCAACACTTGAGGATGGTTAACTGTTGACTGTTGAATATTGTCTAAGCCTTCTTCTAAAGCATCAATGGCATTAGCTAACAAATTCATAAACACCTGATTGATCTGCCCGGCGTGACAGGCTATTTTTGGTAAATTGCCATACTGTTTAATGATTTTAATGTCGCTATATCCCGTTTTAGGTTTCAGACGGTTTTGTAGTAGTAATAAAGTGCTATCAATACCTTCATGAATATCTACAGACTTCATGCCATCTTCATCTATGCGCGAGAAATTTCGTAAAGACAGAACTATCTGCCGGATACGTTCAGCCCCTAAATTTATAGAATCTAGGAGTTTGGGCAAATCTTGACTGAGAAAATCTAAATCTATCTCGTAGATGTGTTCATGAATTTCTGGCACTGGTGGGCAGTAATGCTGTTGATATAGTTCTACCAACTCCAACAAATCGCTAACATATTCACGGGCATGGTTAATATTACCGTAAATAAAATTAACCGGGTTATTGATTTCGTGGGCAATACCTGCTACTAATTGTCCCAAGCTGGACATTTTTTCAGTGTGAATTAATTGCACTTGGGTTTGCTGCAATTCTAATAAAGTGGCTTCTAATTGCTGGGCTTTTTCTTGGGCAGTTTTCGCCACTTCTTTAAATTTAGCTTCAGATAGCCGTAATGCTTCTTCTGTTTGTTTGCGCTTAATGCCAATAGCAATTTCATGGGCGACAATTGCCAAACTTTCAAAGGTAGAATCGCTGAGTGTTTGGCGAGAAAACATTGCTATTACCCCTAGGGTTTCTCCTTCCACAATTAAGGGATAACCCGCAAATGCTACCATACCCTCTTGTTTAGCCCATTCTTTGTTACCCACGCGGGGATCTGTTTGTACGGAGTTGGTGAGGTGGGGTTTTCCTTCTTCGGCGATTAAACCAATTTTAAATTTTCCTACTGGTACAAATCTATGGGGGCCATTAATGTGGGTGTACATTCCAGAACTGACTTGCAACTCTAGAATATTTTCTTCTTTGTTCAATGTCCAGATGCGGGCAAAGGCTGCATTGAGATGTTTGACTATGGCTTCGGTGCAACCCTGCATCATTTCCTGTAAACTGGAACTTTGCGCCAGGAAACTATCAACTTCAGCCCGAAAGTTTGCTAACTTGACTCTCTCTGCTAGTGCTTCTTCTGTGAGTTTGCGGGCGGTAATATCATGACCAATACCAAGACAGTACAAAACTTTGCCATTGGCATCTTTAATAGTTGTGGCATTACTTGTATGCCAACGCCAACTGCCATCTTTATGTTTTACTCTATATTCTACATCTTCTTGGTTTTCACCTGTGTTAACAATTTTTGACAAATATTCTACACAATGTGGCACATCATCAGGATGGATAAAGGGGACAAAAGATTGACCAATTACCTCAGATAAATCATGTCCTAAAATTTTAGTCCAATTGGGTGAAACATAGGAAAATCTCCCTTCATTGGTGAAGATGTAAATAATATTATTGTCATTTTGTAAAATTGTTTGGAAGTTAATGTTACCGTGTAAAAATTCTGTTTCTATAGCTTGTTTAACTTCCCGAATTAAAACTATAATTTCTTGTGATTGTAAGGATAGTAATCTAGCTTCACAGGTACAAATTCTGTGGGATAATGCAAAATTATAAGTAAAATTGACTGGTAATTTTGTTTGTATAACTTGGGCGATCGCCTGGTGAAAATTGCCTCTAATATGTGGTGGTAGGTATTCTAATAGAGGTTTACCGGGAATTATCTCTGCTAATCTCTCTGTATATTCGGATTGCCCTGGTTTATAATCTAAAATATTACCCTCAGCATCCAGCCGGAAATATGTGTCTGGTATTAATGTTAAAATCGCTGCCAATTCTGAATTTCTTTGGCATAACTGCTGTTTGTTAATATCGTGTTCTGCAATTTCACCTTGTAGTTCTTCTAAAATATTTTTTGCCCCTATAAATTCTTTTTTTGATTCTAACACCGCTTGATATTCCTGATGTTATGGATAAGTTTTTATTTGATGGGAAATTTTAGGATTTATCTACAAAAATGTTCTCTAGTTTTTTAAAAAATTTTATTGTCACATAGTACCTTGTCATTACTTATCATATATATAGACAATTCCTATGAAGCAGAATTTATATGCTTTGACTTGTGTTTGCTACATATACTAATTCATTTTGTTGCAAAAACAATTAGTATGATTACTGAAAGTTAACAGCACAAACTGAGGAAAAAAAGGCAAAAATATCTAAATATATTGAATCTGGCTGCGAAAATTCACTCTTGACTTGTAAGGGAATACCAAAAATTGACGCTGAGGAATGTCAAAGATGGGATAAATTAGCTTGACGCATACCGTAAGCGGCACTGCTTGGCAAAAATAATCATCTGAAGTTATCCCAAAATAGATAAATTCTCGGCAAATCATCCGTAAGATAGCCTTAACACCTTGTAAAGATAAAAGTTACTGGCTTTTTGTGTGTTATAAAGCTCACAGAAAATCATGTTATTGTAAGGCTACTCTATGGAACTAGAAAAAATTGGACGTTTTAAAGAGTACGGCGAACTTATTCTCGGAAAAATAGATTCTGTTCCGCAAACCCCTTCTAAACAAGAAGATTGGATTCCCACAAGCTTAGATGATTGTATTTTGCGTCTCCGGGAAGCTGCGGAGAAAACTGTAGAACTGGCTACTTCGCCTGTAAAAATTGGTGTGATGGGTGAGTTTAGTAGCGGTAAAACTTTACTTTTAGGCAGCTTAATCGGTTATGGCGATGCGTTACCGATTAGTGAAAATCCTACCACCGGGAATGTCACGGCTATTCATCTCATCCCCCAAGAAGGCTTCTCAACTACACAGGTGGGTAACTTTACTGTGGAGTATTTGACGCGGGAGGGGGTGAATGAGTGTTTGCGGTTTATGCTAGGGGAAGCTAACCGGCGCACAATAGCGGCTGGACTTTCTCCCATCCCTGCCGCTAAACTCAGTTCTGGACAAGAAATTCTCAATTGGTGTGCAGAAACTTGGAATAGCAGCAATAATTTAGAGTTACGTTATTTGCTGCGGGAGTTGGTATTGTTTGTCCGCGCTTACAGTTCCTATGGGGATGCTTTGTGTGGTAGACGTTACGTGATTGATGCGGCGATCGCTCGTGAAGGGTTACAATTGGCAGACCAACCAATGGCTATTCAAACCCTCAGTTTTGAAGAGTTACCCCCAGCGCATATTCGTTTACCAAGTCCACCGCAAAAGTTAGCAACTAAGCTTTTACAAAATAGTTTCCCCTTAATTCGCCGGATTGATATTGAAGTTAAAATTTCTCCAGAAATTTGGGATGTTACAGGTGCTAATAATTTTATTCTCTTAGATTTTCCGGGTTTGGGGGCGGCGAATTCTGGCGCGAGGGATACGTTTTTATCTCTGCGAGAATTGGCGGAAGTGCAGACGATTTTGGTACTCCTGAATGGTAAGTCACCGGGAAGCGATCGCGCCAATAAAATTTTCACGATGATGCAACAACAGCGTCCCGGACAAGATTTAAAAGATTTAATTTTAGTCGGGGTGGGAAGATTTGATCAGTTACCTTTAGAAAGTGAAGGCGGTGAACGAGAATTAGACTTTCTCATTGATCAACGTCACACTCCCCACCTGACAGCAGAGATGGTGTTACAAAAACTCAAAGTTTTACAAACTACTATCGATGGTGCAAGTGCGTTTACTATTAATAAAGACCGGATGGTTTTACTATCGCCGTTGTTGGGATTAGCGGAGTTAGCTAAACGGTCGAGTAGTCTCAAAGCTGGTTCACCGGAGTTTTTAGCAAACTTAGATTATCCTGAATATTTAGAAAGACCGAAACGACTACAACAAAAATGGCGAAGTTTGAGCGATCGCCTGTTAGAATCAGATCCACGCCATGATTTAGGGCGTAAGTTGGGTTACTTTGCTCAAGATGGGGGTATCGCCAAACTGCGGGAATTAATTCAAAATCATGTCAATACCCACGGTTTAAAACAATTATATGAAGATACCCGACGCGCGGCTGAAAATTTACGTTTACAACAAGAACACCTCAAAAACATTATTGCTGAAATTCACGCCCAAGGTATTCCCACTGGGGACGGTCAAGCTTTTCTAGACTTGAAAAATGCGATTGATAATTTAGATAAAACCTATCGTAATTTTCAAAGAGATTTAGGTACAGAACCACTTAAAGACCGTCAGGGAACAGTTGTTAGTGATGTGGTTAAAGATGAATTGACTTTTAGAGTAATTAATTGGAGTCAGTGGACTTTATTATTTAACAAAGTCAATAATGGTACGATTACGTTAACAGAATCGAAAGGTGCAGCCGGGAAGTTATTTGATCGGGGTAATCGCACTAATAATAGTATACCTACTAAGAGCGATGATTTTTATCCAGCCTTTGCCAAGACAGTCAAAGAACTAGAAGAATTTGCGCGCGATCGCATCCGTCAAGCTGTAGTAGACTTACTCAATAAATTATCGCACCACATCGCCCCAGAGCGCGACCGTCTTTTAGAAATGCTTACCCCAGACATGGAACAAGCAATTGAAGCCAAATTTGGCCCGGAAGAAGCTGATTTATTTTATCAATTGCTGTTAGGATGTGACCCGAATAAATGGCAAGATGTGATTTTAGAAGAAATTGAACAACAAGATAAATCTTTGATTCCTGAAGTTATCTTTCCCCTAGCGCGTCAGGATGAAAAACACAATATTGGTCAAATCTTTGATTGGTCGCCTGAAAAAAATTATGGTATACCTAGGTCAGCTAATCATCAATTATTCGTCTTAAGATTGCGGGATGAAATTACCGCCAGTGCCAGCTTGCATCTTGTACAGTATGTCAGCGAAGTGAATCAACAAGTCAACGCCGAACTAGAGGGAATTTTGGATCAAATTGTTCCCACTTTACAAAACCTCTCCAAAAGAGATGCGTTGCTGAGATTTATTTCCCTGGGTGACTCCCCAACGGGGGGAGAAGTTCCCAACTGGCTACAGAATCTCACAGAAATTGCTAATATTTCTGATTCCTGAATGGCTAACAGTAATCAGTAAGTAGATAGCTATTGCTGATTTAATTGTGCCTTTAAGGAAGCTGCAAAAATGCCTGTAGAAATTCAACTTGTGCCACGCTTTCAACTGCGGGTTAATTATCGGAAGTATTTAGAATTGCCTAGCATTCAACTGCTGGCTTCTGGAAACAATATCCCTCATATTTCTAGTATTACCTGCACCGTCAAAGGCGTACCAAGTGAATTAGCCAGTAAAATTCAACAGGCTTATAAAAAGTTTGATTCTGATATTCCGAAAATTTCCCAACTTGGACAATTAGAACAATATCCTTGTAAATTAGAGAAACCGCTAACCCAAGCAATCAACTGTCATTTACGGGTAATGGTGGAATATTTTGATTCTGATGATACCGGAAATCCACTGTTATCTGTACGGCAAAAAGTAGCAGCTTATTGTCATCTGTGGTCACTACCTATGCAACCAAAAACACCAAATCAATCAGGAAAAAATCCGTTTGAAATTCCTAACTACAGTGCCGAACCTAGTAACGGTAAACCGAAAAAAAGATTTCCGGGTTGGTTAGCTGTAGATTTTGGAACGTCGAATTCTACAGTTACACTTTTCGACCCGATAGAAGTCCCCATTGCGGAAATTTTACCACGAGAACAAGAGTTAAGATTGCGCGATCGCCTGTCACAATGGTTAAGTTCTCCCGCTTCTCTTGCCTTACCAGAAGTAAATGAAACTGAATGGGAAAAGTTTATCATTGATATTAGTAAAAGTCTGGAAATTGAACCCAGTCACTTAAGTGAGGTGTTTAGCAGTGATAATAAAACCAGATTTTTAGAAGCAATTCGCCAAATAGAATTATGTTTAGGTAACAGTGATAGATTTCGTCGCGCCGTCAGCAAGAAACTTTATCAAATATATCATGAAGTCTTCCGCGTCCCGACTTTAGAATCACAGAATTTAATCCCAGTGGTTTTAGATATTGACCGCCGTGACACCGAGATTCCCAGTGAGTTAGAAGTGGTGAATTTAGACGGTTTAAAATTGCGGATGGGGAGAGAAGCTAGAGATAATCGCAAGAAAGCCATAGCACAAGGAAGCAGCAGTTCCTTAACAGAAATTATCAGCAGATTTCACCATTCACCCAAACGTTATTTTGGACAAGATAAAAAATTTTCTGTGCTGTGGGATGGCAAAGAAGATATAATTAATGTTAACCAACTTATTCAAGCAGCTTGGGCGCATTTAATTACATTAACTGAAGATTATCGTCAACGCGCTAGACGCAGGTTTTCCGAAGGGGATTTTTTAACAGCAGTCGTCACCTATCCCACCGTTGCACCCCCTGTAGTGCGGAAAGAAGTTAAGGAATTAGTTGAACAGTTGGGAATTGATGATGTACAAACAGCTTATGATGAAGCTGTATCTGTTGCTATCTTCTTTTTATGGCGAGAATTTGGCGGCAATCTCAACATCGGAATAGAATCTTTTAAAACCCGTTGTCGCCAAGAGAAAAATAAATGGTCACAAAATGTTTTAGTGTTAGATATTGGTGGGGGGACTACAGACTTAGCATTAATTGAATTGACCTTAGAAGATAGTACACCATTTTTTGCCAATCATGAAGATAGAGGTTTAGGCGGACGTTATTATAAACTGACTCCAAAATTGTTAGGTTCATCTGGACATTTACAGTTAGGTGGTGAGTTAATTACCTTAAAAGTGTTTAGACTATTAAAAGTTGCGATCGCCGACTGTTTATTAACAGCAGTAACTAGAGGAGATATCGAAAGCGATAAACTCGAAGACTTAATCAACGCCGAATTAAATGAACGCTTTTTAGAACAAGGTAAATTTAAAAGTGGCAGTTTGTTAAAATGTATCGATAAAGAAAATCCTGAAGGTGACGCAGCTTATAAAGATGCGTTAGACACCGCCGAGAAAGTCATCCCTACCCGTTGGCAACAAGCACCGCAACGCCTACAAACATTTTACACACTTTGGGATCATGCCGAAACTGCTAAACTTAAACTAGGACAGAAATTACCCAACGATGAATGCCGATTAAGTTTTACAATTTCCGAACAGCAAATTGCAGAACTCCTCACCCAAAGCGCGATTAAATTCCAAGTTAGAAACTCAGAAAATCTCGCCGTTACTATAGATAGTCAACAATTTGAACGTGTCGCTTCCTCCGCTATCAAAGAAGCAATTGGGATAGCTAAAGGTTTAATGGAAAGTCGTCTCAGTGCTGACAACAATAATATAGATGCGTGGAACACTCGCAAAGTTGACTGGTTAATTCTCTCCGGTAAAACCTGCAATCTCGACTTAGTACAACGTCAAATTTATCAAGAGTTTAGCAAATCACCCTATTTTGTTTGGAATCCTGAACGCATCACTTTTGTTTTAGAGTACACTAAACTCGCCACCTCCGCAGGTGCTTGCTATGCAGAGAAACTGCGAAGATTGAGATTTGATCCCGAAGAATCAAAAGGTTTATTACGCAAAGGTGCAAATCAATTAGAAATAGACGTTAAAAACCTCTTTTATTATTTACCCTGCAATTTTAAGCGCAAAACCCAAAGTCATGAACTCCTCCCAGTCTTTAACGCTGGACAAGAATTATATCAACTTTCACCCTCGGAAAATGTCGCTAAAGTCCGAACAAATTGGGTAGGGATACAGTTAACTAACATTATTTATCGCCAAGACTACGAAGCTGGAGATTTACGCCTGTGGGGTAGTTTCGACGGTAAAAACCTCATGCAAAAATTGGGGATGGACGAAGCGGAGTTTTTGAAAAAAATTAAAGTTCAGTTTGAGATTGACCAAACTCTACAATTTAGTGTGTTGTTGTGTCAAGGAAATCCCCATTATTTAATCGATGTCCCCGGTATTGAGATTAGTACAGGGTTATTTACTGATGGTAAATTACAGTGGAATATTGCAGTTGAACGTGCTGATAAAGATTTAATTGATGGTGATATTGCTGTTAATGTGATTGAATCAGCGACGGTAGATCAACCTGATGCTTATCATTTAGTATTTGAAGTTGATAAAGATGGTAGCAAACCTCTGCAAGAATTCCATTATTTGCGGGATGGTACACCCAAATCAGGTTATGGTTTAATTAGTAATCCTTTACCTCCGTTTCCTCACACTAATCAGCATACTTTTTATATGTATCAAACTGATGTGGAAACTAATAGTAAAAAATGGATACGCATTGGTGCTTTAAGTAAACCTGATGTGAGTACAGATTATCCTTGTCAATATCGGGTGACGATTGATAATTTGGGGATTCTTCGCATTCACGCTGGGGATGTTCCTTATTGGACATCTACTAATTTAGAATGTCTGATGGAAGAGGGTTGTGTTTACCGTGGTGAGTTGGATTTACAACCGAATGAGGTTGATAAGGAACGTGATCCTTTTTGCGGTATACATTAGGAATTATTTCGCGCATTCGCCTTGAGGCGTTCCGCTTGCGGTAGGCGCAAAGACGCAAAGGCTTTCTTGGCGGCTTTGCATGAGATATCATAGGTAAGTTTTATGCAGCATCTCAAGCATTTATTGGCAGTAGAAAACTCAAGATTGGCTGAGTTATTACGGTATGGTTTGTATGGGTTAGACGTTTGTTTGCGAAAGGCTCAAGCTGAGTATCCCCATGACCCTGGTGTTAAAATTTGTGATGAGGTGCTGCAAGAAATTCAGGTTTTGTTAGAAGTAGAAAAGGAGGGGAACGCTAACGTAGTTAATTCTACTGTTTCTAAATTACATGATTTGCGTTTAGCTTTTGAGTCTGACTCGGAATTGAGGTTATATTTAGGTGATTGTCATTTAACAAGTGAAACTGATGGGGATTTATGGAATGAAATTCATCGCAAGTTGTTGCGAGTTCCTGAAGATTTGGCGCAGTTTTGGCGACAAAAGGCTTTAGATTTTGCTGAAGCTGTGGGTGCGATCGCAGATTATTCTCAAGTCTATCATTTACCTTTCATCCGCGATGAAATTATCTACCCCGGACTCAGAGGTACTGTAATTTGCCCTGGTTTGGGTTTATCTCAAGCAGCGTTTGAGCAAAGTAGAATTATCCCAGGATATGCTGCTGAGGAAATCACTTTATTAGCAGGTTTTTTAGGTTTATTAATTAAATTCATTGAGATTGATTCAGACTTACATCATGCTTTAAAAAGTGTGTTTAGTTTTGATATCATTCCTTTAGACTTGCAGCCAGAACAAAGAAATCAATATATTGAAGCGTTAACAGACCGTTTTCACCGTATCCAAAAAGCTGAAGAAACAGCAGACCCTTTGTTAATTGTACGCGCTTGGCTGGATATAGATGAAGCCATACACTCGTTAATTTTTGTCCCCCCAGCCGAACGTTATTCTTGGTGGGGTAAACTACAACAAGAATCACGGCGCGCTTTAAAAAAAGTGGTTGTCAGTGCTAATAATGCCGGTTACGATGTGCGAATTCGGCAATTAACGGGAATTTACGCTGATATTTGTGCGTTAACTAAAGATGATTTACAACTCGACTGCGGCGGTATCCCTGGAGAAGTTTTAGCCTGTTTGCGAGTCTATGCCAAAATTAACCATGAGGAAATTCCCGGACGCGTGATATTTCGTTCCTCAAGATAGAATTCAATAGCATAGGTGAAGATTCGGCATGGTTGGTTATCCATGTTTGCGACTTGCTAGAAGGGTGGGCATTGCTTGCAAGTTGTTCAAACCCTTAGTTTTAGGTTGTTGGATGTGCATCGCCTGGAGCTTATTGAGAATGGTGCAAGATATGATTATAGTTACTTTACAATATTCAAATCATTAATAATAATTTATTAATTTGATATTACCTATAGAAAACACACAAAATATCACTCAATGACTTGATAATTTTATAATATTTTTCATAAAATATCAAATCAAAAACATAAATAAAAAGACATTAATCCTGATATTTTTTTGAGAACCTGCCGAAAAATTTCCAGTATAACTTTTTTGTATTCAAGTTAATTCTGTCTTTAGTTAAATAGAATTAAGTGATTTACTGGTTTATTATTTTCAGGAAGATGTGTAATGTATGTAGAGCTAGCCCACACTTTAAATCCCAGATGGTTAATGCTCAGATTCAATATCTTTATGAAACATCAGTCATAGAGTAATAAAGTTTAAGTATTAATTGCAACTGTCATTAGTTAATAATTTTTTTTATAGCATTATGTTGCACATATTCCATTAATTGAGAATGGAGTTTAGTGAAAAGATATTTAGCTTTTTAATATCTAGACGATGAGCATAGTTTAGATTAATCATGTATGGGTTATAATGTTTAATTACTTAATTGATTGCCAGAGACTTATTAATATAGCTCTGTTCACCTTTGTATTAGCAACTAATCTGATTGCAGATAGAGTGAATGCAGAACATCAGTCAGATATAGAATTGAGAGTATCTAATAACTTTACTGATAAAAAAAACACAGTTTTTACACAAAGTTTCCCTTTAAAACCGACTAGAGATATTCCTAATCTTCAAGATACGAATATTCCCACCCCAATTATACCATTACAAAAACCAGATATTAATGATGAGGAATCTGATACTCCAACTGAGCAGAATGAAAAACCTATTCTGCAAAAAAAAGATTTAGAAATATTTATATTAAATGCACTGACTAATAGTGCTATTAGGTATCCTTGGATAATTGATCCTAGAGATAACTTTACTTTTTATTCTGCGCCATTTAATCCTATAGCAAATACAAAATATATTGAATATTCTCTGAAATTTTCGACGGAAGATCCTGTATTTAACCGTTTTACATTTGCCAATTTTCCTAAACAAGACCAATTTTATTGGGTGCTACCTGGTAATCGGGTTGTCATAGAAACCAAGGGATGGCAAAGTGGAGTTACGTACCAAGGAGCAACTACAAACACTCAACGTAGAGAGTCGATTAGATTAACTCAAAGACTTTGGGGAATGCAGGCAGTTTCATCTCTACCGCAAGGTGTTCAAGAACTAACACAAGCAATTGGTACTAACCAATTTACTATCGAATCAATTGCGGCGGAAGTAATTAATCCAGTGGGGGTTGAGACTGCCCCCGTTGTGATTAATTCTAGAGGTAATCCCAATAATTCGATATCTTCAGTTGTACCTAATGTTTCATCATTGAGTACAGATCAATATCCGTTAATCTTGCAAAATTTTCCTACCAGTAATTTACAACCATTATTAGGAGAAGTAACTTTGACTCGTGGAGAAATAATTTCTCCAGAGACTTTACAACAAGCCGGATTTACTTGGGGTAATCCTGTTACTGGGCAAAAAACTCAATTTCAAGCTGAAATCACATCCTATCCTGGGATTAAGGTTGGCAATAGAGAAGAATTTGGTAATGTTGATTTATATAACATCTTACTAAATCAATCTATTAGTACAAATCAACGCAGTTCTTATTATTTAAACTCTCTCTATTGGGTGACTTTAGGTGAAAGCCAAAGTCTGTTAGGAATTAGAGATAAAATAGAACAACATGATTGGCATAGATTTTATCTGAGCTATTCTCATAATAGAACTCTATTAGAGTATGACCCTTTAGAAGCTAAAGCCACTTATACTAATATTGCTACTAATCCTGGTGTTTCTTTATCTTTATCCTTTTCTGAAAGACAAATAGATAAATCACAAACTGCTAAATCTACATTAGGAATGTTGCTAGGTAGTATTTTGGAATTAATAGATTTTTCTGAGCTAGAAGCAAGTTTACATGAGGCTAAAGAGCGATATTCCCGACAAGATAATTTTGCGGTTTTAGATTCAAAGGCAACCCCAGAACAAAGAAGACAAATTAATCAAATACTTAACAGAACCCTATATTTAGGTAATCAGAATAGTGGATTAGAGCAAGTTTCTGGAATTCTCAGCTTTCCCAGTACCATTACCCTCAATAGTTCCAGTATTTTTCAAATTCGTACTGGTAATCATCGGCGTTTAGTTCAGGTTTTTGATGGTAATCGCACCTGGAGAGCAGGAGAAACTTTTATTTCTAAAGCTGATGTTTCTAATCAAAGTTTTGGCCCTTTATCATCTGTTAGTATACCTATACCCTCCCAACAAACACCTAACCGTTCATCGGCTGTACAAGTGACTTTAACTGCTCCTAATGGGCAACAGTTTATTCAGAATTTAAGTTCGGCGAATCTGACATCATTTCCAATTAATGTTCGTGCCTTTGATATGGCTTTTGATCGGATCGAGTTAAGTCAAGATGGCAAAATTACTAATTATTTTCAAGCTTTTGATGGATATTTATATTTACCTACTATAGAAGCTTTGTGGGCTGCTGCTTCTGGTAACTGGAATTACGGTATTAGTTCAGGTATGTGGTTGAACTTGAATACAGATACTGCATTTAATATTACAAATAATTTGGGAATTTTAGAGCCAACACTAGGCATTTATTTTAACGGAGTCTTGAATTATATCAGCACTCATGTAGCAGTGGATGCAGAAGGACGAACTGAATCTATTACTAACCATATTCCATCATTACAATTGTATTGGAATAGTGAAGTTAATTTTTTAAATCCTGCTTATCTGAATATGAGTTACTTGTTTTCTCATCAAAATAGAAATTTAAATTATTCTTTATCTACAGCAATTCTATTTTTAGATAATCAATTCAGTATTACACCAGTAGGATTATTTCAAGGAAAATTAGGTTTTAATACAGGTTTAGAAT
Organism: Anabaena sp. CA = ATCC 33047; assembly: GCF_963870205.1. Classification (NCBI taxonomy): domain Bacteria; kingdom Bacillati; phylum Cyanobacteriota; class Cyanophyceae; order Nostocales; family Nostocaceae; genus Anabaena; species Anabaena sp. CA = ATCC 33047. The sequence goes on along the minus strand of NZ_CAWMSA010000027.1, from coordinate 22,005 downwards.
TTAGTAATTCTCTAGAAATTAGAGGGGATTTATTCTATACCTTGGAAGGTTTACAACAAGTTAGTCCTCAGTGGGCTTTTGGTGCTTATCTACAGAATTTTAAAAATACTGAACGAGATACAGGAAATCGAGTTGCTGATTTTACCTATGGATTATTGCTGCGGCGTAATATTCCTGGTAGTGGTAATTTTTGGCAGTCTCGTATTGGGATGAGTGGAGACAACTTTGAAGCACTTTTTCAAGGTGGTTTTAGGTTTTAATATTTGTAAGATATCTTATTTTATATATCTCAAATAATTAAACTAATTAATTAACACACATCCCTTCCATGATGGGGAAGGGATGGATGTTAATTCTCAATCACCACGACTTAATCTAAACCATCATTACCAACAGCCGCTCTTACCAATGCTGTATATTCATCTAATGTGAGATTGCCGTATCTCAGTCTATCAACTATAGCTCCTCTAATAGATCCCGCTACATTATACGGAAGTGCTAATAATCCACCCGTGTGCAGTGTGATGCTTGGATAGGCAACATGAGTAATGGGATCTATATATGAAATTGCTGTAACTGTGTATGCACCATTGAATCCTGCGAAGTAAGTGCCTTTAGGTGCGACTGCTTCAGCAGCAATGCTTGATAAATAATTACCAGGGGTAAGATACACTGCTGCACCGGCAAAGACGGCAGGTTCTCCAGAACTAAAATCAGAAATAGGGTTTTCTATTAATGCTTGGGCTGATGCTGGAGTTGATTTCAAGGTTAAACAGCCAATCAAACTTGTGAGAGCAAGACTAACTTTTAAAAAAATGCCAGCAGAATGATAACGTATATTCATGTTAGGTAAGCCTTTGTTGTAGGACTTGAGTTTTGTTTGCTAGATGTTGTCTATATAGCTGAGATAAACTGGATTTATCAACCAAAAACTAGAAGTTATTAGTTTTGATTCAATACATAGATATATTGATAAATTAAGTCTTTATTTTTGGAAAACTTGCGAATAATACTCAGCAATTATCCTCAATTAATTTATAACAAATATATAAAAAAATAGGAATAAATTCGCGGTAAAATCTTCAATTAAATGGACATAAATCGTGATTTTTTTAGACTTAAAAACCTGAAAAATGTCTAATTGAAACAGAAATTTGGCCAATATTTATTAAAGTAGTGATTTTATGCTATATACAAAAGAAAATCAGAGCCAGAACAGCAATGCAGAATGAAAAATCATCTAGCAGTTGGCAGTTGCGTCGCCCAAACAGATGGCGATCGCCATTTTTCATTTTCTGGGTGGTACTGATTGCGATCGCACTCTGGCTATTTTACCCACGCCCCCAGCCCATCATTACCCAAGGCAGTAATTACGCCATCCACAAACGCCAAGACTTTAATCAAACACAGTTTTATCCCCTTAATCAAACTGTTAACCCTGATTTATATCAACCTGTGGCTGAGTGGGTAGGCAGGTTAATTTTACCAACGCCACAACAAATCCCACCGGGAGAAGACTGGGTATGGATGGAAGTACAACACGCACCCACAGAGTTACAGCAATTAGTAGGTCAAGTTGTCCGCCTGGAATGGCAAGATCAACCAGAGTTAAAATCTTATGTGCAAGCTGTACAACAAGATATCAAGTTTACACAAGAAACGAAAAACAGCGCAGCTACAGGTATTATCCATCCCTCACGCCTTGATGGTCGTCTAAAAGTCGGGCCTTTGCAATCCCTGGCTGGTGCTAGACCAAATGATGATCTGATTGTCACCTTAGATGATGTTAAACTCCTAGAATCCAACTCAGGACAACCACGGTTGCAAATTGCCCATGAGCCTGTCTTAGCCACTGGTAGATTCTACGGCTTAGTTAAAATCTTATCTCCAGCAGCAAAAGTCTGTCCTGAAAATACTACTTGTGCCAATGATTTGTTTCAGGTGCGTCATTATAATCGCACTTCTCGCCAATTCGATGGTGTCGAAGAAATTATCCGCATTCCCCAACAGGTAGTAGACAGACGCAATATCCCACCATCTACCCCCAATCAACTGGAAAATTCACCAGCCGGAAAAGCGGGTTGGTATATTTACGGCGGCAAAAATGCAGCCGGGGTGTTTGTGGTGCAGGGATTAGTCCCGCGATCGCTTCTACAACTCCAGCCAGATAAAATAATTTCGGGAAAAGCCGCCGGATTAAATTACATCAAAAATGAAAATTGGCAGATTACACCCCAAGATCAAGGTACAATTGGCAAGGTCTTGTTAAACCCCACCGCCACATCATCCCATTGGCAAGAAGGCGACAAAGCGATTCTTTTACACAATTTCGGCGGAATTGGCGGTAAAAAAGCGGAAAACTTCCCAGCGTTTACAGTCACCGGACATTTTGCTTTTGGATTGGCGCAGGTAGTCCGTGAACCCATCACCCAAGAATTACAATTCGCCATTGACTATCTGCAAATTTACGCTAACAACTCTGATGGCATTATCTCCGGTACACATACCTGGGCTGACTACATGGGTAACTTACAGTGGGGATGGGCGGCGACTCGTCCAATTTCCGATGTGCTGATGAAGTTTGCACCTGTGACACAAAACTATAATTTTGGGGGAATCAAACTCTCTCCTGTGACAGAATTTCAGCAACAATTGCAGGTGATGATGGCGCGATATCGCACAGGTGACGGAACTGGTGGCGCGACGGTTTCCCCAGCAACTTCCTGTGTGCAGGATTCTAGTCAAGCCCTTTATATTGCCATTCAAGTCATAACTGAGCAAGTCGCCAAAGAACCAGCAATTCAGCAATGGCTCAACACTCACCCCAATGATCCCCAAACTTCGCGCTTTCAAGAATTAGTTAGTTTGGGTGAGGCTTTAGAAAACCAATTAACTCCTTTGGGTATCGTGCGTGCAGACTGGCAAAGTCACGCAGACTATTTAATGGGGACTGGGAAAGGACAAAAAACTTTTCGCGATCGCAGTATATGGGCTGCTCTCACCAGTTGGCGGACAATGCTACCTAGACAAGCACAGGATGAACTAGCCGCCCTATTCTTGAGACATGACGCTCAACTCTGGTTTCTCAGAACTAATCAAATTGGTGGTTTAAATCCAGATATTGCCCCCCTAGCGGCAACAATGGCATTAGGCTATCTGACAATTCCCGGAACAAATATTGCACCTATCACCATTTTACTGAACCGATTCCTCGCATCTATCGTACTGCCCCAAAGTACAGATTGGTTAGTTGTGGCAGGAACACTGTTAATTTATACTGCGATCGCCTTACCTTTAGGATTAAAAACTGGCTTTTTGTATTGGAGTTTTACCCCTACTCAAAAAATCTCACAATTCAAGATTGCACTACAATCAGCCATTTCACCAGCCCTCACCGAAGAATTAGTCTTTCGCGTCTTACCGCTTCCCCATCCCATAGAAGTCATCAACTGGTATCAATGGGGATTATGGGCTGGATTCATCTTAGTTTTATTTATTATTTATCATCCCCTCAACGCCAGAACTTTTTTCCGGACTGGATATCCAACATTTTTTCAGCCAATTTTCCTTACCTTAGCAGGACTTTTAGGACTGTGCTGCACAGTAGCTTATGCACTCACAGGTTCTTTTTGGGTAATCTTCCTCATCCATTGGATTATAGTAGTAGTTTGGCTTTTGGCTTTCGGCGGCCAGCGTCATCTCATTGCTGAGTAAACTACATTTTTCATCGGTTATATACCCTACTGTTTGCTAACGCATCCTACATAGGTAATGAAATTTTCCGAAAATTTTAAACTTTTCAGATAAATTTTCTTATGTCTGCTTGATATTTTTTGACTGAAAAAGGGTATTTTACCTAGGGTAGAAGACAAGCTTCTGCAAAATTTTGATCCAACCACTAGCATTCATAGATTAGTTTCTCCTTATCAAAGGGTCATTGGGAACTTATTAAATAATATTCAGGTCTGCTTATGTAGCGTATATGACAATTTATTTGATACACAATAGCCTAAAATCAATTATCCGTAGATTTGAAAACCCAGTAAATCTAGCTAAAGGCTCAAAAAAACCGTAATTTTACTGGTAAAAATGCGGCTACAATCACTGTGTAGTTTAAAAACCGGAGCTTGACATTTAATATATGAAATCGCTATTTGCCATATCAGCAATCAATAAGTTAAGGAAATACCATTTTTACTTTTTCTTTGTTATTTTGTATTTAACGGGACAGTTCCAAGACATCTAGTCGGTTTATATATCAATTAGTCCCACATTGACCAACAATTTTTCTCAGATTTACCTGATATCTGTGCTGAAGTTAATTTATTTGCACATAACACCTAATCTAGAAACAAATTGTATGGTAAGTAGCACAACTGCAAAATAGGTTGTTTACATAGGAAGATTTGATTATGAGTGTTATCCACAGCCATAACCAAGATATTGTCATGTCTGCTTTTATCAAACCTATCGACATCACCGAAAAAGCAGGTAGTCAGAAAAAATTGGATTTGTTGCAACCCTTACGTGAAAAGCTGGATGCAGTAGAAATCCACAATCGTAAATTAGCTTGCTTGATCGCCAAATTGATCCCGGCTCAATGTCCTTTTGAGCGTGACATTGTGCTATTTGGACGCAAAATAGGACACATCCCTCCTATGTGTAAGCTCAATCCCCTGTATGATCAATTTGTGGGCTTGCGTTTTCGCGCTTTATGTTATTTAGTAGATGAATGTGGTGAAGACATTCAGTCTTACTGCTAAATCACTACAGATACAAGGCGACATGGAAATTAAAATTGAGCATCAACCAAGTCAAGAAAGACTACAGCAGTTGGGTGTGTTTCAGTGGGGAATTTGGCAAAAAGAAATTTCAAAATTTCCCTGGACTTATGATACTCAAGAAACTTGTTATTTCTTAGAAGGTGACGTAGTTGTTACGCCTGATAGCGGACAACCTGTACAAATGGGTAAAGGAGATTTAGTGATTTTCCCGGCTGGAATGTCCTGTACTTGGGAAATTAGACGCGACGTAAAAAAACATTATGCTTTTGATTAGCTAAAAGTAACGTATCCAAGTCACAGGGAATAAGGGAATATTCAACTTGAGACAGCGATCGCAATTGGTTTGCACCTACATCAGTCATATACCAACCAAACAGGGGTAATTCTGACATATCGCAGAATTACCCTAAATTGTTTGAGAAAAAAGTCATTAGTCATTAGTCATTAGTCATTAGTCATTAGTCATTAGTCATTAGCTTTTCTCCCCTGCTCCCCTGCTCCCCTGCTCCCCTGCCTCCTCCGCTTCCCCTACTCCCTACTCCCCGTGTTTTATCGAAAGGTTCTACCTGAAACGCTACAACCTGGTTAAACTTTAGATGTTGGCTTCAAAAATAGCCATGCCACAAAGAATGTAGCAGCTGTAAATAGTTGCGTTAAATCCAATGCAGATAAATAACCATCAGCGAAAGATGCAATACTGCGATCGGTAATCCCAAATACCCAAGAAGACAAACCAAATAGCCAAATTCCATTCTTGAGATTGTCGATAAATTCCTGAGAGTTATTATTTTGCTCGTCTTTCATCTCTTCTACTCCCTTACTAAAAAACTGGGAACTGGGAACCCCCCTGTGAAGAAATTCTTGTTACCTTGATTTGCGTGAACTCCCAAAGTTGAATTTCTACTTATATTAATAAATATTTCATTTACTTGACAACACTACCAAAAGGTACATATACCTAATTTGATATTCAGACTTTAGTTCTGAGCCACATTGGAGGCTCACATTTTGCAACAGCTGCTTGATTGCGATTACAGGGCGGCGATGCACTCCTCAAAATTCGCTTAAACCCTTATTTTTACCTTGTAGGCTGTGCATCGCCCCACGGTTATTGAGAATAGTGCAAAATGTGTGTAGAGACGTTGCATGCAACGTCTCTACAATGTCTGATAAGTTCTAAATCTCTTCCTTGTAGGTGTTGAAACCCGTAAAAAATCAAGCTTTAGATACTCCACAGCTTTGTAGAAAATTCAGTTAAATGAAAGAGTGGCAAACAAAGCAAACTAAATTCATGACTGCAACCCAGTTAAACACACTGCCTAACACAGCAAAATTACCAAAAAATGAGCCGCCAAGGTTAGGGCTGGTTTGCATTACCTTTGATAAAACAGTGCGGTTTCGGACAATGACACGCACACGTTATTTACAACTTTCCCTGAGTCAACGGGAAACAGCTTTAAGGGAGATTTACCAGCATAACTTACAGCGACTACATGATGCCTTAACCTTTTGCGATGCCAACAATATTAAACTGTATCGCATGACTTCAGCCTTGTTTCCCTTAAGTGATATGGAAGACGAAATTGGGGCGAAGATATTAAACAGCATGAAGGCTGAACTAGCTACCATTGGCGATCGCTCCCAATCCCTCAACATTAGAATGGTACTACACCCTGATCAATACGTAGTCCTCAGTTCCGACTCGCCCGAAGTCGTACAAAACAGCATCAAAATCTTAGCCAGACACGCCCTCAACTTAGACTTACTCGGCTTACCTCGTTCACCTTGGTCATTAATGAATATACACGGTGGCAAATCTCAACGTAGCGAACAACTAATCAAAGTCATCTCCGAACTACCACCAGCCATCAAAAACCGTTTAACCCTAGAAAACGACGAATACGCCTATAGTGCCAGTGAAATTTTAGCAGTATGTCAACAAGCACAAATTCCAATGGTATTTGATGCCCATCATCATATTTGCTATGAAAAATTAGACAGCTACAACCACCCCAGCGTCACATCCATGTTTGAAGCAGCCAAAACAACCTGGAAAAATCCAGACTGGCAATTAGTCCACATCTCCAACGGTGAACAATCTTTTCTCGACCGCAAACACAGCACCCTGATAACCGCCATGCCCCAAGTTTACCATCAAGCCCCCTGGATAGAAATAGAAGCCAAACACAAAGAAACAGCGATCGCACATTTGCGTAGTTGGTGGCTTATGGGAAAATAGTCTCACTCAAACAAACACTTTGCGCCTTTGCGCCTTTGCGCGATACAATCATCAGACTATGGCGATCGCAATTGATTTTGGTACAAGTAACACAGTAATAGCCCGTTGGAACCCAGTCACCCAACAACCAGAAACCGTCAGCCTAGCAAACCTATCAATCCAACAAAGCCTCAACCCACCATTAATTCCCAGTTTGGTGTACGTTGAAGACGCTAACCAGAGTAAAATCATCGTCGGTCAACAAGTACGCGATCGCGGCCTTGACCTAAAAAATGATAGCCGATTTTTCCGCAGCTTTAAACGGGGAATAGCCGCAGATATTCAAGGCTTTTTACCAGAACTCGACGGACAAATCATCAGCTTTGAACAAGTCGGACAATGGTATTTGTCTCACATCATCACACAACTAGCACCCCAAGAAGGCGGCTTAGATTCACTCGTCTTAACCGTACCTGTAGATAGCTTTGAAGCTTATCGTCACTGGTTAGGGAAAGTTTGTCAAGCCCTGCCCGTGGAACAAGTGCGGATGTTAGACGAACCCACCGCCGCCGCTTTGGGTTATGGTTTAGTTGATCAAGAAATTTTGTTAGTCGTTGACTTTGGCGGGGGAACATTAGATTTATCCCTTGTGCAGTTGCAGAAAACTGGACAGGCAAATAATAAACCTGTAGGATTTCTGCTCAAATGGGGTAACAAATCTCTTGCGGAAGACTCAAAACAAAAAGTCAAAACCGCCCGTGTACTAGCCAAAGCTGGGCAGAATTTAGGCGGTACAGATATTGATAACTGGTTAGTTGATTATTTTGCCAAACATCAAGGGTTGGCGGTTAGCCCTTTGACAATGAGACTGGCGGAAAAACTCAAGATTCAGTTATCAAGTCAAAATCAAGCTAGTGAAGTTTATTTTGATGACGAAAGTTTTGAAACCTACGAACTCAGTCTAAATCGGGACAATCTGGAAAATATCCTCACCGAACGGGGATTTTTTCAGCAGTTGGATGAGTGTATGACGAATCTCTTACAGCAAGCCCGCCGTCAAGGTATTGAAGTTACAGATATTAATGCCGTGTTATTGGTCGGTGGAACTGTACAATTACCAGCAGTTCAGAAATGGATTGAAGGTTATTTTACCACAGACAAGATTCGTTGTCAACGTCCATTTGAGGCGATCGCTCAAGGTGCATTGCAACTATCCCAAGGGGTAGAAATTAAGGACTTTCTCTATCACAGTTACGGTGTACGATATTGGGATCGGCGGAATCAGCGTCACTCTTGGCATCCGATAATTAAGGAAGGACAAGCTTACCCGATGAATCAGCCTGTAGAGTTATATTTGGGGGCTTCCTTGGAGAATCAACCGAGTATAGAGTTGATTATCGGGGAATTAGGGGCGGAAACAGGCGGAACAGAAGTTTATTTTGATGGCGATCGCTTAATTACTCGTCGGCTGGATAATGGTGTAACTAGCGTGAAACCGTTGAATGATCAGGAAGGGGCCAGAAGTATCGCTAAATTGACACCTCCTGGGTTTCCGGGGAGCGATCGTATTAAGGTAATGTTTCAAGTAGATGAGCAACGGTTTTTAAGAATCACCGTTGAGGATTTGTTAACCAGTGATACGCTCTTAGAAAATCAACTCGTCGCCCAGTTGAGTTAATAGCTTGTAGTGGACTGACACGACTAAAATGATGCACAAACATAATACAAAATTTCTTGTGGTGCAGGCAAGATGCCTGCACGGGACGGTCAAGATGACCATCCCACAAGAGTTTCCTAATGCACTAAATTAGCTGTGTCAGTTCAGTAGGGTTTGTTAGGCGCGTCTGTTTCGATGTTTCATTGCGTCTTGTCTTCGCGCCTAACGCACCGTTATATCAATTTTGGGCTTGTGGGGAAATGCTTTCTTTACAGGTATTTTCGTGGGTTAACTATATCTTTTTTTGTCTCGCGCAAAGGCGCAAAGGCGCAAAGAAGAACGCTAATTTTCTATAACTGTGTAGTGTTTCAATCTCTAATACACACATCTTGCACCTGTTCCTTGATAATAATTTTTGTAGGGTGGGCATTGCTTGCAACTTCCTGAAAGCCTTAGTTTTGCGTCATTGGCAGTGCATCGGCTGACGCTTATTGAGAAAGGTGCAAGATATGAAAATAGGGATTAGTTAATGTTGCAACTCCAAGCAAATAAGTAGCTCAACCTAATTAAATGTGAAATGTCATTACGAGCGGAACGCAGTGAAGCGAAGCAATCGCAAAGACTCTATTTTACCTTTTTCAATAGACCTCTTGCAAAAGTCATGATTCTAGCGTCTTTCTTTGCGTCTTTGCGCCTTTGTGTGAGGCAGAAAAATATTTATGCAAGAGGTCTAATGTTGACCTACTTAATACAGTTTGGAATTGATAAAAGATACCTGTTTCAATCCCTAATAACGTAAGTTGCTAGTTAGTACCCCTAAACTGTATTTCTTTGATGCTAAAATTTAATCTTTAAGTATTTTAAAATACCTAAAAATTAGATTTTTTACTTAAAACAAGGTGCTTTTTGATAACTAGCAACTTGGGTTAATAGGGATTAGTTAATGTTGCAACAAATTTACAAAGCGGGAGCATGGATGTAATGTCTGTTTCAATCCCTAATAGGGATTAGTTAATGTTGCAACGCAACTTAGCGGAAGTGTTTAAGTGGGTTAATCAAGTTTCAATCCCTAATAGGGATTAGTTAATGTTGCAACTGCTACTGACGCTGATTTAGCAGCATTCATGAACGGTTTCAATCCCTAATAGGGATTAGTTAATGTTGCAACCTTCTTCATCCCAGGGTTTTATTTTGCAGAATTTCTCTGTTTCAATCCCTAATAGGGATTAGTTAATGTTGCAACGTTCGTTTATCCCCGCCTGATTGCGCTTGAATCCCATTTGTTTCAATCCCTAATAGGGATTAGTTAATGTTGCAACGGTCTACCGGGTTGCTCGGCACGGTTTCGCAGAAGTTTCAATCCCTAATAGGGATTAGTTAATGTTGCAACACAATTCTGTACGGTTGTGGATTGTAGTATAATTGTTTCAATCCCTAATAGGGATTAGTTAATGTTGCAACGGATAGGTAAGCATAAGGAAATAAGAAGGGAAAAGAGTTTCAATCCCTAATAGGGATTAGTTAATGTTGCAACAATTCAAACTGAAAAATCCAAAGTCATTATCACGGTTGTAGTTTCAATCCCTAATAGGGATTAGTTAATGTTGCAACCCGCGCAGTCTGTCCCCAACAAGCAGCGATCGCAATTAGTTTCAATCCCTAATAGGGATTAGTTAATGTTGCAACTTCCTACAGATGAAGCATTTACCATCATAGTTAAAGTTTCAATCCCTAATAGGGATTAGTTAATGTTGCAACTTAAGGCTAGTAATTTAAAAGCTTATTTTAGTAATGTTTCAATCCCTAATAGGGATTAGTTAATGTTGCAACATTTACTAGGGCCAGCACCCCAACCGGGACAGCCACGTTTCAATCCCTAATAGGGATTAGTTAATGTTGCAACTTAGCTGGCTCAAGGAGGAATCCTGATGGATTTACCAGTTTCAATCCCTAATAGGGATTAGTTAATGTTGCAACCAGAATTTTACTGGCATCCTCTCTGATGAAAATAGTTTCAATCCCTAATAGGGATTAGTTAATGTTGCAACGCTCATTTTTCAAGGCTTCGATGATGGCGTAGACTTCTGAGTTTCAATCCCTAATAGGGATTAGTTAATGTTGCAACGAAGATTCTGTTGCGGTGTTTGAGGTTATTTCAAGTTTCAATCCCTAATAGGGATTAGTTAATGTTGCAACGATATCGTTAAATTAAAGGTAAGATGGTATCTATCCGTTTCAATCCCTAATAGGGATTAGTTAATGTTGCAACCTGAAAAAAAGACAAAAGCTAACACTCTAATAACAAGGTTTCAATCCCTAATAGGGATTAGTTAATGTTGCAACGCTAGGCGGTCTCCCAGACTTCAACTGGGATGCAGGGCATAAGGTTTCAATCCCTAATAGGGATTAGTTAATGTTGCAACTCAACAAAGATGTGTTGTTTATGGGGGCTTTAAGTTTCAATCCCTAATAGGGATTAGTTAATGTTGCAACTTCCCTTTCTGATGGAGTCAAATAGGCTGTAACGTTGGTGTTGTTTCAATCCCTAATAGGGATTAGTTAATGTTGCAACCTCAGGGCACTACCTACTTGCCCACGAGTATCACCTGTTTCAATCCCTAATAGGGATTAGTTAATGTTGCAACGGCACCTTTTTGAGAGGGTGCAAAGAATATAAAAGAGAGGTTTCAATCCCTAATAGGGATTAGTTAATGTTGCAACCTTTCGGAAGTCCTTACCGCTTTTACCATCCGTAGTTTCAATCCCTAATAGGGATTAGTTAATGTTGCAACCTGACTCAATCACAGCAAGACTATCAGCTTATGTTTCAATCCCTAATAGGGATTAGTTAATGTTGCAACTTTACCTACTTGGAAACTTCAAAGTATATCTACTTCAGGCGTTTCAATCCCTAATAGGGATTAGTTAATGTTGCAACTGCGGCAGCCCGAAAGCCAATGTATATAAGGTTTTCAAGGTTCAGATTCGCGGATGGGTCTATCATAGCACGAGAAAAGTGACTGGCAAGAGGGCAAAATCGCTGAAACCCAGACAGGGCAAGGTGCGCGGGTGGTTTTTTTTAAAAAAATCTGCAAAAGCTGACGGAATAAGGAATACAGCCATTTTTCCCCAAACACAATTTTGTACACCTACCCCTCCGCGCAGTCAGTCTAAAAAATCCTTGCGTCACAAGCTTTTCAGCCTCTAAATCACTCATAAGCGTAAAACTGCGCTCATCAACAGCTTACTAAATCACAATCTTATCCAACTCCCGCTCAAACCACTCATCCCCCACCCGTTCCGCTACCAAAGGTCTGACAATAAACTTAGGTGGATTGCCATCTTTTACATCAATACGCACACAAGAGTATGATAGCTGCTTTTCTACACCATGACCACTACGACCGACGTAAAGCTGGGAATGGGCGACTTTACGGATAGATTTACCAGAATTATCCTGAAACATCTCCATTAACACTGTCCCCTCTGCTCGCTGACGACGGGGACGGCGACCGCTACCACCAGATACAATACAATTAATGTGCGAGTCTGCGTGTCCAGTATCCACGGTGCGGAGATATTCTAAACAGTGGGCGTGTCCGTTGAAAATTATATCTACTATGGGACGCTCTTTCACTCCATCCCCCACGGTTTCCGCCACTTGATTAAACACCCACCGCAAACGCTGACGCACTGCTAATGTTTGCGCTTGATCCCATTTTGTCGCTTCGGTGACGTAGGGGGGATGATGAAAAAACAAAATTCTTCCCCGCACTTCGGAACAGTGCCAAGATTCAATTAATCTGCTGCGTAACCAGTCTAATTGTTCCCAGTCTATCACCGGGCTGTCGTCTGATGCTAATTGTTTCTCGATGTCGAGTTTGATTTCGTTGATTTGGTCTAACTTCGCGCTGAAATCATCCAGTAATTCCGCATCGGCAGCTACTTCTGGATTGAGTTTATCGCATTCAGCTAAAATTAATTCTTCTTCTCTATCTATTTCTTGGCGACGCTTTTGTAATTCCCGGCGATACACATCTCCGGCGGCAGTGTGCGGCAACGGCGCAGGTGTGTTAAAGGTGTTAGAATCTAGGGCGAAAAAATCTATCCCACCGTAACGAAAGCTATAATATCGGTTCGGTACACGGGTAAATTCTCCCGGTAGGTAATGTAAGCATCTTCCGGTGTCTGTTTTCCCAGTGTAGTGTTTGTCTAAATGTTGGTTGAGTTCTTGCGGTGCAGCAATACCTGTGAGATAATCAATAAAGGCTCTAGCATAGGCATCTCCTTGATTAGAACCATGCCAACCAATCTCAAAATCTTTATACCGCAGCATTCGCCGCAAGCTTAAGGTACTACCTGTAATTAAACGGTAGAAAAACGGTACGTCATAATAATCATGGTTGCCTAGCACTGGTAAAAATGGTAGGTTAAACACCATGCTGTCATAGGCGATTTTTTCGGGCTGTTCTCCACCGACGATAAACTCTCGGTAAGGTTCGATAAAGTTCGCTGGGTAATATTCACGAGAACCAACTACATAGATGACATCCCCTGTGTGTAGCACGAAGCTGCATTCGTCTTTATGTTTGAGCATCAATTCTGCTACGAGTCTTTGGGGATGGTATCCATAATGGGATTTTGTGCCGCTATCCCCCAGTACGATAAATGAAAAGTCTGGGTGATCATGCTGGTCTATCACCATTCTGGTTTGATCGATGCTTCTTTCTATTATACTCGGATGTTGCCATCGTACCCTTTGTTTCATTTTCTGGATTTTGATGGCAATTGATGGATCGGAAATTAGTTTCATAGGTTGTTTAAAAACGCAGAGGGGCGCGGAGGTAAACACGGAGGTACGCAAAGTTGTGGTTTATTGATAGCCGGCTGCTTGTATGGTAAATAGTCTGGCATATAGTCTGTCTGCTGCTAGCAGTTGTTGATGAGTTCCTTGTTCGACTATTTCGCCGTTGTCGATGACTATGATTTTGTCTGCCATCCTCACTGTTGAGAAGCGGTGTGAGATTAGAAATACCATTTGGTTTTGGGTGAGGGTGCGAAAATGATTAAATATCTCATATTCGGCTTGGGCATCTATGGCTGATGTGGGTTCGTCTAATACTAAAATATCTGCTTGTGTTCTCATGAATGCACGGGCTAGGGCTATTTTTTGCCATTGTCCCCCAGATAGTTCTTGTCCGCTTTTGAACCATTTCCCTAGTTGGGTTTGAAATTGTTGGGGTAGGTTTTCAATGAAGTTATCTGCTTTACCTTTTTGCGCTGCTGTTCGCCATCTGTTGTTGTTGTTGATGTTGTTGACATCCCCTACGCCAATGTTTTCGCCGACGGTGAACTGATAACGCACAAAGTTCTGGAATATTACGCCGATACGTTGGCGCAGTACGTCTACATCCCATTCTTGTAAGTCTACGCCATCTAACAGTATTCTACCTGTGTTTGGGGTGTAGAGTCTTGTTAGCAGTTTGATTAATGTCGTCTTTCCTGAACCGTTTTCACCGACAATGGCGAGTTTTTCGCCGGGTTTTAAATGTAGGGTGATGTTTCTCAATGTCGGTTGGGTGTTACCTGGATAGGTAAAACTGACTTTTTCAAACCGGATACCGTCTTCGGGTTTGTTTCCTCTGGTGACTTTTCCTCTGGGTGGGGTGACTTTTTCTTCGAGAAATTCGTACAGGTTGGAAAGATATAGGTTATCTTCGTACATTCCCCCTATCGATGTCAGGGCGTTAGCAAATGTCGTCTGTCCTTGGCGAAACACGGTAATATACATGATCATGTCGCCTAACGAAATTTTGCCGATGACTGTTTCTATTACAATCCAACCATAGGCAATATAAAAGGCGGTGGTACTCACCAAACTCAATATATATCCCCAAGTTCCCCGGCGGATGGTTAATTTTCGGTCTTCTTGATATAATTGCTCAAATATGTTATAATAGCGTCCCAGCAGCATTTCCCCTAGTTGGTAGAGTTTGACTTCTGTTGCATAGTCTTCTCTAGCTAGGAGTGTTTCTATATAATGTTGTTGTCTTGTTTCTGGCGCACGCCAACTAAATAACCGAAAAGCTTCGCCAGCAAACCGAGTTTCAGCAATGAAGGCTGGCATGGCTGCTAAGATTAAGACTACTACAGCCCAGACTGAAAATCTTACCAGTAAAGCCCCATAGGTAATTAGGGAGAGGGCATTCTGTACTAAGCCAAAGGTACGATTAACTAATGATAAGGGACGTACTGACGCTTCTCGGCGGGCGTTGGTTAGTTTGTCATAGAATTCTGAGTTTTCAAAGTGGGTTAAGTTGAGAGTTAAGGCTTTTTTGAGGATTAAAACATTAACTCGTTGACCAAGTAAGGCGCGTAGAAGTGACTGACAGATGGTTAAACCGCGTTGACTGCCAGCGAGTAATGCTACTGCGATCGCCTCTAGGCTGACATACAATAATGGTTGGTAAATGTTGCTGTTAGTATTTGTCTGTGATGCCAATACCACAGCATCAACTATTAACTTACCAATATAGGCGATCGCTGCCGGTAATAAACCAGCCAATAAGGTTAAACTAGCCAGAATCATTGTCAAACTGTGGCTAGTCGTCCACACTAAGTTTATCGCTCGTCCGCTATAACGGAAAACACCCAGTGATTGACGCAGGGGGTTAGGTTGCTTTTTACTCTTCATTATTCATTTTATTTTAACTCGAATTTGATCAACCTCTCCCCAACCCCTCTCCGACACGGAGAGGGGCTAAAATATGCTGCGTTTTCGACGAAAAATAAAGCTTTTAAAGCCTCTCTCCTTGCAGGGGAGAGGTTTGGAGAGGGGTTTTTCGAGGATGTGAATAAAAATAATTGAACGCAGATAAACGCAGATAAACGCAGATAAACGCGGATGAGTCTGTATTTTATCCGTTTGGGAATTTTGAATTTTGTCCCTTGTTTCCTGTAGGCTATGCGTGAATTTGGAATTGCTATCTAGCTTTAGACTTTCGCAGTACGATAAGAAGCGCGAAGCTATCTCTCAGGATGGATGAAAACGAAAGATGCCTATTCGTCACACTTTATCAACCCCTGATATCCAGTTATCTTATTTGGAGTGGAATCAAGGCACAGAACCTTTACTGCTACTACATGGTTTAGCTGACCATGCTTTGGTGTGGTCGAGTTTAGCAGATGAATTACAGGCAGATTATCATATAATTGCGCCGGATATGCGCGGTCATGGTGAGAGTAGTAAGCCAGAAACAGACTATACTTTTGAAAGTGCGATCGCTGACCTAGAAGCACTCATGGATTCTTTAGGGTGGAAATCTGCTCATATTGTCAGCCATTCATGGACAGGTAAACTAGCCGCCATCTGGGCTAGAAAAAATCCCCAACGTTTGCGGAGTATGGTTTTAGTCGATCCCATCTTTATCTGGAAAATGCCCAGCGTCTTAAGACTGACTTTCCCCCTATTGTACCGCTACCTCTCGTTTCTCAAAGGCATGGGGCCATTTACCAGCTACGAAGTTGCCGAACAACAAGCAAAGCAATTAAATCAATATCAGGGTTGGAGTAGCTTACAACAGCAAGTCTTTCAAGCAGGGTTAGAACAAAAAGCTGATGGTAGCTGGGGAAGTAAATTCACTATCGCCGCCCGTGATGGCATTTTTGAAGATGTGATGTGCGTACCTGGTTTCACTGTTCCTCTAGAAACTCCTACCTTATTCATCCAGCCAGAAAAAGGTGTAAATCGTCTAGATTGGCAAATTAAACCTTATAAAACTTATCTGAAAAACCTGCGTCTGTGTCAAGTTCCTGGCAATCATTGGCCTTTCTTGACAGCACCAGCCGCATTTAACCAGACAGTTGCAAAATTCTTAGCAGAATTTAACTAAAACCCATCTGATTATTAATCAACAACAACAAAAGAGTAAAGCTCAGTTTTACTCTTTTGCAATTTGACGTTTCACATCATATCATGACCCTTTGTATCAATCCAGTTTGTCCCAAACCTAATCATCCCCACAATGAAAAAAACCGCTTTTGTCAAAGTTGTGGTTCTCAATTAGAATTAATCGGACGCTATCGGGTGATGCGCTTACTGAGTGATACAAATGGATTTAGTAAAGTTTATCAAGTCAGAGAAAAAGACACAGTAAAAGTTCTCAAGGTACTACAAGCAAATCTTGGCAGCAACACTAAAGCCGTAGAACTATTTCGCCAAGAAGCCGTCATCTTGGGAAAACTAAATCATGTCGGTATTCCCAAAGTAGATGAGTATTTTCAGCATCAAACTAGAAACAGTTTAATTCTGCACTGCATCGTCCAAGAAAAAATTGACGGTTTGAACTTAGAACAATGGTTAGAAAAGCAACAAAAACCTCTCACCCCAACACAAGCTATAAATTGGTTAAAACAATTATTAGAAATTTTAGACGTAGTTCATAACCAGGAATATTTCCACTTAAATATTAAACCATCTAACATCATCCTCAGACCAGATAAACAATTAGTTTTAATTGACTTTGGTACAGCCAAAGAAATAGCCAGAAATTACCAAAACCGCAGCACCACACCCACTATGTCATCTGGTTACAGTGCGCCAGAACAAATGCACGAAAAAGTTACACCACAATCAGATTTTTTTGCTTTAGGACGCACTTTCACTTTTTTACTAACAGGAAAACATCCTCTAGATATGTATGATGCACGCCATAATTTATTGCAATGGCGTAGTTCTGTTCATCATATTCCACCTGCACTATTAGATTTAATTGACTGGTTAATGACACCAGAATTAAATCAACGCCCCGCTAAAGCTCAAGAAATTTGGCAACGGCTCACTATTATTGAAAATCCCAATATTCACCTTGCCAAAAAATCACAAACTGTAGAATTTGCCCAACCCAAAATTCCATCTCCTCCATCACCATCAGCCAAACCTACAGCCAAAATACCTTTAATGGCGTTGTTTGCAGCCTTGCTAGTCTCATTAGGTTTACTCAGTGTATTATCTTTAATGTCAAGTGTTCCCACCTTGACAAGTTTATTGCCATCCCCAAATCAATCACCACAAAGAAAAGATAAAATTGATTATTTTCCTTATCAAGAAGGCAGGGATAGTCAAGGGAGGGTAGCTGAATTTAACATAGCTGTTTTATCAGTAGAATACAAATGGCTTGCTGAAAGTAACTTTCAAATTACTAATAATAATCAAATTATTAGTCTAGATGTTTTAAAATTAATCTTAGAACAATCAGGCATACAACAAATAATGCAAGAACCAAATGAGATTATCTCTGTAGGTATAGCTACTTGTGATAGTAAATTAGCCATTGCACAACAAAGAGCATTGGAACGTTCCCAAAACATCCAAAATTTATCAGAAAAATTATTTAAAAATACCCCCAGTGTTCAAAGTTATCGCTTGTTAAATCTTGGGCAATTTCAACGCCGCGATTGTAAACCAAATCAAGATGTTACCAGATATCAAAGTAGCGTCATTATTATTGGTGTAAGAAATCAATCAGCAGGTGTAATTCTAGATGAAGCACTACGAGATAGATTAGCAAATAAACCTTTTGCTGATTTTAAATTAGAAGATTATTCTTTAGGTTCTGTCGATCAATTTAGAACCATAGTTAACCAATCGTAAATGAATCTGAAGCACAAGTTAAAAAAATCTTCTTTTTTATGCCCCCATTCCCGAATATTTTTTCAATCCTGCACGCCATAACCAACGATTTGCTCCTAAAAATATTAATATCCAAGCTAGTAGGGACAAAAACCCTCGTGTTATATCCACAGGTAAGCCAACCAAAATACTAGCAGGGAAATTGATTAAGTAGGGGAAAGGTGTAAATAAAACTATCTGTCTTACAGCTTCCGGGAAGACTTCTAATGGTGCTATTAAACCAGACAAAAACAAGTAAAACAACATCCAAAAATTTTCTAAAGCGTTAGCCCTTTCTGTCCAAAAAGCGAATATGGCAAGGGTATACTGAATTACAAACCGCAAAATAAACGCTAGCACCACCGCCACAGAAAATAATAATAATTGTCCCAAACTGGGCAACCACATAGCCTGGGGATAGAGAACAAAAAACAAGACTATAAGTAAGACTGCAAATGGTATACGAGCCACTCTTTCAGACAAATGGGATGCCACATGATGCCATACTGGATCTAAAGGTTGCAATAATTTAGGTGATAGTTTACCTTCTAATACTTCCTTTTCAAACTCCCATATTACCCAAACAGTTGATATTTGTCTGACAATAAAAACTGTCAAAAAGTAACGGGCAAAATCTACAGGTGTTAAACCAAACTGCCCACCTTGCGCTGCTTTTATCCAAACCCCCATCAAAATAATTGGTAAAGAGCCAGATAAAACCCATAAAATTAATTCGGCTCGATACTCCACCATGTAGGCATAGTAAACTGTCAGTAAAGTTAGAGTTTTTCTAATAATTCGTTTCATTTATTTTTGAATGAGAGAATTTTGAATTTATTAAACCACTCCTGCCTGAAAAACTCGTGCAATTACATCTTCTACAGGTGGTTCAGTTACGGTTAAATCTATGACTTCTAAATTAGCTAAAATCTGGGATACTGTGCGGGTAAGTAAATCTTGCTTGACTATAAAATGCACGGCTCGCCCTTCTAAAAGTTGCACATCACCATAAAGTTTGAGTGTTTCCATTGATAGAGGTTGGGCTAACTCTACATAAATTTCTCGGTAGGGGGCAAAACGTTCTAACAACCCATCTAAGCTACCGTCATACATCAGTTTTCCTTGGTGAATTAACAGCACTCGTTGACATAAAGCTGTAATATCTGCCATGTAATGGCTAGTCAACAAAACTGTTGCTTGATAACGTTGATTGTACTCACGCAAAAAATCGCGGACTGCTACTTGAGCGTTAACATCTAACCCTAGTGTGGGTTCATCTAAAAACAAGACTTGGGGACGGTGTAACAGTGCTGCTAATAGTTCCGCCTTCATGCGTTCACCTAAAGACAGTTTCCGCACTGGTTGATTTAGCTTCCCTTCTAAAGACAGCATTTCTGTTAATTCCCCGACGCGGCGGTGAAATTCTTTATCTGAAATGTTGTAGACAGCAGCGTTAATTTTTAAGGAATCTAGGGCGGGTAAATCCCAGAGTAATTGTTGTTTTTGTCCCATTACCAAGGTGATTTTTTGCAAAAATGCTTCTTGGCGTTTAAAGGGAATATGTCCAGCTACTCTAACTACACCGCTAGTAGGATAAATTAGTCCTGTGAGCATTTTAAGTGTGGTAGTTTTACCAGCACCATTTGGCCCTAGAAACCCCACTACTTCACCGGGTGCAATTTCAAAAGTAACGTCTTGAACTGCTTTAATTGAGCGGTAGGTGCGGCGGAAAAAGTGGGTAATTGTGCCTTTAATTCCGGGTTCTTTCACCGCTACAGGATAGGATTTACTGAGATTTTCGGCGATGATGATTGACATATTATCTCAAGAAACATGGGGAGAGGAAGAAACTAATTACTCGTGTAAAAACACGATTAATTCTGTTTTTATTGAATAATAAATTTAAATGCGTTTCTTTCTTTTTTGCTAGCCTGCCGAAAACCTGCCTCTGGTAGAGATGAGAGGACTAAAGTCCTCACTACAAACAATTGTTTTATTTTAAACGCCCGGAGCGCAAGATACTGATAATTAGCCACAATCCCAACAAACTCGCCGCCGCAAATAAGAAGCTGCTTAAAAATGACAGTTGGGTTGTCTGTGCCTTAGTTGTGATAATTGCTGCCCCCATAATCAGCGAACCTACTAATATACTAAATGAGAGGCGGTTGGCTGCATCGTCCATTGTGCGGCGTACACCGTCTAAACCATGTAGTGATAAGTTCCAGCGTAAGGTTTCTGATGTTACTCTGTCTAATAAGAGTTCGATTTGTCGGGGCGATTGTAAGGAGAGGCTTTTGATATCTAAGGCGGTTCTGAGGAGCGATCGCACGGGATTATCGCCTAATAATTGCCGCCGAAATAAGTCTGTAATTAAAGGTTGGATTTCTTCAAATAAATTTACTTCTGGGTTAAATATCCGCGCTACCCCTTCCAAATTCGCTAAGGTTTTGGCGTACAAGCCCATGTTACTGGGTAAGCGAATTTTATTATTCCGGGCGACTTGCAAAATTTCATAAAATACTTGACTAAAATTCATCTCAGTCAAGCTGACGTTATAATACTTCCGCAGCATCCGGTCGTAATCACTTTCTAACCGCGCCACAATTACCGGTTGTGCTGAATCTGCTAGTTGTAAAGTCAATTGGGCGCATCTTCCCGCATCTAAATCGACAATTGCTAACAGCATTTCTGTTAATATCTGCTGAGTCCGGGGATCAAGTCTGCCCACCATGCCACAATCTATCAGGGCAACACGACCATCGTTGAGATAAAAGATATTACCCGGATGGGGATCAGCATGGAAAAAGCCATCAATATATAACTGCTGAAAGAAAGCCCGAAATAGTAGGGTGGTGATTGCTTGACGCTCGGCTACTGGTTCTGTACCGTTATTGTTGCTGAAATTGGCTGATAGTATTGGCACTCCTTCTAGCCATTCCATCACCATTAATTTTTCTGTAGTTAAGTGCCAGTAAATTTCAGCCACTACTATTTTTTGGGGTTCAAACCAACGACTGTGAGATAAATTACGCCGTAATTGGTCTGTATAACTAGCTTCCCGTGTAAAATCTAACTCAGCTTCTAAAGCTCTGGTAAATTCTTCCGCAATCGATTTAATTTCATAATTCTGCCCGAAATCGGTACGCGCTACCAAATCGGCAATCCCTTGAATTAAAGCAATATCTTGAGCCACGGTGATATCGATCCCTGGTCGTTGCACCTTCATTGCTACTTCTCGTCCATCGGCTAATGTAGCGCGATGAATTTGGGCAATTGATCCCGCCGCCACAGGGATAGGATTAATCTGTTTGAAAGTTTCTTCTAAAGGACGTTTTAGTTGTTTGCGAATGACAATTTCAATTTCTGCCCAAGGAACAGGCGGTACTTCGTCTTGCAGTGTGGAAAGTTCTTCAATGTAAGGCGCGCTGAGTAAATCTGGACGGGTAGACATCAACTGACCAAGTTTGACATACACAGGCCCTAAATCCACCAGGATATTTTTTAACACTGCCGGGGTGGGTAGCTGTGGTTCATCAGCTTTGCCACCTGTTAGTAGTCTCCGCATATAATCCCAACCGTGGCGGAGGACAACTTCAATAATTTCTCGTTGACGGGGAACTGTTTGGGTCAGGAACATGGGGGTGAGTGGGGAGATGGGGGAGTGGGGGGAGTGGGG
>NZ_CAWMSA010000026.1:0-3822 GCF_963870205.1 Anabaena sp. CA = ATCC 33047 | reverse complement strand
TATATTTAGTTCACGGTTGGTATCAATCCCCGCCGGGGTGAAGTTACTTGAGCCAACTATGGAGTAATGGTCAAATATATAGGCTTTGGCGTGTAAAAATTCCCCATTAGTTGCACCGTATAGCCTGACTTGAATATGCTCTTGCTGCAAGTAGGCAATCATCTGGTCAATTTGCTGCTTGTACTTGGCTTTAAATTTTTTCTCCTCTAATTGTTGCTGAATATCACGGCGAAAGTAACGGATTAAGTCAATGCGATCGCTTTCTGCTGGTCTGATGGTGGGGTCGCGTCCAATGAGTAACCGCAGACTAGTAAGTTGGTTCATGGCAGCTTCCAGCCGCACCCATGCCTCGATGCGGAAGAATCCGGTGGCAATGTCGAGGATAATTTGATTTTCATCCTCGATTAAATACTGGAGGATGGTTTGGAGTTTGTGCTGCGAGTTGTCGATGTAGTCGGGTAGGGGCATTTTAAATATTTAAGATTTAGCATTATCAAGGTTTAATATGTTTTGGCAATAGAATCTACCATGAATTGGACACCAAGCAGACGTTAAGCTATAAGCTTTATTAAAATCAAATTTATTTTCTTCTGTAACATTTTTAGGAAGCCATAATTCACTAAAATTCTCTTGCGGTATACCATTAGTACAACCACAGGACTTTAAAACAAAATCACTTTTGAGATTATTAAAATATCGGTCTGATACAAGAAGTTCATCAATATTAGCTAAAGAGGCCAATTTTGCCGCCATATTAATTGGTTTTCCAGCCCAAACTTCATTGTATCTATAAGGGTCTTGTCTATTCTGATTAACTTTAAGCCCAATCTTTCTGACTAAAACAGTTTTTTGATCAATTCCATAATGTCCACCGACTATTATGCCTTTTGTTTTTTGTTTGATTTTTGGTGTGAATACTTCTTTAACAAAAGTTTTAAATGTTACTGTTGCTGCTAAAGCTCTATAAATTTGATTGCTATTAAATAGTGCAAAAACTCCGTCGCCTTTAATATCAATATAAGGAGTGTCAAAATCATGAAATATTTGAATTGCTGTATTAGTGAATAGTTGATAAGCACTAGCCATTGTTCTGTCTTGTCGAGTTACACTAAGTTGTGTTGAGCCTTTCATATCAACAAACACACAAATTAAATCAGGTATTTCTAACCAATGCCAAGGTTTGTCAGAAGATTGTATTCTAATATCATCTGTCTTGGGAATTTGGTTAACTTTTTGAGTAGTAACGCCACGCTCATAAATTTCGATTTGTTCATTTATGATTGAGAAGCTAGAATTTAAAAACTGATTAGGTTTCATATTTATTTCGTAAATTACAGCTAAATTACAAATGATGATACAGAATTAAGCTAATAACCATACAAACTGGGGTTATAGCAATTGCACATAGAGCAAATCTTACTGACCAAGCAGATAAAATAAATTTCTGTAAGGTTATATCTGAGTTATTTATTATTTGAATACATATATCTCTTGCTTCTTTGGTATAGGATATTGGATTTTGATGCAAATAATATTGAGTTATGGCATCTAATAACTTATCTGGGTTAGGTTGTTTATTTTTTAACTCAACATATTTTCTTAAATGTCCAAAAAAATAGAAACTATCCTTACTTGTATCTGGTATCATATTTTTAGATTTATGAAATAGTTTCCAAAAATATGTATCACTATCAGTTTTTGGTAGAAAAGATATAATCGCAAAGACTGAACTGAATCCAAAAAATACTAGAGATAGCTTCATACTTAATTCAATAGAGACTATTATAGTATTAACTGCACTTAGGTAAGTAATAATAGCTGTTATAGATGCTCCACAAAATGCAATTATTAAAGCATTTTTAGCTTCAGCATATTTTAACCAATCATTTATAAGGGCAAAAATTATTAGTAATTTATTTACTAATTTTTCATTAATTTCTTCTGGTGATAATTGACTTTGATTACTTTGCATATTAACTAAACATTCCTGATAATTTGGATGCTTTTTTTATGATTTGAGTTATGTTGTTAATGTAATTTGTAAAATACATACTTATTGATTGGTTATTTCAGTAAAATTTTCAGTATTTATATCAGATGGTATTGTGTATCCTGCTTCTTCAGATTGTGTATGCTTTACTGAAACCTGAATAATATACTGTGGAGGATATCTTTCATCTTGTTGATATCCTTTTGCAGCTTGTATGATATCGTCGTCAAATTCCAGGTCTAATCCATGTATATATCTGTAAGCAAACTGATATGAAAAAGCTGTGGAAAACCTGTAAAGATTGCGATTGTAAATATTAAATTTACGAGCCAAATTAATCGGTACTAATGAAGCATATAAAGGTGTTGGAAAAAAAGCTTTTTTGTTTTGTAGATAGTTTTTGAAATTTTCCTCTTCATCTATTCTTTCATGATCATATAGCATTAAATAAGCGTGAGGTGCATTATTATAGATTGTATCCAATTGCTTAGGCTTAATTGCCGAAAAACTGTTATTATTAATTCTCTTCGCTTCAATTAGGGCAACTCCTTCAATACTTTCTCCATCGTCGTAATCAAGCTTAACAATAATAGCTATATCACCATATTTTTCTTCTGCATTTAATTTCCCATCAAATTTAAAAAAATTTGTTTTGATTTTAATATATTTATTACGTGAATACTTAACTTCTACTTCTCTAAAAGTACGCCTTAATCCTTTTAAGATATCGCGTGTTATGTAATCTTCATTCCAGTTATTTAGATTATCTTGGATAATATCTATAATTACTTGGCTAATTGCCTCTTCAAGTTTTTTAACAAATTCTGGAAATTTTAAATAGTTTGTCATTGCACTTACTCGCCCCTGATAATTTTCTTTTCTTCAGCAGTCAACCCATACAAATGAGCCACCCTATCATCAATTTCTGCTTCCCACTCCTCCACACCCTGACCTTTAGCATCAAGACACTTTTGGACTAGGATTTCTATCGCTAGGCGGTCTGCTTCGGGGGCGGTGGGTATGGGGATTTGTGTAACATAAGTAGTTTGCATGGCATAAGCTCCTCCTTGTAACTTGGAAATTATATTTTTTAAAAAAAACCAAATAACTTTTGAATTTAGTAATGACAATACATAAAAATTGGTATCCGGTATCAAAAAAGTTTTATTATTAGAATAAGCTCCTGAATTATCCCAAGCAAATGCTTGATAAGTAGCAATTTCTTGATACAAAATCTTAGGCTTATCAAATTCTTGCCAATAAGTAGCAGCGCACCTTTGAAGGGCATACCACTCATATCTAATTCCTGTTTCGGCTTGATTTCTTTCTAAGAGCTTATTTTTAAAACTGAGTAGATGTTTATAAATTGCTGGATATGCCTTTTTAAACTCTTTTTCGGCTTTGATTGAAGCCCCTTCAATTGAATTGTCTTCATGTAAAGGAAAATGCCAAGGAATAAACAACAACCATAAATCAGGATTATCCACACACCACCGCTTAACATCCCTTCCCCTCAAAAACGGTTTCAACACCTCAGCAGATGATTCATGTTCAGCAATCAACCTATCCCGTGTTTCCCTATCAACAACAAACGCTTCATTACAACCTGTTTTAATTCCGTAATAAAACCTACCATTGACATACTCACCCAACGGTGTACCCGCAGTTCTCAGCTTATCCAACAACCGCAACACAGCCGGAGATTCCAACCGCCAACCATCAGCCCCCAATTCCTTTTGAGGCATATAAAAACTGTGGCTTTTATACACCGAATTAAACTCTTCAACAGTTTTCCCCGCTTCCCAATTCAACACCAATGCCTGATGATTATC
>NZ_CAWMSA010000025.1:0-371 GCF_963870205.1 Anabaena sp. CA = ATCC 33047 | reverse complement strand
TTATCGAAAATTTGGGTTGAAAACCCCGTCGTTCTACGACGGCTTTCTGGTATACTAGCAGTAGGTTGTAGACCGTGAGAACGATGTTCGCGTAGCGTCCCGCAGGGAGGAAACAGGTAAAACGTCCTACTCCGTGATCTCAAAATGCCTAACAGTCAATGGTGTAAAAATAAGTCCAAACTGTAAGGTCGAAAAGCAATTAAATAGGGTAGGGCATACCCAAATTTACGCTTGGGGAGTAGTCCTTAAGTGGGGTATATCGAGAGATATGTTTCGGACTAGACATGAAACTGTAAGACCAAAATCAACATCGTTGGTGGAGGCAGGATTCAGCCCAAGAATCTCCGCACTTTTAGGGCGGAGAGTGTCAA
>NZ_CAWMSA010000024.1:0-75999 GCF_963870205.1 Anabaena sp. CA = ATCC 33047 | reverse complement strand
CGGTTCTGATCGCCTCATCTATAGCTGCGTATTGAGTTGTTTTCCCTTTGACTTTAAACTCTAAAACTATCATTGACGTGGAAAACATCTACGGCATTTATCCTAACACAAGTCAAGCCGCCCTGCAAGGGCGGGGCTTGTATCCCATTCCTTTAGTCAAAATAATTTTGATAATCAGCCTCTCAAAGATTTTTAATTGACATTACCTGTAAAATCTGTGTTGCGATATCGCGAGAAATACCTAAAGCTTGAGATAAATCATTTAAAAAGATTTTTTCTTCTTCCGTGACTAAACCCTCACCCAAAACCAAATCAGCAGCTACCGCAAAAGCGGCTTCTCGTAATTCTGGGGATAACGAGGCTTTAGCTAGATTAAATAAGGCATTAAAACCATCTCGCCAAAGAATATCTAAGTTTTTCTGTAATAGCTGATAGATTGCTTGTGGTGAGTAATTTCTCAACAGCTTTGTCCTTGACAACACAGAGGTCAAATGATACTGTTGCTCATCACTCAAATAACTATCGCATAATGTGGACATTAAGACGATAGCTGCAAAAGCTTCGGCTGGGCTAAGGATTTCAGGGGCTAGGGTTTCTTTGCTCAGAACTGCATCTAGTAGATTCATGATAGTCGCTCTTGGATGGGGGTCTCAATAGCGTACAGTTACCTTTACAGTTCTTAACTGTCGGGTTAACCTGAAAGGCTGTGAGACTTTCATGATTTAGTGTTCCCAAGATTTTTGGACAGTGAACACTCCCACCCAAGATGCTGGAAATTAAATATATATATAGTTTCAGAACTATGGGTTAATTTAGCGTTGTCCTGTCTTTTCAATGGTTTCAATAACTGCCAACCCTATACCAGAAGCTGCAATTAACAGTATTGCTGACAGCAGATAGGCGTTGGTTAATATCCGCAAGGCTTCATCGAAAAAAATATAGGTGGTCATAGCTTCACCTGTTGAACTTTGTGTTGCTAGTATTGATTATTTCTCCACGTTCTTAGTGAAAAATTCCGTTGAGAAACTGCTAGCAATTGCATCTTAACAAAACTTTAGCTCTTGCATCAGACCAATAAGATTTTTTCTTTCTGAAGATTTGATGAATTTAGCCCTAAGTTAGTCACAGACAATACTGAAAATTGTTTATGGCTCAAATTTCAGCATTTTATTTACTGTTAATATCCAGTACAGCTTGTAAATTCCAGCACAAATATTTATTAAAATAGTGAAAAATATTAAAATTCAAAAAAGAGCTAATATAACTTGATTTTTCGGAAAAAACCAGAAATTATTCAGATAAATTATCAGCAAATTTACTTGCAAGCTATTGATTGATATACTTAAATTTAGCAGGGAATGATATATAAAATAAATTGATAAATTAGTTTAAAAAATTCAATATAAAATATGAATCTATCTGGATAGCTGTGTTTCTGCCACAGATTGATTAAGTAATGTAAACAGAGCTGTTTATATACTTCATTTCTTAGTAAAAATCCTGATAATATTCTCCAAGCAAAAAACACAAATATTTGCCTGTAACGCTGATACTGTAGGACAGATAGCCGCAATCATCACTGGCATTGCTCATACTGTAATGAAAGTTCATAGATACTAAAATACTCAATATTTATGCTGAATTACAAAAATTTGTCATCAATTTTAAGTTTTTTTTCCTCATCTCTGTTTGACTGGGCGCAACATTACTTAATATTCCTCCTATCTGGGAAATTGTTGTGAGTGAAAGTTAGGGAACAGGGAACAGGGAACAGGCAACAGAGGGAACAGGGAACAGAGGGAACAGGGAACAGGGAACAGGGAACGGGGAACGGGAAAAGAGAAAAAATCAGCATCGAAAACTGATCATAAGTAATTAGCCGGACATGATGTCAGGTGGCAGGATATGAAGAAATATTTCCGCAATGGCATCTTTGGGCTTAACTCAGACAAGGTGCAATTGTGGCAATCACAGATTGAGCCAGGGTTTCAAAATCATAACCACCTTCTAAGCCAAAGAGAATTTTACGTGTAATTCCTAAACAATAATCAGTCAACACCGCATAATCTCTGGGTTGTAAATTGATGCTAGCTAAAGGATCATCAGCATTAGCATCATAACCAGCACTAACAATTAATAAATCTGGCTGAAACTCAGCTAAAAACGGTACTATCTTTTGTTCCACTAACGGCTGATAAACTGTGATATCACTACCGGGAGGAACGGGAAGATTTAACACATTATTATGAAAACCGTGTTCTGTGGCTCTACCAGTACCGGGATAGCAGGGATATTGATGTAAAGAACAGTAAGCTATTTGGGGGTGCATTTCCACGATCGCCTGAGTACCGTTACCATGATGTACATCCCAATCGAGGATAGCGACACGGTTAACTGCGGGTTGTTCTAAAGCATAAAAAGCTGCGATCGCCGCATTAGAAAATAGACAGAAGCCCATCCCAGTATCACTTTCAGCATGATGTCCTGGTGGACGAGACAACACAAACGCCGGATTTTCTGAGTTAAGTACAGTATCCACCCCATCCAACCAAGCACTCACCGCTAACAACGCCACATCATAACTGCGGGGAGAAACGGGAGTATCACCATCCAAATAACCGCCACCAGTAGCGGCGATTTCTTGAAGTTTCTTGATATAAGCTGGACTATGGGCTTTGGTTACAAGCGACATCAAGGATAAATTTTCTGATGCGGGTGTCGGCGACTGCCAAGTAAGTTTTTCAGCCAACTCAGATTTTTTCAAAGCATTGACTATCGCCGTCAACCTTTCTGGATTTTCTGGATGATATCTTCCTGTTTTGTGATCAAGAAACTCATCAGAATAGATAACAGGGAACATAGGGAGGAAAATATTCACAGCAAAATAATCAATGCCATTGTATACTCAGCCGGGCATTGGGCATTGGGCATTGGGCATTGGTGACTGAATCAAAATTCTCCCTCATCCCCTATTCTTCGGCGAAACCAATGATTTCATCTCGTGGTTGCTCTAACATTTCTGGGACTAAAGCTTGATTACCTCGACGTTCCTCTGGTGATTGTTCACGAATTACATCATCCATTTTGGGTGGATGCTTAATTTTATCCCGCATCTCTGGACTTAATTGTGACGCATCACCTTCTGGATTCATCTTTTCGGCTTGACTGGGAGTAGTTTCTTTCGTCATGAGAATTTATTTAACCTGAAATCTCCAAATCTAGGCTAAAATATCGGATTGGTAATTTTGCCCTATCTAAAGCATTAGATTTGATGTTGCTGTCTTGAAAAAAAAGCTTTACCAGGAAACATCGCTACGTTTTTTTCGCTTTTTGACTCCCATAATCATGCTCTCAATTAAACCATGACAGTCACAGCAATAATTAAATAAAAAATCTTATGCTCAATATTGATTAATTTTATCTGTTTATGCTAATTATTGCGGCTATTTTCATGTTTTATATATCAGTAAAAATTACTTGAATACTTTGTCAAACCTACACACAAGTAATTAGTCAAAATTCCCATTATTAGCAAAGACACGTCAAGATAAACAGGGAACAAATAACAGGAAAACCATGTCTATAGTTGGTTTTACTTGAGTAATTAACATACTTTTTGTCAAATCAACTAACAAAAATTGTTAGGTGAAAAATTAATTTATTTTTTAATTAAAATTCAGCGAGGCTAACTAACTAAATTTTCATCACAAATTTAGTCAGATAGATGGGTGAGATACCTCGGCAGAGGTAGACAAGATTGTGTTAGAATTGTAGCAAAATATGGCAATTATTCTGGAATAATTTTGCATTATTTTGCGCTTTGTCAAGTACGAAGGCTAAAATCTAAGTTTTTTGGAGTTTTTTAGTTTATGACAACCTCACAGGAGAGGATTATCCCGACGGATCTGCGGAATGAAATGTCCCGGTCTTATCTGGAATACGCCATGAGTGTGATCGTGGGTAGGGCGTTACCAGATGCCAGGGATGGTCTAAAACCTGTGCATCGTCGCATCCTCTACGCTATGCACGAACTAGGGCTAACCCACGATCGCCCGTTTCGGAAGTGCGCCCGTGTAGTCGGGGAAGTGTTGGGTAAATATCACCCCCACGGCGATACGGCGGTGTATGATGCCTTGGTGCGGATGGCACAGGATTTTTCCATGCGATCGCCTCTAATTAACGGTCATGGTAACTTTGGTTCGGTGGACAATGACCCACCGGCGGCAATGCGTTATACTGAGTGTCGCTTGCAAGCTTTAACCAGTTCTGCCCTCCTCCAAGACATAGAGTCGGAAACTGTAGATTTTATCGATAACTTCGACGGTTCCCAACAAGAACCGACGGTTTTACCCTCCCGTATCCCCCAACTACTTCTCAATGGTTCTTCGGGGATTGCGGTAGGCATGGCTACCAACATCCCACCCCACAATTTAGGCGAATTAATTGATGGGTTAGTGGCAGTAATTCACAACCCAGAAATTACCGATTTACAATTAATGCAGTATGTCCACGGGCCAGACTTTCCCACCGGGGGGCAAATTCTGGGGACATCCGCCATTAAAGAAGCCTACACCACAGGGCGTGGTTCCATTACCATGCGGGGTGTCGCCAACATAGAAACCATTGAACAGCGAGGCCGTCCCGATAGAGAAGCCATTATCATCACCGAATTACCCTATCAAACCAACAAAGCCGCACTGATTGAAAAAATTGCCGAGTTGGTGAACGACAAGCGCATTGAAGGAATAGCAGACATTCGAGATGAAAGCGATCGCGATGGGATGAGAATCGTGATCGAACTCAAACGAGATGCCTATCCCCGTGTGGTGCTAAATAACCTATATAAACAAACACCACTACAAGCCAACTTTGGCGCGAATATGTTGGCATTGGTGAACGGCGAACCGCAAATCCTCACCCTCAAGCAATTTCTCAACGTCTTCCTCGATTTCCGCATCGAATCGATCACCAGACGCACCCGCTACGAACTGCGAAAAGCCGAAGAACGTGACCATTTGTTACAAGGCTTACTAATTGCTTTGTCCCATCTCGATGCGATTATTAACTTAATTCGCAACGCGCCAGATGCACCCACAGCCAAAGGTGAGTTAATCACCACTTACGGACTCTCAGAAGTGCAAGCCGATGCAATTTTACAGATGCAATTGCGGCGGTTAACAGCCTTAGAAGCTGACAAAATCCGCTTAGAACACGAAGATTTGCAAAATCAGATTGCTGATTTACAAGATATTTTGGCACGACGCGAACGGATTCTAGAAATCATAGAAACTGAAGTCAGCCAAATTAAAACCAGCTTTGCCACACCCCGACGCACAGTCATCACCCACGCCGAAGGAGAAATTGACGATCGCGACTTGATCGCCAATGAAAAAGCCATTATTCTGTTGACAGAGCAAGGCTATATCAAACGGATGCCAGTCAACACCTTTGAGGCGCAAAGCCGTGCTACCAGAGGCAAAGCCGCCGCCAAGGTGAAAGATGATGATACAGTCGAGCATTTCTTAACTTGCTGCGACCATGATAGCGTCTTATTCTTTAGCGATCGCGGAGTCGTCTATTGCCTGAAAGCCTATCAAATCCCCGTCGGTTCACGTACCAGTCGCGGCACCCCCATAGTACAACTCCTACCCATACCCAAAGAAGAAAAAATTACATCCATAGTCCCCGTTGATGAGTTTAGCAGCGAAGAATACTTAGTCATGCTCACCAAAGGCGGTAACATCAAGAAAACCGAATTGGCAGCATTCAGCAACATTCGCGCCAACGGCTTAATAGCCATTTCCTTAGAAGAAGGGGATCAACTGCGCTGGGTACGTCGCGCCAGAGTCGAAGACAGCGTAATTGTCGGTTCTCGTCATGGTATGGCAATACACTTTAGATGTAACCACGAACAACTGCGTCCTTTAGGTAGGGCGACTCGTGGAGTCAAATCCATGAAACTCAAGCCAGGGGATGAATTAGTCGGGATGGATATTCTGCCCGCCGCCATTCTCGATACATTAAACACCGACGAAACCGACATCGAAGAACCCGAAACCGAAGAACTCGAAACCAGCGAAGAAACCGCAGAAGTTCCAGGTAACGGCAGCATCGGCCCTTGGGTATTAGTCATCACAATGGGAGGTTACGGAAAGCGCGTCCCAGTAGCCCAATTCCGCCTACAAAATCGGGCTGGACAAGGTTTAATGGCGACTAAATTCAAAAACCGCAAAACCAAAGACCAATTAGCCACCCTCGGTATTGTCAACAATGATAATGAAATCATGATGGTGACAAGTCGCGGTATTATAATTCGTCAAGCAGTCAACGCAATTTCTGTACAATCCCGTTCTGCAACTGGGGTGAGAGTGCAAAGACTCGACGAAGATGACGCAATTACCGGAGTAGCAATAGTTCCTCCTGATACAGCCGATACAGCCGATACAGCCGACGTGGAAGAAGCGGAATGAAGTCAAAAGTAAAAAGTAAACAGGTAAAAGAAATACTCCCTTTTGCTATTTACCTTTTACTTTCCCTAGCCAGTGGGATAGTCATGGGGTTAACCGTCGCCCCTGTGGGTGCATGGTTCCTAGCTTGGCTAGCCCTAGCCCCCCTCTGGGTGCTAGTTATCACTTGTGCTAACAGAAAAAATCCCTATCCCCTACCCCTGCTGGGTGTAGCCTGGGGTATGGGTTATCACGGTGTAGCCTTATTTTGGATTACCGGCATCCATCCTATGGATTGGTTGGGTGTGCCTTGGTGGCCAAGTTTAGCTATCACCGTGTTTTGTTGGACATTTATTAGTCTCTGGGGTGGGGTATTTGTAGGGATTTGGGCTGGTGTAATGTCGCGTCTCAACCTGCAAAAATCCCTACTACGTATCTTATTCGGCACAGCAATGTGGTGCGGTTTAGAAAGCTTGTGGAGTGCCGGGCCTTTGTGGTGGAGTTCTCTAGCTTACACCCAAAGTCCGCATAACCTCGTAATTCTGCATCTAGGTCAACTCTCCGGGCCGAATACCGTCACAGCCGCCATTGTCGCCGTCAATGGTTTAATTGCGGAAGGCTGGATAAATTACCAACAAAACCAGACTTCACGCTTCATTAACAAATATTTAGCAGTTGCCACAGGTTTATTAGTTGGTTTACACCTGATTGGTTTTGTATTATACATTCCTCCCATCGCCCAACCAACCGCCGCCGCCTTAAAGGTGGGGGTAGTTCAGGGAAATATTCCCAACAAAATTAAACTACTGCCTGAAGGAGTGCAACGCGCCATTAGAGGTTACACCGAGGGATATTTAACCTTAGTGAATCAAGGTGTTAATGCCGTCTTGACTCCAGAAGGCGCAATGCCTTTTTTTGACAAAAATTTGGCGGTGACTCCCCTAGTCTCAGCGATAAAAGACAAAGGTGTAATTGCTTGGGTGGGGGCTTTTGGCAGCAAGGGACGCAGCTACACCAACAGTTTATTTACCATCAACGGTGACGGTGAAATTACCAGCCGCTACGACAAATCCAAATTAGTACCGTTGGGTGAGTATATCCCCTTTGAGGAAGTTTTAGGGGCGATTATTCAGCGTTTATCACCATTGGATGAACATCAAGTACATGGTTCACCCAATCAAATCTTTGACACTCCCTTGGGGCGGGCAATTGTGGGCATTTGTTACGAGTCTGCTTTCCCTGAAGTATTTCGCCGACAAGCTGCTGCGGGTGGGGAATTTATCCTGAGTTCTTCCAATGATGCTCATTATAGTGCTGCCATGCCATTCCAGCATCACGCCCAGGATATCATGCGAGCAATTGAAACTGATAGATGGTCAGTGAGGGCAACTAACACCGGATATTCAGCCTTTGTTGATCCTCATGGTAAAACTTTGTGGATGTCTGGATACAATACTTATGAAACCCATGCAGCCACGATTTACCGACGACAGACAAAAACTTTATATGTGCGTTGGGGTGATTGGTTGACACCTGGATTATTATTTTTGGCTGTGTTAGGGAAATTTGCCCCCCGCTACAGCAAGGCTAAGGCTGTGTCATAGCGATCGCTAAAGGCTGAGATGGGGAGATTGAGAAAAAGCGATCGCCTCCGGTGGGTAGTTATTTCAAGAACGGATTAGTCTGTCTGGTTCTAAGTGCAGGACATGGATCTCTTCTAATTCGTCCGTCAAATGTAAAAGTGGTGCCATTAGAATTAATTGCATTACCACTGATTCTTCCAGAACGACCTTGAAAGTTGGCAGTGCTTCTACCGCTAAATCCCACATTTACAGAAGATGATCTAGTGACAGCTTGCCAATTTCGGTTATTCCTACCTAAATTTGTCCCGTCATAGACAGCCCCTAATCCATCAATTCTTAAATTATTTCGTTGACCAAAATCAAAACAAGCATCAAACCTATCGCGATCGCTTGATTGAACCCTAACATCGTAACTATTTCCTTCTACTGCTGCCATCGTTGGCATAGCAAAAGCAACAATTCCTCCCAATAACCCCAATAAAGCCACACTGCTATTTAGAAAGCCACTATCCCACTTGATATTTTTCATGGCTAAACTCATTCCTTCTAGCTGAGTAAATTCATAAATCCATATCAATAAAATCTCTCCAAGTGTTTCTCTCCAAGCATTGCTCAAACTTGGGAAAATTCCACCAAAATATGCACTTATGAATTTTGTGTTTAATTTATATATGTTAACTGTCACCTTGAGTGTATCTGTGACTCACTATTGATATATAGCCATATCTATCAATAGTCTGAATAATTTATTGGTATGATCAATACCTTCACCAATTTGTCAAGGATATATGGAAAACCCTGTGTTTTTAAATGTCAAAAATATGTTAATTGTTAGCGAATTATTAACTCTGACGCACCCTACAATACAGTTTAATTATCACACTTACATAAGTCTTAAAAATACACAAAACTAGCCAAATATATCCAAAAATGGCTAGTTTTTAACTTATGCGGATGAAAGGACTTGAACCTTCACTCCTCTCGGAACTAGAACCTAAATCTAGCGCGTCTGCCAATTCCGCCACATCCGCCTGAGCAACTATACTAGCTTAACATACTTTTTCGAGAAATGGGGACTAGGAAAGAAAATTTTTTGCTCATACCAAATCCCCAATTTTCCACCTAATTAGATAACTGCCACGCGCGGCAAGCGATGTTTAAAGCCACAGAGAATTTCCCAGGAAATCGTGTTGAGTGTTTCAGCCCAATCATCGGCTAAAATTCGCTCTTTGCCTTGTTCTCCCAATAAGGTAACGATTTCTCCTTCCTGCACATCTGGTACTGTACTAACATCGATCATCAACTGATCCATTGTAATCGCGCCGATTTGCGGTACACGTTGACCACGAATTAATACGTGCATTTTGTTAGAAAGATTACGCGGTACGCCGTCAGCATAACCAATTCCCACAACAGCAAGGCGCATTTCACGGGGGGCGATAAATTGATGTCCGTAGCTGACACCAGTACCCGCAGCGATGGTTTTAACGTGGGTAACTCTGGCGTTGAGTTGCAGCACAGGTTTAAGTTTGATGGTTGGTTGTAAATGTGGTGCTGGGTAAAGTCCATACACCGCTAAACCGACGCGCACCATGTCATAGTGTAATCCTCTGTTGGTAAGGGTGGCGGCTGAGTTGGCTAGGTGCAAACTCTTGATTTTGATTCCCAAGGCGTGAATTTGGGCGATCGCCTCCTCAAATCTTCTATGTTGTTCTAGCATGATAGCTGGGTCAGGACTATCAGCAGTTGCTAAGTGGGAATATACACTGGCAATCTCAAGACGGGGTAAACTTTCTACTAACTGCACAAACTCCCCGGCTTGTTCCCAGTTTGTACCCAGCCTAGACATTCCTGTGTCTAGCTTAATGTGTACAGGCAAAGGCGAACCATATTCAATAGTTTCTAAGGTATTGGAAAATATTAAAGCTTGTTTGGGACTGCCGATGGTGGGCTGAAGATGCCAGTGAGCGATCGCATGAATTTGTTCTGGGGTATAAGTTGCCCCTAAAATCAAAATTGGGGCTTTAATTCCCGCTTCTCTCAGTTGAATTCCCTCTGGAACTGTGGCGACTCCCAACCAACTCGCACCCGCTTGCAATACCGTTTGCGCCACTGTCACAGCACCATGTCCGTAAGCATCCGCCTTCACTACTGCCATTAACTGGGTACGTGGTGATAAAAATTGCTTGATTTGTTGTATATTATAAGACAAAGCCCCTAAGTCAATTTCCACCCACGCACGTTGGGAAAACCAGGCGTAGGTGTCGCACTGTTGATTAGTAGCAACGCTGGAAGCTTGCTCACGACTTAACATTTTTTCACCCTCCTCTCACACCACTGTTTGATTGTTGAATATTGTAATTATTTTGATTTCTAATCCTGCGAGGTATATCTAAGTTAATCAGGAAGTTTAACCTTGATTTAGGAATGAATACAATATACCCACGCCCATAACTCCCAATTCCCTATCTTTGGGTGTAAGTAAGATTTACCAATAATCCATAAGATTTAATCTGTGAGGCATCCGGCAAAGGTAAACAAAACCCTGGCTCAAAATATATACGTTCTTTAATAGCCGCCTTCCAGATGAATATCAGCTAGATTATGCAGCAACAAGGCAGACAGATGATTGCTACTGGGAAGTTTGTCAGCAATTATCTACACTGATTTGTATCAATTTTAAAATTCTCGCGGAAGTATAATTTATTCTCATCTCCCAATGAGAGGAGATTCGTGTTAATATATGTAAAACTAATACCTTGAGCGTCAATCAATGGGGAAGGTTTTAGTCCTAAACGCCTCTTACGAACCGCTCAACATCACGAGCTGGCGGCGTGCTGCGGTTCTGCTAATTAAAGGTAAAGCAGAACGAGTTGAACATAACGGCAGGTTACTTTATGCGGATTTTCCCTTGCCAACCGTTATTCGGTTGCGTCACTATGTCCGCGTTCCTTACAAGGAAATTCCTTTGACTCGCCGGAATATCTTGCATCGAGACGGACACACTTGCCAATACTGCGGTTATACAGGCGATGAACTAACATTAGACCACGTAATCCCGCGATCGCGTGGTGGGGGAGACTCCTGGGAAAACATTGTTACCGCTTGCGTGCGTTGCAATGTCAAAAAAGGTAATCGCACTCCCCACGAAGCACATATGTTGCTGCGTCATCCGCCTCGCAAACCCTATAGTAGCCTCTATTTTGAGGTTGGCAAGCATTTGAAGAGTGGACTGCATCAAGAATGGCAAAAATATGTTATAGGACTTTGACATTAACTAGCTAACCCCAAATATCCAGAATTTTGATTGTCACCTAATCCAGGTGCTACATCTGTTTGTCTTGTGAGACAAGGCAGTGTTAGTAATTTGGATGTAAATTGGCTTGGGTACAAACGTGGCATCGTGATTAGCTAGTCTGGGTGTGAGCCGGGCTGATAGCCTGGGTTATTGATTGCTGTTGATTGCACAGCTTTGTGCTGTGTAAACTGGACATATCAATTCTTCAACAGCATCACATCATAACACATAAAATTAAAAAAATCTAAATTATTTGAGAATTTCTCAGTTAAGACGATAAAAGAAGGCTTTTATGGATTTATTCATCATCCTGGATGCCTAAACCCTCCATTGCACGGGAGAGTTAGTAGCTAGTTAATGATTTGCTAACTATTGCTGACAAATACTCACATTTAATCTAGGTGACACAACTGATGTATGTGGTGATGATGTCGGGATTTGGCTGTAGAATAGCATCATGCTACTAGGATTTAAGACACAACTAAAACTCAAGCGAAAACAACGACTACTACTAGCACAACACGCCGGAGTAGCCAGACATGCTTGGAATCAAGGTTTAGCATTGTGTCAGCTCTAGGAAGAAGCAGGAAGAAAAAGCTGGCACTTGTTAGCATTTGTGAGCTTTTTTGAATCGGCTTGAGCAAAACAGTAGCTTGAGAAAGTAATCGGCAAACAAGAAAGTTCTAGCCTTTGATGTTGTTGACATCTGTATTTAGGCAATAGCTGGCAATAGCTTTGCTGTTTACTTATCTAAAAAACATAATCAGCATTGATAAGCATTTGGGATGAGTTTTCAGCCTCTATGTGCATTCTGGTATAATTAGGAGGATTGCCGAACTATCTTCTTGACAAGAAATATACCGAGATACATATCCCTATCTCCTCATATTTTTGCGAAGATCAGAATGTGGGGCTAAATCAGTCAAGTGCTGGTTTTAGTGTCTCTGAACAAATATATTACGCCTCACACTTACAATCACCGTCACTATGCAATTGAATTCTTCCTTGATTAAGCAGTCTGATAATTTTTCAGTGGCTACCGAGTCAAATCCGGAGGAACCTGAAATAGATAAAGACACAGAAATTTCATTGATTAGATCCACGTTACCTACTGCTAACGGCGAAGGAGTCGGCTTATATATAGGGCAACGTAGCAATTCCTTAGCATTTCAAAAGTCAGAAGAATTGCAACAGACGCTACTATCACACCGGCATGAGCGTCAGTTGATCATTTTGCAAGACTTTCCTGATCCTGATGCGTTGTCTTCTGCTTGGACTTACCAACTAATTGCCCAGCAATATGATATCAAGTGTGAAATTATTTATGCTGGGACTTTAAGCCATCAAGAAAATATTGCCCTAGTGAAGCTCACAGGTTTACCTGCCCAACGCTGGACAACGCAAACCCTGAAAAATAAAGACTTATCATCGTATCAGGGCTTTGTCTTAATCGATAACCAAGGCACAACCAGCCAGTTACTAACAGCAGTACAGCAAGCAGGAATACCACTGGTAGCAGTCATTGATCACCACAGCATACAAGCTGAACTGAAAACAGAATTTGCGGATGTTCGTCCTTATGTGCGAGCTACAGCCACAATTTTTACTCAATATCTTCAATCTGGCTTACTGGCGTTAGATAGTAGCATTAGCCAACACGTTAGATGTGCTACTGCCTTAATGCACGGCTTGCGTTCAGATACTAATCGCCTCATGCAAGCCCAAGAAGAAGATTTTATGGCAGCCGCGTATCTGAGTCGGTTTTATGATGCTCAATTGCTGAATGCGATACTGCAAGCCAACCGTTCTAAACGGGTGATGGATGTGATTGAGCGATCGCTCAAAAACCGCATCGTCCAAAATAACTTTTCTATTGCTGGTGTAGGATACTTACGCTACGACGACCGCGATGCCATCCCCCAAGCGGCAGATTTTTTAGTTACCGAAGAAAACGTCCATACTGCCGTAGTGTATGGCATTGTTCACGATGAAGATGACGAGTTAGAAGTGGTGATTGGTTCCCTAAGAACTACCAAACTCACCTTAGATCCTGATGAATTTATCAAAGAAGCCTTTGGTCAAGATAGTAGCGGACGATTTTTTGGTGGTGGTAGGACTGGTGCTGGTGGTTTTGAAATTCCGATGGGATTCTTATCTGGGAGTAATGAAAATTCTGCCTACGCGAAAATGAAATGGGAAGTATTTGACGCGCAAATTAAGCAGAAGTTATTCAAATTAGTGAATCCTAAAGACAACCCCATTCAGTCTGAGTGAATCTTGAACTAAATTACAAGCAATAGATAACCAGAGTCTATTAAAACCGATGCAAAAACGGTTGTTATGCAGCTTTAACTAATTGAGATTGAAGCCAAGAAATTAATTTCTTGGCTGTTTATGTATTGTCAAATTAGATACAATTAGTTATATGATTTGTCTAGTTGATTGTAGGTATACAGCT
Source organism: Anabaena sp. CA = ATCC 33047 (assembly GCF_963870205.1). Lineage (NCBI taxonomy): Bacteria > Bacillati > Cyanobacteriota > Cyanophyceae > Nostocales > Nostocaceae > Anabaena > Anabaena sp. CA = ATCC 33047. The sequence continues at coordinate 62,214 of NZ_CAWMSA010000024.1, read as the reverse complement.
TCATAAGTCAGTATGAAAAATGCTGTAAGTTTGTTCACTGCTTGGGTGCGTCATGTTCAAGAATAGGATATGTTAATTCACAGTGGGTGTAACTCCTCAATTGTCAGCTAGGAATCTACTGTGGAACTGTATCTAATTCGACATGGCATAGCCGTAGAAAAGCAAGCCGGAATCAAAGATGAGGAACGGGAACTAACTCCAGAAGGACGGGAAAAAACCGAGAAAGTAGCCCAACGCCTGAAAAAACTGGGTTTACAGTTTGATTTGATAGTCACCAGCCCCCTAGTACGCGCCCGTCAAACAGCAGATATCTTACTGCAAGCTAAACTTAGTTCACAGTTAGAAGTGTCCAACCATTTAGCTCCCAATGGTCATATTTCCAGTTGGTTAGATTATTGGTTAAAACCCCGAAATTTACCGCCAAACACCCAATTAGCCCTTGTAGGACATGAGCCTTGTTTGAGTAATTGGGCAGAAATTCTTCTCTGGGGAGAAGCCAAAAACAGTTTAGTCCTCAAAAAAGCAGGTATGATCGGAGTAAAACTGCCAGAAATCGGTTCACCTGTGGGTAGTAGTCAGATGTTTTGGTTGACACCGCCCAGGTACTTGCTATAACTTTTTGCAACCTTTCTTAAAGAATTGTTGTAAGCTCGGTTACTGTTATGGCGACCATAATTTCTGGTAAGTTAGCGTGTCGAATATTTCACTAAGCAAATGGTGTTGCCATGATGGTGTGCGAATACAAGCCTGGTTTAGAGGGCATTCCCGCCGCCCAATCGAGTATCAGTCATGTAGATGGGCAGAAGGGAATACTAGAATATCGTGGCATTCGGATTGAGGAATTAGCCGCAAAAAGTACATTTTTGGAAACTGCTTATCTCCTCATCTGGGGCGAATTGCCAAGTAAACAAGAACTGCAAGCATTTGAGGAAGAAGTTCGCCTCCACAGGCGGATTAAATACCGCATTCGGGACATGATGAAATGCTTCCCGGAAAGCGGTCATCCAATGGATGCGCTACAAGCCTCTGCTGCGGCTTTAGGCTTGTTTTACTCCCTGCGAGATTTACATAATCCGGCTTATATTCGGGATTCTGTAGTGCGGTTAATTGCCACTATCCCCACAATGGTGGCAGCATTCCAGTTAATGCGGAAAGGTAACGACCCCGTAAAGCCTCGCGATGACTTAGATTATTCTGCCAATTTTCTCTACATGCTCAACGAGAAAGAACCGGATGAATTGGCGGCAAAAATCTTTGATGTCTGCTTGATTCTCCACGTTGAACATACAATGAATGCTTCTACCTTCAGTGCTAGGGTAACAGCTTCTACCTTAACTGACCCCTACGCCGTGGTAGCCAGTGCTGTAGGAACTTTGGGCGGCCCGCTTCACGGTGGAGCTAACGAAGAAGTCATTCAGATGTTGGAAGAAATCGGCTCGGTAGAAAATGTTCGTCCTTATGTTGAGGATAGACTGCAACGCAAACAGAAGCTAATGGGCTTTGGTCATCGCGTCTACAAAGTCAAAGACCCCAGAGCGATAATTTTGCAAGACCTAGCAGAACAATTGTTTGCGAAGTTTGGCGCAGACAAATATTACGACATTGCCCAAGAAATGGAACGGGTAGTCGAAGAGAAACTTGGTCACAAAGGAATTTATCCTAATGTTGACTTTTATTCCGGTTTGGTGTATAGAAAGATGGGAATTCCCACAGACTTATTTACACCAATATTTGCGATCGCTCGTGTGGCTGGTTGGCTAGCTCACTGGAAAGAACAACTCGCAGAAAACCGGATTTTCCGTCCAACCCAGATTTATAACGGTGATCACGGAGTTCCTTACATCCCCCTCGACCAACGTTAAGTAGTAATTCCATTGTCAGTCACATCACCCCCCAGTCTTGGGCAGTAGAAACTGAATAGACAGTGGAAAACCGTTACCAAAATGGAAGCGGCGGCTTTGTGTTGCTTGTTTGAGGGACTGGGGACTGGGGACTGAAGATTGGGGACTGGGGACTGGGGACTGGGGACTGGGGACTGGGGACTGGTTAACAAGTTTTCCCTTGTCCCCCTCATCCCCCTCATCCCCCTCATCCCCCTCATCTCCCCTACACCCCTGCTCATAGTCAATCTCAATCCTAGCTATAAGTAGAAGTTCTCATGTAGCTACAGAAGCCGTAAACCATCGGGCGATATACTAGGCATGGGAAACGGCAAAATCTTCAATCAGGTGTGATCTCAACAGAGATATAAATGGGTGCTGTTGCAGCTATTAGTTTAGCTAATAATTGTCACCCTCCATGACTTGATGACTTAAAGAACGGAAACATGAATTCAGGAATTGACCTCCAAGGAACTTTTATTAAATCCTTGATGGATTTAGGACTCCCGCCAGGGGCAGCTAAAGCAATTTGGATGCCTCTGCCCATGATCCTGATGCTGATAGGGGCAACAGTGGGCGTACTTGTTTGTGTGTGGCTAGAACGGAAGATTTCCGCCGCCGCACAACAGCGAATCGGCCCTGAATATATCGGGCCTTTGGGCTTACTAGCTCCTGTGGCCGACGGTTTAAAGCTGGTATTTAAAGAAGATATTGTCCCAGCCAAATCTGACCCTTGGTTATTTACCCTAGGGCCTATCCTGGTGGTGTTGCCAGTGTTTCTGTCTTATTTGATTGTGCCTTTTGGACAGAATATTGTGATCACCAACATCGGCACCGGGATATTCTTGTGGATTGCTTTATCTAGCATTCAGCCGATTGGCTTGTTGATGGCTGGCTACTCCTCTAATAACAAATACTCTCTCTTAGGGGGGTTGCGGGCAGCAGCACAGTCCATTAGTTATGAAATCCCCTTGGCGTTGAGTGTGTTAGCGATCGCGATGATGTCTAACAGCCTCGACACAGTGGATATTGTTAACCAACAATCCGGCTACGGTATCCTGGGCTGGAACATTTGGCGACAGCCCCTTGGTTTTCTCATCTTTTGGATTGCAGCTTTAGCTGAATGCGAACGCCTACCTTTTGACTTACCAGAAGCCGAAGAAGAACTGGTTGCAGGCTACCAAACTGAATACTCAGGGATGAAATTCGCCCTGTTTTATCTCAGTTCCTACGTTAACTTAGTGCTTTCTGCTCTTTTGGTAGCAGTTTTGTACTTAGGCGGTTGGGATTTCCCCATTCCCATCAACATGATAGCTGGTTGGTTGGGAGTCAGTGAACTAAATCCCGTACTGCAAGTCATTACTGCGGCTTTGGGTATCTTCATGACCTTACTCAAAGCTTACTTTCTCGTGTTTATTGCTATCCTGTTGCGCTGGACAGTACCACGGGTACGCATTGACCAGTTGTTAGATTTAGGATGGAAGTTTTTGCTACCCGTTGGGTTAGTAAATCTACTATTAACCGCAGCCCTAAAACTCGCCTTTCCCGTCGCCTTTGGTGGTTAGTCATGAGTCATGAGTCAATGGTCATTCATCTTTAAGAAAATGATCATTGACCAAGAACACTGACAACTAACAAGTAACACAAGAGAGAGACACAAAATGCTCAAGTTCCTCAAACAAGTTGGTGATTACGCCAAAGAAGCAGTACAAGCCGGACGTTACATTGGTCAAGGGCTATCTGTCACTTTCGACCACATGCGTCGCCGTCCTGTCACCGTGCAGTACCCTTATGAAAAACTGATTCCTGGTGAACGGTTTCGCGGTCGGATTCATTATGAATTTGATAAATGTATCGCCTGTGAAGTTTGTGTGCGGGTTTGTCCGATTAACCTACCTGTAGTTGATTGGGAATTCGACAGAGCTACCAAAAAGAAAAAGCTCAAACACTACAGCATCGATTTCGGTGTTTGTATTTTCTGCGGTAACTGTGTGGAATATTGCCCAACTAACTGTCTATCAATGACAGAAGAATATGAGCTAGCCGCTTACGATCGCCATGAACTCAACTATGATAGTGTGGCATTAGGTCGTATGCCTTATAAAGTCACAAATGACCCAATGGTGACACCACTACGCGAACTGGTTTATCTACCAAAAGGCGTTCTGGAACCCCACGGTGTACCCGCCGATGCACCTCGTGCTGGGGCGCGTCCAGAAGACTTAGTAGAACAAGTAGAAAAGTAAGCCTCATTAGTCATTTGTCCTTTGCTAACGACTAATGACCCTTACGGGTTCGCCAGTCGCTCATGGGGGAAACCCCCAAGACCGCGCTGGCTCACTAATGACTACAGATCATTGACTGAGGACAAAAAACAGTGAATCTAGCGGAAGGAGTACAGGTTGTTACCTTTGGCATATTGGCAGTAATGATGATTGGTGCAGCCCTGGGTGTGGTGTTAGCATCGAGCATCGTTTATTCTGCCTTTCTGTTGGGTGGTGTATTCATCAGCATCGCCGGAATGTACCTGTTATTAAATGGTGATTTTGTCGCTGCCGCCCAAGTGTTAATTTATGTCGGGGCGGTCAACGTGCTGATTTTGTTCGCTATTATGTTGGTGAACAAGCGGCAGGATTTTACCCCCTTTCCCAGTGCGGGAGTACGGAAAATTTTGACTGCGATCGTCGCTGTCGGATTGTTCGCCCTGTTAAGTACGATGGTATTAGCCACCCCTTGGGCTTACTCAACTACTCCTGTGCCGGGAGAAAGTTCCATCGTGTTAATCGGTCAACATTTCTTCACCGACTTTTTATTACCTTTTGAACTGGCTTCTGTATTATTACTGATGGCAATGGTAGGAGCGATTATTTTGGCACGTCGTGAGTATCTGCCAGAAGTCACCCCTTCAGACTTGCCTCAAACTGTGTTGACCTTACCCGAACGCCCCAGAGAACTGGTAGGTGCTGGTAGCGAAACCAAAGAGTAAATACAAGCCAAATATTTCACAAGGGATAGAATAACTAATGCAACTCCAGTATTTTTTATTACTTGCAGCAGCTTTATTCTGCATCGGAATTTATGGCTTAATTACTAGCCGCAATGCTGTAAGAGTGTTGATGTCAATCGAGTTACTGCTGAATGCTGTTAATCTGAATTTAATGGCATTTTCCAACTTTCTTGACTCAACATTAATTAAGGGTCAGGTTTTCACCGTGTTTGTGATTACCGTGGCAGCTGCTGAAGCGGCGGTTGGTTTAGCGATTGTGCTTGCCATTTATCGCAACCGTGATACCGTCGATATGGAGCAGTTTAATCTCCTGAAGTGGTAATTGCGTGTGCAACTCAAGCAGGTAATCATTGCTTATAAAGCGCGAGATTCCCAGAGCAAACGCTGGGCTGAAATTTGCGCTAAACAACTGGAAAATCGCAATTGTCAGGTCTTAATGGGGCCTAGCGGGCCAAAAGATAACCCTTATCCCGTGTTTTTGGCTTCCGCCGGGCAACCCATTGATTTGGCAATTGTACTCGGTGGTGATGGCACTGTCTTAACCAGTGCCAGACATTTAGCAGCAGCTGGTATTCCCATTCTAGGGGTGAATGTCGGTGGTCATCTGGGTTTTTTAACTGAATCAGTCGAAGAATTTCAAGATACAGAGAAAGTTTGGGATCGGCTATTTGAAGACCGCTATGCTATTCAAAGGCGGATGATGTTGCAAGCGGCGGTGTATGAAGGACATCGCACGAATTTGGAACCTGTCACTGAACGCTTTCTGGGATTGAATGAATTTTGTGTCAAACCCGCTTCTGCTGACCGCATGATCACCTCTATCCTAGAAATGGAAATTGATGGCGAAGTGGTAGATCAATATGTGGGTGATGGCTTGATTGTTTCCACTCCCACAGGTTCAACAGGTTATACTGTTTCTGCTAATGGCCCGATCATGCACGATGGTATGGAAGCCATCACCATCACGCCTATTTGTCCGATGAGTCTGTCTAGTCGTCCTCTAGTTTTACCCGCAGGTTCTGTTGTGAGTATCTGGCCTTTGGGTGACTATGATTTGAGTACGAAATTATGGATGGATGGGGTGTTGGCGACTTCAATTTGGCCTGCACATCGTGTTGATATCCGCATGGCTGACTGTCGGGCTAAGTTTATTGTTTTACGAGAAAACAATTCCTATTATCAGACGCTACGGGAAAAATTACTCTGGGCTGGTACTAGGGTTCGCTACACTGATAATCACCGAAATTGATTGATGTTTCAGATACATTTTGATGATAATTCTCATCAATCAGTAATAGGTAATTCTTGTTATAACCAGATACCCGACTTCTTTGAGAAGTCGGGTATCTATTACATAGTCACTAATAATTAATTTTGAATTTGGAATGAGAGAATTTTGAATTGGTATACTGCGTGAGTTGCTGGCAAATGTCAAGCAAATTTAATATTAGGCTAATTCTGTATCTTATTGCCAGATTTTTAGGAAAGTTTACCCAATAATAGAAGCACACTAATATCTTTCAATCTGGTTGAGCAATTTGTTCTCAATAACTGTGTAAATAACGCTTTGATACGTTAATATATCAAATCCTCTATTTGTATAGTTAATCAAGCTAGAAACTTAAAATATGTTCACAAATTTAAGTTGGAAGACAGATGGAAATTTCTTACCGCAACATCAACCCCCCTCTTAGTCCTCCTTCTGACATCAAAGATTTTCCCACTCTAGAAACCGACAGGTATATCCTCAAACTGGCGACAAATGCCGAAGAATTAGCTTCTATTTTTGGCTTACGGTTTCAAGTGTTTAACCTAGAACTAGGTTTGGGATTTTCAAATTCTCAGCTTACCCAAATGGATCAAGATGAGTTTGATCAAGTTTGCCATCACTTGATGCTAATTTGCAGAAAAACTGGTCAAACGATTGGAACTTATAGGATGCAAACTTATAAAATGGCATCTCAAGGTTTAGGCTTTGATGCTGCTGATATATTTAATCTTAACACAATTCCTGACACAATTTTGCAGTCATCTATAGAAGTTGGGCGTGCTTGCATAGCTAAAGAATATCGCAATATTCAAGCTCTATTATTACTGTGGGAAGGGTTAGCTAATTATTTGATATGGAGTGGAAACAAATATTTTTTTGGTTGTGTTTCCTTACTCACACAATGCGCTGGGGAAGCAGCTTGTGCCTATAATTATTTTCGACAGCATGATTTGATGCACAAGAGTATTTTAGTTTATCCAAATTCACAATATTCTGTGAATATAAGTCACAATTTAGCTGATAAATGCCATCATCTGGAAATCCCTAATATTATGAAGGCATATTTAAGTATTGGTGCTAAAATATGTAGTTTACCAGCAATTGATAAACAGTTTAAGACGATAGATTTTTTAACTATATCTCATATTCAAGAGTTTACTAGATGGCATTGCACTCGGTAATAGTTGTGTGTAACTACAGAAATAGTTGTGAATAATGTTAGTAGAAACGTTACCATGCAACGTCTCTACAGATGGGAAATTAATGACTTACTTCATTGGCGATAATGCCAATTAAATTTAACTGATTCAAAATTTCTACAGCCTGAGTGACTTCATTTTGAGTTACCCAACCAATGCGTCCTACCATCATAATGCCATTGCACAAGGATGCAATAATTCGAGAATCAACATTACCTAAAATTGGTGGAGCATCTATCAGCACTAAGTCGTAGTTTTGCTCGAAGATGTCGATGAGTTCTTTGAGACGGGGAGAACTGAGCAGTTTTATGGGGTCTTCTGGTATAGGGCCACCAGTTAAAATGTCAATTGAGGGATGAATGGGTTGAATGTAATCTTGGATGTTGGTATCGGTTTCATCAACTAATAGTAGAGATAGTCCCCATTCGTTGGATAGTTGCAAAATTTTGTGTAGTTTAGGCGATCGCAGGTTAGCATCAATTAATAATACCCGTTGGTGCATGTGCGCCGCACTCGCCGCTAACCCTAACGCTAACGTTGTCTTTCCTTCCCCTGCGATCGCAGAAGTTACCATCAAAGAATTAAAGGGAAAAGGATACTTTAAGATTTGTGTATTTTGGTAGACCATATCTAAAGTTTCATGGCAAGGTAGCCAAGAACTGTTTTCTACCAAAGAAGGTGCTGCTTTCCGTCGCCAATTCAGAGCCAAACTAGGAAGCCGCTTTTCCATCGCATTCGCTGCTAGCTTGGGTATAGAACCAAGTAATCTTAGGTGTGTGACTCTTTGCAAATCCTGTGCAGAATGTATGACACGATGACGCATTCCCCAAATTAAAGCGATCGCAATCCCCAATATAGGCCCGATAACTATACCCCCAGCCATCAGCAACAGTCTGTAGTTACCGTTATCACTTCCCAGGGTTGGTGCTTCTACAATTTCCCAATTCCAGCCTCCCTGAGTAATTTTCCATCCTAAAGAATTTTGTGCTTGCAGCATTTGTTCTAATGCTTTGCGATGAGTTTCCACCTCTGGAAGTAGGCGTTGATATTCTGCTATCAAACTGGGGTATTTCTTTAAATCTGCACGAATTCGCTGTTCTGACTCTACCAAACTCTTTTCTTTAGCTGTTAGCCCCAAAGCAGTTGTCTGCAACTGAATTAACTCCTCTGCTAGCTGCGGTTGCACTCCTACTAGCTGTTCTCTGGTTAATGCTGCTTCTTCTTGAGCATTTGCACTCAATTGCTTGACTTCTTGTTGCAATAGTTCTAATTGGTTCTCACGTTGTTGCTTGAGACTGACAATGATAGGAGAATTATCTGTGTAGCGTAGCTGTTCTTTAGCTAAAGCTTGTTCAGTTTTTTGAATTTCACTCAACAGGATTTGGTAGCGAGTTGATTCCCTCAAACGAGAAGCATTAACTGCTGACTGGCTGGAAGCAGCAATTTTTTTCTCTAAATTTTTGTAGCGCGTTTGTACATCTTGCAATTGTGCGCGAGTAGTTTGGATTTCGTTTTGAATATTACCTAGAGATTTGACGAGAACTTGACTTTCTAGTTGAGGATTTAATGAGTTGTGTTTTTTCAGAAAATTCTCTAATTTACTTTCAGATTGTTGCAACTGTTTTTTAATTCCTGGTAGACGCTCATTAATCAAGGCTAATCCTTTATTCAATCGCTCTTGTTTTTGCTCGATATTGTAGTCAATATAAACCTTTTGTAAAGCTAATAATACCTTGTAAGCTTTAACTGGGTCATGATTGATGAATGAAATCTCAAAAACTGGACTTACCAATTGATTAGTTGCGTTTTTTTGGTCTAATTGAGTGACTTTTAAAGGAGCGTTTTGACTATCATTCCTCTTGCCTTTGATATCTTCTACAGTAATATTTGGATATTCTGCACGCAGTGAAACTACTGCTTGTTCGATTAACTTAGAACTAAGCATGAGGTTTTTTTGTGCGGTGTAATAATCAATAAATTTTCGGGCTGAGTCACCTGTTTTATTATCTGAACTATTCTCTAAACTATTCTCATCTGTCCCTTGGTTGGGTTGAGAACTGACTAAAATTTGCATATAGCTTTTGTAAGTCGGTTCAGTCATCAAAGCCAACAAACCAGTAATTGAAATGACTACAAAAGAAACTCCTAAGACTATAAAGCGTCGGCGGAGTAAAATTTTAGATATATGTCTAAATTTTGGATTTTTTTGTGAATATTCAGTTACAAAATTTTCTTCTTGGATACTGATGTTAGACATGAGTGAATACCTCAAATAACGCCACAGTGAATTTAAAGGTTTATCAAAAAATTCATTTGGCAGGGTTGATAGTTAAAACTAGGTCATTTTTCTAGATAAACATGCTTCAAAACATATATATTACGTACAACCTGACTTGAAAGCTTCTCCTTAATCCTTACAGTACAGAACAAGAATAACAGGAACTTTAATCTGATATGTTCTGAGTTTGAGAAGAGAAAATATATCAATTACCTTATGTGTTTATACTTCAGCACACCCTAAGTAGCAGCAAATAAATATCTAACTTGTGGATGAAATTCTTGATGATTTCACCCTGGTTCATTGTGAACATTAGTCTGCCTTAATTCTCTTGCCAAGTGTCAAGTTACGGCAAATTGAATTAAGAATATAGAGCCTAAACTGAGCCTAGAACTTATGTCAACTATATCTATGGAGTTTTCATATATCCTTAATTGGCAAAGATAGTGTCTTTTTTCATTTGTTTTTTGTGATGACTATAGTGATGAATATTGCTGAGTATATAGAAGATAATTAATGAACTTAGTGATTTTAATTTATTAATTACTGAGACTTAAAAAGATAATAATTATAATTTCTGTTGTTTTTAATACTGGATGAAAGTAATATCTAATCATGCAATTGCCTTCAGGCTTTAAATAATAATATTTTCCTGATTTCGGTCAATGCTAAAATAGTTACTCACAAATATTTCTAACTAGGTTTAAATTAATATTGAGCTAATTATGGTACTGTGAGTCAATATGCACATTCAGGTAAGATAGAAAAACCTAATATGTATAAGCTAATGGGAATTAATAAGTAATTACTTGCATAAAATGAGTAAATAATCGTGATTTTACTGATAATTTTCGTTGGGAAAATTTAAAATAGTGTGAAATTATTTTTGGTTGTCAGTTGACTTGAGATTTTTGTGCTAACTGAGGCAATGTAGTCAAGTTTAAGATGAAGCATGAAAATGTCCCCACCTTATCATCAGAGGATGTTAAAAAAGTATTGTGATTCACACCAAAGTCTGGGAAACCTCACCCCCCTAGCGAGAATAATATTTGAAGGGTAAAATAACTCTACATTTGTAAAGAGATATTGCTAGGTTGAGGGGTTTCTAGTATCCTGCACTTTCTCACATCCTCTGAGAAATTATATTTAGGGTGTCTGTGAAAATTAGCCAGTTGTGATGTAGCGGTGACAAAGTGCTGTAAATTGGTTGTGTCTGTGTAGAGTCAATCTACAGCACTTTTTCAACAACTGGCAATGGATCATGGAACTGGAAATATTACCATCATTGTGTCCCATGAATCCTGTTGATTTTTTTATTAAAATGGCAACAGCTTAATTTTAGTTGCCAAATTGCCAAAATCTTATGGCTGCGTACATTCAGCCGCTAGTTAGTATCTGAGTTGCTAATGGGAGCAACTTCCAATTTCAACTCTCAACTTGCACCATTCTCAATAAGCTTCAGGTGATGCACACCCAACAACGTAAAACGAAGGCTCTTAGCAGCAGACAAGCAATGCCCACCCTACAAAAATTATCATCTAGGAACTCTTGCAAGATGTGTGTCAAGATTACCGTTTTTTTAAGGCGATCGCAATCGAACCACCGACAACTAAACACGCACCCAACACCCCTAAAACTGTCAACCTTTCTGGAGGAATTAAACTCGGTGCAATTATAGATGTTAATTCTACTGATATTAAAGTTATAATTGGTGCTATAGCTAACACTGCGCTTACCCTTGAGGCTTCCCAATGTTCCAAGGATTCTGCAAATGCACCATAGGCAATCAGAGTATTTAAACCACAAAATAGTAATGTGAATAAATGAAAACTACTGAGTGTAAAAATTTTACTAACATTAGCCAAGGGTGTTAATAATATCGCACTTCCTCCATAAATCATCAACATAATATGAGCAGATGGTAGAGATTGTAATAACTGCTTTTGTGCTAAAGCGTAAATTGCCCAAACTGCTGCGCCTAAAACTAATAAAGCACTACCAAAAAGATAAATACCTTGGGAAGTAATTAAATTTGTGAATTGCGCCTGAAAAAATAAAATGTAACCGCAAGTTAAGACACCGACACCTAACCATTGTTGTAAGTTGTAACGCTCTTGGAAAATAACTAAACCACCCAAGCCTAACAACAGGGGAGCTAATTGAATAATTACTTCCGCGTTAGCAGGTGATGTTAAAGCTAAACCCTGCATAAACAAGAAGTAATTAGCTGCTAACATCAGAGTAGCGATCGCCAATAATTTCCCAGAGTTAGCACTTAACTGTCTTAACTTCGGTAAGTTACCACGCCAGCCTAAATACATAGCCAGCATGACAAACGACACCAAAAACCGAAACCAAATAATGGTGTAAACGTCTAAAGATTGCAAAACTACCTTGAGGGCGATAGGTAAAATACCCCACAAGAATACTGTTAACAATGATAACGCCAGCCCTAAACGCCAGCGACCAGAACTATGGTGCATAGTTTAAAATTCAAAATTCAAAATACCCTACGGGAAGGCAAGCCTACAAAATTCAAAAAGAATTCTTGGGTACTGTTGACGGTTGACTGGGTAAAAGTTATTCTTCCTCCGCTCCCTCATCTCCCAGTACCCAGTACCCAGTACCCAGTACCCAATTAAAAGAAATCAGCCATCCAAGGGGATGCACCAGCAAAGATTTGTGTAGCGGTGGAGAGTGCTGTTGCTGTTGCATCTAGTTTCCCTGTTAACTGTAATTGATGGGGTGTCAATAAACTGCTGTATAAAGATGCTAATCCGCTAATGTCTAACTTGAACTCTCCTTTACCGCCCTGAGTCACTTCACCCCGACCATTGGCAACAGATAAAATAAACTTACCGTGGTTAGCGGTTAATAAATCATCTTGTACATCTAAATGTAATTCGGCGGTAATTCCTTCGGGATAACCCCGCGCTTCTAGTGCTTTGCATACATCAACTATTCTTAACATCCAACGCGCCTGTTGCTGGATTTTAGCTGATTGCTCTGGTAACAGCAATGTGAGAGCATCGACTATGGAACTTTTCCAATGTACTTGATCAATTTGAGAACGATGTTTAGCGAGAAACGCCCAGAAACTTTGTGCAGCAGCACTCGATAGAATTGTCCAATCTCTAATGTTCAAGATAGAGCCTTCTTTTGCTCTTTCTTGAGTAAAAATAATATAACCTTGGGGTTTGTCTGTTTCACCAATCAAATAAGTGTAAACAGTTGTAGGTTCATCAGTGTGAATAATTCCATTCCAAATTGCGGGATGTCTGTCTAAATATCCATGAGTGAGTTTGGCTTGCTGTTGATATAAAGCTTGACAAATTTCCTGATTTGTGCAATCAAAAGGTTGTACAGGTAAAGGTTGGGCGTGTATTTGAATACTTGCGGTGGAAATTTCCCAAGTGCAGTAGCTTCCGGCTTGTTCATATCCGGCTTTGCGGTATAGGCGTTGCGTAGCGGGATAGAGAACGGAAATTGGTACTTGCTGGGCGTGGATGTCTTGGAGGGCGTGTTGAATTAATGCGATCGCCGCACCATCACCGCGATATTCTGGAGCAATACCCACAGCCGCAATACCCGCCATCGGTACACGTTCACCACCCCACCACTGAGCCATCGGGATAATAGCCAGTCCCCCAGCTACTTGTTGCTCTCGATAGATGACGCGAAAGTTTTCTAAACCAATACGTTTAGCATAAATCGCACTGTCACCAGATGGCATGATAAAGCACTGTTCGAGGATAGCTCCCAATTTTGGAATATCCTCTTGCTCGGCTCTGGTGTATTTGAATTGAGGTGTCATAGCCTCTACCTGTAGTAGCACGAATTTACATCATACTACAATATTGGGGAATGGGTACTGGGTATTGGGGACTGGGAAGCAGGGGGAGTGGAGGAAGAATAACTTTTACCCAGTCAACCGTCAACAGTACCCAGGAATTCTTTTTGAATTTTGTAGGCTTGCCTTCCCGTAGGGTATTTTGAATTTTGAATTGATTTGTCCCCCTCATCCCCCCATTTATACACCCAATCAGCAACGCTATTAACCTGAATGGGCTTGAAGTGACGCAAGTGTTATGTAAAAATTGGGTTCTTTCGCATCTGAGGAATTGAGACATGGCGCGTCTAGCACTGCTGAGTGTATCTAACAAAACTGGTTTAATTGACCTAGCCCGTAGCTTGGTGGAAGAATTTGCATTTGATTTAATCAGCAGTGGGGGAACAGCCCAAGCCCTCAAGGATGCAGGAATACCAGTCACCAAGGTGTCTGATTACACAGGTTCACCAGAAATCTTAGGGGGACGGGTGAAAACTCTACATCCGCGCATTCATGGCGGGATTTTAGCACGGCGGGATGTACCTCAAGATATTACGGATTTGGAAAATAACCAAATTCGCCCGATTGATTTGGTGGTGGTGAATTTGTATCCATTTGAGCAGACTATTGCTAAACCAGGGGTGACATTAGCTGAAGCTGTGGAACAAATTGATATTGGTGGCCCCGCAATGTTACGGGCTTCATCAAAGAATTTTGCTCATCTGACGGTATTATGTGACCCGGCGCAGTATGATGAATATTTACAGGAATTACGCCAAAATAACGGCGAAGCATCTTTAGAATTTCGCCAAAAGGCGGCTTTAAAAGGATTCTTACATACAGCGAGTTATGATCAAGCGATCGCATCCTACCTAGCTCAACAATCTCAGGAATCCCTACCCCAACAATACAATCTCACTGGCACACAATTACAATCTCTGCGTTACGGTGAAAACCCCCATCAACCTGCGGCTTGGTATCAAACCGGGACTACTCCCACAGGATGGGCTGCGGCTACGAAATTGCAAGGTAAAGAACTCAGTTACAACAATTTAGTTGATTTAGAAGCTGCCCGTCGCATTATTGCCGAATTTCCCGATACACCGGCCGCTACCATCATTAAACATACTAATCCCTGCGGTACAGCTATAGGTAATACCCTGGTGGAAGCTTACCAAAAAGCTTTTAATGCTGATTCTGTTTCGGCTTTTGGGGGAATTGTCGCCCTCAACCGTTCCATTGATGCCGCTACCGCCAGTGAGTTAACTAAGACATTTTTAGAATGTGTGGTTGCGCCTAGTTGTGATGCGGAAGCGCAAAAAATTCTCTCGAAAAAGTCCAACGTGCGAGTTTTAACTTTAGCAGATTTAAGCACTGGCCCGAAAACATTAGTTAAACAAATTGCTGGGGGTTTTCTCGTCCAAGCTGCCGATGATGCGATCGCTGATGCTAGTAAATGGCAAGTTGTCACCGACCGTCAACCCACACCGGATGAATTAGCCGAAATGCTGTTTGCTTGGAAGGTGTGCAAACACGTTAAATCTAATGCCATTGTAATTACAAGCGATCGCACAACACTAGGTGTAGGTGCTGGTCAAATGAATCGCGTCGGTTCAGTCAAAATCGCCCTAGAACAAGCCGCAGACAAAGCCAAAGGCGCAACACTCGCCAGTGACGGCTTCTTCCCCTTTGATGATTCTGTCAGAACCGCCGCCGCCGCCGGAATTACAGCGATTGTCCAACCAGGGGGAAGTTTACGTGATCAAGATTCCATCAAAGCCGCCAATGAACTAGGTTTAGTCATGGTGTTGACTGGTGTCCGTCACTTCTTACATTAAATTTTTCCAGACTTAGGCAACTGGCACATTAGTAGAGTGCGTCAGATGGGGAAAATCTGGGATTTTTTACCCAATTATCGCTTCTGACGCACCCTACACTTGCTAGTGCAGTTTGCAAACTGTCACTTACCAGACTAGCGATTGGATCGAACCAATGATATTGTCTAGTTGTGTGTGAGGAGCAAGTTAAAACTAAAAAGCGTCTGGGGTGGAAACACGGCAACACTCCCAGACGCTTTTTAATTGAAGTATTGCCTGTCGAGTCTTGTAGGGTGCGTCAGACTGCTGAAATGCTGTGAATAATGAGATTTTTAATATCTGACGCACCCTACTAATATGCCAGTGACTTGACACTCCTCAGCCTAAAGGCATGAGGATTCTTGCTTCGCTTCGCGACGCTAGCGCGAACAAAGGGAGATCCAAACAACCGGACGAGTCGAAAAGTTCAGATTACTTTACCCTTAGCAAGCATACACCGTCTGCCCGGCGGCGTTTTCTGCCCATTGCGAGACAGGTTCCTCCCTTTCGGCGAGACTCTGCCTGTGTTGCAGGTATACTTATTTTATCAAAAGCCGTCCTAGAAGGATGGGGAACCTCAAACCCAAATCTTCGGTAAGTCCTGATCAAAATACTATTACCTGTCCAGTTGAGAAAGTGCCACACGATATACTTGTACTTCAAGACAATAAGTGATATTCTCCAGTTGTGTGTGAGGAGCAAGTTGAAATTAAAAAAGCGTCTGGGGTGGAAACACGGCAACACTCCCAGACGCTTTTTAATTGATGGAGAAAATACTATTGCCTGTCCAGTTGAAAAAGCGTCACACAATATACTTGCATTTAAAGAAAATAGGTGATATTCTCCAGTTGTGTGTGAGGAGCAAGTTGAAAGCAAAAAGCACTTGGGGTGGAAACACGGCAACACTCCCAGGTGCTTTTTAATTTTGGTTGTCTGCCTAGCTTTTGACAAAAGTCCACTCTAGTACCTTGATTGGTGCTTGTTGCAGAGCTTGATTCAGTTCCGTGCAACTCTCAAACTTGACTTGTTCTAAATTACAAGCCTCAATATTGACTGTAAATTTATCGTCTTCAAAAGGCCAAGGTTGCACAGTAATCAAGTTATCGCTACGCTGCATGATGTCATAGCGTTGACCGTCATGCCCTTTGCTAATTTCTAAAAACCTTTGGTCAGCAGGTAACTTTTTTTGACATAAGATTAAGGATAGGCGATCGCACCACTGCATAAACGCATAAGCTGCATCTACTTCTGCCGGCTGCAAGCCTAGTGCCTCGCGCCAACGTTGTTGGTTTTGCAGTTGTTCATCTAAAAATTGATTTAGTTCGGGAGACTCACCCCGTTTTGGTTCATTTAAACGGCTGAGGTGTTTGGAAATTAATAAAGCTACCCACCGCCCTCGATAACGAGCATTATTCACCAAATCAGCCAGTTTCTTCACTATTGTTTCTGTGTTCATCGTGAAGTCCCTTGGCGCACCCGCTTCAGTCAGATTATCTTCCTTCCACTCTTGTTCTAAATCATCGTGATGAGAAATAGCCGCGAGTGTTTCATACATCCGTGGCGGGGAATCTTTGCGTCGCCATTGTCCTGCTAATTGCGCTGCTAACAAAGCGTGGGCGCGATGGTATATCACTTCCCATCCATTTTGTGTTGCATTAACAATCACAAATTAATCTCCCGATTTTAAATAAGGGAATGGGGAATGGGAAAGAATTTCTACCTTGTCTACCCTGCTCCCTCCGTTCCCCTGCTAGCAATTAAGGATGTCTTTCCAATGGGTTAGCAACGTATTGGAATGTCGGCTCAGAATTCCAGGGGCCACGTTGATCATGACCATTGCCATTTGTAGAGAGATTGTAATAGATATTTACAGTTTCATCCGGTTGAATATTACCAAATAATGGATCTGTCAACTTACCCAGTGACTCTAAAGCCTTCATAAACATCTGAGTGTGAGACACTTCTCGTGTGAGTAAATGAACTAAAGTCTCTTTAGTTCCTTGATCTGGACATAATTTAATTAACTCTTCGTAAGTTTGACGTGCGCCAGCTTCAGCAGCAATATTAGCTCTCAAATCTCGCACCACATCACCACCTTCATTCAGGTAACTTGCAGTCCAAGCATTACCTTGACTATCGAGAAAGTGAGGCCCTATACCTCTAACAGCAAAGAGAGTGCTTCTATAAGCCTCTGTTTGATCCGTATTTTTAGTATGAGCTTCGATGAGTCTACCAACCATCTCTAAATGCCCAAATTCTTCGATAGCAATATCTTGCAGCATATCTCGAATTCCAGCATTTTCAACGTGAAATGATTGTACCCAATATTGCAAAGCTGCTGATAATTCTCCTGTCGCTCCGCCAAACTGCTCTAAAAGTAACTGAGCAAAACGAGGGTTAGCCTCATCAATCTTTACAGCATGAATAGGCTCTTTTTTATGGAAAAACATGAACTGCCTCTTCAATTAATTACTACAACAATCATTGGCATCAAACCCTTAAATCTTGTGGGTTTGATTGCAAAAAATCTGGCTTTCACACTTAATTTTTTTGGCTGTGAATTTATTCTGCAACTATGCGCTACGGCTTCTGGTGATGAGTCCCCAAATATAGATAGCGATAATTGCCCCAATTATTGCTAATAAAAGTCCGGGAATACTAAAACCAGTCGCCGTAATTTGTAACGTTCCCGTTGCCAATAGGCTATATAAACTACCACCGATAAATGCGCCAATTATACCTAAAATCATTGTGGCAAGGATACCACCACCTTGATGTCCTGGATAAATCGCCTTAGCGATCGCACCAGCCAATAGTCCTAATATTATCCACGCAATAATATTCATATAATCTCCTCAAAAATATCATCTTTAACTCAGATTAACAATTTGAATCAAGTTACGTTTCCACCTGATGAAGTAACTTTTGAAGCCAAAAGATAGATATCGGTAATAGCTAGATAAACAAGAGAAAATGAAAATTATTTAAACTTTTGTGTTTGTAGTCAGGACTTTAGTCCTTTCTTTGCCATGCTTGGCAATGCTACTGTGTAGACAATTTTTGTACGTTGGGATTGCTTGCAAGTTACTAACATCCTTAGTTTTATGGTGTTGGCAATGCCCATCTATTCTGATTGAGAATGGTACAAGAGAAAACTTAAAGATACAGGACGCTACAAGCAAGAAATAAAAAAATAAGGACTAAAGTCCTTACTACGAACTTAAAATAATATTTTTGCTGGGATGTTAAATAGTATATTTTATAAATTAATCATGTCAAAAGTCATCAGTAATTTGACAGTGATTTTTATCATCTTGAATAGCTAAACTCGCATTAAATACTTGGCAAGTCTCAACAACGCTAGAACAAACTGAGGTTGTTGACAAATATATGCAGAAATTCCCCTGGTTGCCTAAATTGATCAACCTGACAGTAAACGGTATTAAATAGCGCGGGAAAATTGTTTTTCTGGCTTTTGATTATGATTATCAAAAACAACAGCAATATTTCTCACCAATAACCGACCAATGTCTGTGATTTGGATATGATTACTAGATAAATCTACAAGTCCATCATCAGCTAATGGCTGTAATAATTCTAGCTCATGGGCAAAATATTGATCAAATTTGATATCATATTTTTCTTCTATGTCCTGCTTATACAGTTGAAAATTGGACATAATAGACATAATGACATCGCGTCTGATAATATCATCTGGCGTGAGTTTAATTCCTTTACTCACTGGTAAAACATCTGCTGCAACTGCTTGGTAATATTCTTTCAATTGCTTATGATTTTGGACATAAGCATCATGTAGCATACTGATAGATGTCGCACCAAAACCAAAAAGTTCTGTTTCGGCGTGGGTGGTGTAGCCTTGGAAGTTACGCTGGAGGGTGCGGTTACGTTGAGCAACTGCTAGTTCATCATTAACTTTAGCAAAATGATCCATACCAATAAATTGATACTGGCTATTAGTCAATTCTTCAATCGTCATCTTGAGAATTTCTAACTTTTCCTGTGGTTGCGGTAAAGCTGACACAGGAATATTTTTCTGTGCTGGCTTTAACCAAGGTACATAGGCAAAGTTAAACACCACAATTCGCTCAGGATCTAATGCTACTGTCTTTCTCAGCGTCTCTTGAAATGTTTGTAAAGTTTGATAAGGTAAACCATAAATTAAGTCTACATTCACACTGTTAAACTTAGCTGCTTTAATCCAACTCATGACATCGAATAACATTTCTTCAGGTTGGACACGGTTAACAGCTACTTGCACTTGGGTGTTAAAATCTTGAATGCCAAAACTAACACGATTAAACCCGATTTCCCTGAGAAAGAAAATATAATCTTTATCAACGTAGCGGGGATTAATCTCAATAGAAATTTCTGCCTCTGGATCAAGGTTAAAATGGCGATGAATTTGTTTCCAGACAAATTCTACTTGCTCGCAATCTAAATAATTGGGTGTACCACCACCCCAATGTATTTGCAACACCTTTCTATCTGAATCAATCAATGATGCTGTATGCTGGATTTCTCGCGCTAAGTTTTCTAAGTAAGGTTTGGCAATATTCTTATTGTTAGAAATTACCGTATTGCAACCGCAAAAGTAACAAGCACTCTGACAAAAAGGAATATGGAAATACAAAGACAGAGGTGTTTTTCTTTGATTGGAAGCTGCGATCGCATCTCGAAAATCTTGCTCAGTAAATTCCTCAGTTAACTGTGTAGCGGGTGGATAACTGGTATATCTAGGTGCAGGAGTATCATACTTCTGAATCAAATCTAAATCAAATTTAACACCAGATGAAAGAAAAACCATCAAATCCTCCAAGGTACTGTTACCACACCACCTAGTGATACTTAGCGGCATTCAAAATCACCGAAGTTCTAACTTCTCGCAAAATTCAAAAACTTAGCAGACAACAGTTTTTAAATCTTGGACAAAGTTATCTTGACTACCGCGTGCGTTGACTGGTGGTTGGTTTTATAGGTATAAAGAGTCTGCAATTAATTGTTGACTGCGGAGACTAGGGACTGGGAAGAGAGACTTTCATCCCCTTGTTGTCAGCTTTCAAGGTTGTAAGAGTCTAGCTGTTGTCTAGTTTAAATATTCCATGCTAGACCGTTATGTGTCGATTTCAACCAAAATTAGGAATTGGGCATGGGGCATCAAACAAGTCAAAAGTCAAGAATTCTGGGGAAAAATTATTTAATTAGGACTTACGCACAAGTCACGGAATAATGAACCACGTTCGCGTTCGCGTAGCGTCTCGTAGAGAAGAAAATAGGGTTTGAGAGATATTTTCCGTAAGTCCTGTTAATTTTGAATTTTGAATTTTGAATTTATTTGTCCCCCCACAGGCTCACATCGCAGGTGCTTCGGTGCTACCGGGGTTATTATGGCTTTGGGTTAAGCTATTGAATACTACTTGACCAATAGCTTTGATTAAACTTCCCTCTAGTTCTCTAGCCATTTGCATATTGCATTGGAAAGCATAATTGGCTTCTGCAACGATGCGGTCTGCTGTAGCATCATCAATAGGTAATGAATCTAATGCTTGACGATACTTATCTTTAAATGCTTTCTTGTCGGGAATTTGCTCAAAATTATAGAAAGATGTGCCTTCGTAACCAGACAACCGCAAAGTTGACTGAGCAATTTTCTGCAACATCTGCCCCCCAGATAAATCCCCCATGTAGCGCGTATAAGTATGACCAATTAACAACACAGGCTCATGGGCAGAAAGTTGTCGAATCCGGTTAATATATGACTGGGCAGTAGTTCCCGGTGTAATTAGATTTCGCCACTCGCTACCATAGTAAAATACCATGTCTTTTTCTAAAGAAGCTTGGCGATTTAGCTCGGGAAAGTAAATTGCACCAATCACAGGATGATTGACTTGGCTTTTGATAGCGGCTTCTAGTTCACTGTAAACAAAATACAAGTTACTTAAAAACTGGGCGAAACAGTCTCTATCTACCACCCCCTTCAAAAAACATTTCATGAATCCCACGTTTTCTGCTGCTGTGTGAGCTTTTTGAGTGCCAGAACGCAGTTTAACAGCTAGATTATTACTCATTTTTGCTTCCTTAATGTTTAATTGTTCAGGCAGTCACGTTTACAGACTCAGAATGGCTGCCAATTCACAGTCAAGTCTCAGGTGAAATGATTGTTATTCGGGGTTGAGCAAGGATCTGCACGACTCTATCTAGCAACTATCATGCTCAATACAGATCCTTGGTTTTTTTATATCTCCCAAACTCATTTAACTATTATTGCTTGTATAACTACATAGCTATTAATAATTTTTTATATTTCTCTTAATCTGACTACACATATTGGGGCTGGGGACTGGGGATTGGGGATTGGGTACGGGGAAAAATTTCTGGAGAAATTGAGTGTAGTTGCTTGATGATAATTTTTTTAGGGTGGGCATTGCTGAGAAGTTTCTCAAAGCTTTAGTTTTACGTTGTTAGCAGTGCATCGCCTGAAGCTTATTGAGAATGGTGCAAGATATGACTTGCAAAATTGAGTGTAGTTTGCATCATGATTTATCGTCATAGCCAGTTCTTTAACTGATGTGGAGAAAGATATTTTTATGTTTATATAGTTATGAAAACCTTTACCATTAAGGAGTCTCATGGTTAATTCTCTGGCAACTCCAGAACCTCAGACGCTTAAACCAGGCGTGAAAGCACCTGTTCAAGAAACATTATTAACACCCCGGTTTTACACCACCGATTTTGATGCGGTGGCAAATTTGGATATTTCAGCCAATGAGGCGGAGATTAGAGCGATTATTGATGAACTCCGTGCTGACTACAACCGTCATCACTTTGCCCGTGATGAAGAGTTTCAGCAAAATTGGGATCATATCACTGGGGAAAAACGCCGGGCTTTTATTGACTTTTTGGAACGTTCTTGTACTTCCGAGTTTTCTGGGTTTCTGTTGTTTAAAGAGTTATCACGCCGTGTCAAAGAACGAAATCCTCTGTTATCAGAGGCTTTTCATTTGTTGGCACGGGATGAAGCACGCCATGCAGGATTTTTGAATAAATCAATGGCGGATTTCAATCTGTCTCTTGATTTAAACTACTTAACCAAAAACCGCACATATACATTTTTCCCGCCAGAGTGGATTATTTACACAGTCTACCTATCGGAGAAAATTGGTTACTGGCGTTATATTTTGATGTATCACCATATTCAGGAGCATCCAGAATACCAGTTTTATCCGTTATTCCGTAAGTTTGAGAGTTGGTGTCAGGATGAAAACCGACACGGGGATTTTTTTAAAGCAGTATTGCGATCGCAACCCAAGTTATGGAAAAGTTGGAAAGCTCGCTTATGGGTGCGTTTCTTTTTGTTAGCTGTGTTTGCTACCCACACTATGACTGTATTTGAACGGGCTAGCTTTTACGAAGCTATCGGTATCCATCCCCGCAAGTACAACACTAGAGTTATTCAAGAGACTAACAATACTTCTGCTAGAGCTTTTCCTCTGATTTTAAATACTAATCACCCGGAATTTTTCTGGCGGTTAGAACTTTGTGCGGTGAATAATTTGCAACTAGCGGCGATTAAAAATAATAAGTTGCCGAAGTTTGTCAAGTTCTTCCAAAGTATTCCCCCTGCTATTGGTATTTTTTGGAATATGTTACGGTTGTATTTGATTAAGCCGATTGATGCTGAGGCTACTCGTGGTACTGTGATGTAGTTAGGGTTTTTGGTTTAGGTTTTGTTTGTCTCTGCGTAAATTGCTCGTTTTTTTTTTGAGGTTTTTTAAAAGCTCACGCAGAGGCGCAAAGACGCAGAGAAGAGCGCGGAGAGATTATAGGTTTTTGTGGTGTTGGTTTATTGGTATTTTTTTTCTGTTTCTAGAAATTGGGGAACGTCTACGAGTTGTTGGAATTCTTGGAATTTAACTAAATCAGTCAGGTTGGCTGTTGTTCCCTGTTGTTTTAAGTGGGTTAGGCAATTGGTTAGTGTTTGTGTGACTGCTAATAAGCCTGTGAGGGGGAAAAAGACGATTTTAAACCCTAAGTTTTGTAGTTCTGCTGCTGATAGGGAGGGGGTTTTACCTCCTTCAACTATGTTCGCTACTAATGGGATATTAGGGAAGGCAGCAGCGATCGCTTTTAGTTCTTCTACTGATTGCGGTGCTTCTACAAACAGTATATCTGCTCCGGCGGCAATGTAAGCACGACCACGGGCGATCGCTTCTTCTAATCCTAGTGGCGCACGGGCATCTGTACGGGCAATAATTACTAAGCCACTATCGCCTCTCGCTTCTACTGCGGCTCTAATTTTTCCGGCGTGTTCGGCTGTGGGGATGACTCGTTTACCTTCAAAATGTCCGCACTTTTTCGGCCATTCTTGGTCTTCTAGCAATACTCCCGCTACACCTAATTGTACAGCATCTTTGATCGTCCGCATCACGTTTAAGGCGTTGCCATAACCAGTGTCTAAATCTGCAATTAAGGGAACATTCACTGATTGGGCAATTCTGCCTACACTGTAGAACATTTCTGTAGCGGTGAGAAAACCATAATCTGGTAAACCCAAGGTAGAAGCCGCTATCCCAAAGCCACTGGTAGCTATTACCTCAAAACCTATCTTTTCAGCCAGTTTTGCACTGAGACAGTCGTAAACACCAGGAATCACGATAATTTCAGGACGCGCTAGTAACTGTCGTAGTGTTTGGCTAGAAGACATAGTGAGTAATTTGTAATAAAAGATACGTTCGTAGTAAGGGCTTTAGCCCTTTAAATCCCTAAATAGGAGCGATAAATCGCTCTCTACGAACAAAAGTCTATTTTACATTTAAAGTAAGTCCTAAATAATTTCTGGCGTAGGTAAGATGTCAAGGTTTTTCATCTAAATTAAGTTTATTGACATTTACGCCAAAAGGTATCTATAAACTATGCTGGAGCAGCAAGCTAATTTAGATAATACCGCTTTGTTTGAGCATTTATGGCAGATTACAAAAGAAATGCGCCAGAAAATAGATGCTCGGTTTGAAACTCATCCCGATGCTTCCACTCAAAGTTTACACAGTTATGCTGCTCAGGTGGGTGCTGCCCACGGTTCACTGAATACTTTTACAGGTGCGGAAGTCGATTGGTTAGTGCATTCATGGTTACGTGATCCGATTTCGGGTTTTAGCAATATGCACTTGACGGTTTGGCTAAAATCTCATATCCGTGTTCCTCATCTAGCTTGCGCGTTTAGTACGTTTCCCCAACTGGGGATTTTGTTTTATATGGATTACATCCCGCGCACTGATTTGTTCGTTGACTTAGAATATTTAGACCGCTACTATGAACCCGTTAATCAAACGTACTTAGCACTACAGGGTGATTCACGTTTTGAGCCATTTATTAGTAAAACTTTATATATTCGGCAGGCACAATCACACACGAGTTTGTGTTATACGTTTCAAGAAGAGCAGGAAACTTTAGCTTTGGTGAGCAAAGTTGCTCATGAAATGGTGGATCGTTGGTTGTCTTGGATAGATACAGCCGCACCTGTGGCAGAATCAGAACGGGCTGCATTAGCTGAACGTGATTTATTTGTGCGTCGAACCATCGCAGAACGTGATCCAGACAATAAAGTTGCTGTGCGGTTCTTTGGTGAGGAAATGACAGATAAACTGGTGCGATCGCTTTGGGGTGGCGATCGTATACTTTCTAGATAGGCAATCTTAATATACTAGCGAATATGGCGAATCATACTGATACTATAGAATCATTCCGTGCTTTGGCATTGCAAGTTACTTGTCATGCAGTTAATCCAGCACGCGATCGCCACGAAGTCGGGTTACTGATGCAAAAAACTATTACCCGCTTGGCGCAACAAATCGCCGCCAGTATTGCGTTTATTGGTTATGATTGTCGCTTAATTGTTCTACCCGAATACTTCCTGACAGGTTTCCCAATGGGGGAATCTGTGGAAGTATGGGCAAATAAAGCCTGTATAGAAATGAACGGCGCAGAGTATGAAGCTCTCGGTAACATTGCTCAAAAACATCACATATTTTTAGCTGGTAACGCCTACGAACTCGACCCCAATTTTCCAGGGTTGTACTTTCAAACCTGCTTTGTAATTGATGCCTCTGGTACAGTAGTTTTACGGTATCGGCGACTTAATTCCATGTTTGCCCCTACACCCCATGATGTCTGGGATAAATACCTTGATTGTTACGGCTTAGAAGGAGTTTTCCCCGTAGCGAAAACCGCCATTGGCAATTTAGCAGCTTTAGCATCAGAGGAAATTTTATACCCAGAAGTAGCGAGGTGTTTAGCCATACGTGGCGCGGAAATTTTTCTCCATTCCACCTCGGAAGTTTACAGTAAGAATATCACAGCCAAAGACGCTGCTAAAATTACCCGTGCCGTGGAAAATATGGCTTATGTAGTGTCAGCTAATACTGCTGGGTTAAGTAATAGCCCTATTGCCATGAGTTCAGTAGATGGAGGTTCAAAAATTATTGACCATCGCGGGATAGTATTAGCAGAGACAGGTGCAGGGGAAAGTATGGCGGCATTTGCAGAGATAGATTTAGCAGCATTAAGACGCGATCGCCACCGTCCAGGGTTAAATAATTTACTGTCTCGTCAGCGATTTGAACTATACGCCCAAAGCTACAGCCAGTCCCAATTTTACCCAGCCAACACCATGTTAAATCAAACCGTAGACCGCCAGCATTTCATCCAAGCCCAAACACAAACTATTGAACGCCTCAGCAATTTAGGGATAATTTGACACAGGAGGCGACTGGGGACTGGGGATTGGGGACTGGGGACTGGGAGTCATGACGGGAGATGAGGGAGATGAGGGAGCAGGGGAGCAGGTGAGCAGGGGAGAGAAACTAAACTAATGACTAATGACTAATAACTAATGACTAATGACTAATGACCAATGACTAATGACTAATAACTAATGACTAATGACTAACCCTATAGAAGTACGTAATCCTCGGACGGGAAAATTTGATTATGTGATTATCCCACCACCAGTGAGGTTGCTAGCCCAGCAATGTAACCGGGCGAGGCGATCGCAAACTCGTTGGTATCAAATCGGTATAGAAGCTAGAATTGAAGCCCTACAGCAATGGAAACAAGCAATATTATCTCAACGGCAACAGCTAACAGAAGCTTTAGTCAATGACACGGGTAGATTATCCATCTCAGTATTAGAAATTGATTCCTTCCTATCCACTATTGACCGTTGGTGTAACCTAGCACCAGAATTACTACAAGAAACCGCTAAAAATACCAGTATTCCGTTTATCGCCTTACAACAAGCATCAATTCCCTACAGCTTAGTTGGCGTAATTAGTCCGTGGAATTTTCCCTTGTTGTTGTCAATGATTGATGCTATCCCGGCATTGTTGGCGGGTTGTGCTGTCGTTGTCAAACCCAGTGAAATCGCGCCTCGGTTTGTTGCACCTTTATTGTTAGCACTCAACGAAGTTCCTCACCTGCGGGAAGTGTTAATTTTTATTGAGGGAGCAGGGGAAACAGGAGCAGCGTTAATTGACTATGTAGATTTAATTTGTTTTACAGGGAGTGTAGCCACAGGACGGAAAGTTGCAGAAGCCGCAGCGAAACGATTTATCCCAGCGTTTTTAGAATTGGGAGGAAAAGATCCAGCGATCGTTTTAGAATCAGCAGACTTAGACTTAGCTACCTCAGCGATTTTGTGGGGTGCAGTCGTCAACACAGGTCAATCCTGTCTCTCCATAGAAAGAATTTACGTTGCTGAATCCATATATGAAGATTTTTATCATCAACTCATAGCTAAAGCGCATCGTCTAGAGCTAGCTTACCCCAACGTGGAAAGCGGACAAATCGGCCCTATTATCGCCGAAAAACAAGCAGCGATCATTAGAGAACACATCGCCGATGCAATGCACAAAGGCGCAATCATTCACTGTGGCGGTAAAGTAGAGGAATTAGGCGGCGGTTGGTGGTGTCGTCCCACCGTACTCACCCAAGTCAATCATGCCATGAAAGTCATGACCGAAGAAACTTTCGGCCCCATTATGCCCGTAATGTCGTTCTCCAACGTGACGGAAGCAGTAAACTTAGCTAACGACTCGATTTATGGACTCAGTGCAGCCGTGTTTGCTGGTTCAGAAGAAGAAGCCTTAACCGTCGCTCGGCAAATCCAGGCAGGTGCTATTAGTATTAATGATGCGGCTTTGACTGCCATCATGTACGAAGGAGAGAAAAACGCCTTCAAATTTTCCGGTTTGGGTGGTTCACGCATGGGTGCAGCAGCACTCAAGCGGTTTCTGAGAAAACAAGCGTTTTTAATCAAAGCTAACTCCGCCCCTGACCCTTGGTGGTTTAATAGCTAATGAGCGATCGCTAAATCAAGGCGTTAACCTTAACACACCCTACTGGACTGACACAGCTAAAATAGTGCAAAAATATAGTTCTTGTGGTGCGGGCTTCTAGCCTGCACCGGACGAGCTAGAGAGCTTATCCCACAAGAGAGATTTAATGCAACATTTTAAGCTCAACACACCCTACAACTTAAAACCTAATAATATCAGGAATTAAAAATGACTAAAATTAAAGCAGAAATGCCTGTACTTGCCCGTCATGAAGGCGATTGGATTGGTACATACACTTTAGTTGATACATCAGGAAAACTTCTTGACCAACATGAATCACATTTAACCTGTCAATTTCCAGACAATAGCCCCTATCACTACTACCAAATTAACCGTTACAAATGGGCTAACGGTAAACAAGAAGAACATCAATTTCCCGCAACTTATCGTGATAAAATTCTCTGGTTTGATACAGAACGCATTCAAGGCAAAGCTTGGGAAATAGACGACTCAACAGTAATATTATGGTTTGCTTACAAAACAGTACCAGAAATGTATTTATATGAAATGATTCAAATTAGTCCAGACAATAACCATCGCGCCCGTACATGGCACTGGTTTAAAAATCATCAAATTTACCAACGTACTTTGATTAAAGAAGAAAGGTTAAAATAGTAAATTCCATAATCAGATATACTTTTGAATTTAGTAGCTGCGTGGCAAGGCTAAAATAGTGCAAAAATATAGTTCTTGTGGTGCGGGCTTCTAGCCTGCACCGGACGGGCTAGAAGCCCGCACCACAAGAGTGTTTTAATGCAACATTTTAAGCTTGTCACGCTAGTAGGGTGCGTTACACTACGTTAACGCACCATTTTATGAAAAAATAAACATCCTATTACATCAGATTTTAACTTGATAAGGTAGACGCATGGCAAAGACTGACAAAATTAACTTTTCTACTCCTAGCGGTTTTCCTGAATTTCTCCCCAGCGAGAAACGCCTAGAATTATATTTATTAGATACTATCCGTAGAGTTTATGAAAGTTATGGATTTACACCTATTGAAACACCCGCAGTAGAAAGATTAGAAGTCCTGCAAGCAAAAGGAAATCAAGGCGATAATATCATTTATGGTATTGAACCAATTCTGCCACCAAATCGCCAAGCAGAAAAAGATAAATCAGGCGAAACAGGTTCAGAAGCCAGAGCTTTAAAATTTGATCAAACAGTCCCTTTAGCAGCGTATATCGCCCGTCACCTGAATGAATTAACCTTTCCCTTTGCGCGTTACCAAATGGATGTAGTCTTTCGGGGGGAACGCGCCAAAGATGGGAGATTTCGGCAGTTTCGTCAGTGTGATATTGATGTAATTGGGCGGCGGGAACTCAGTTTATTATATGATGCCCAAATGCCCGCAATTATCACCGAGATATTTGAGGCAATTAATATTGGTGATTTTGTAATTCGGATAAATAACCGAAAAGTTTTGACAGGATTTTTCCAATCTTTAGAAATTTCCGAAACTCAAATTAAATCTTGTATTAGCATCATTGATAATTTGGAGAAAATCGGAGAAGCGAAAGTTAAGCAAGAGTTAGAGAAAGAAGGAATTAACCCTGAGCAAACACAAAAGATTATTGATTTCATCAAAATTGATGGTGATGTTGATGAAGTGTTAGATAAACTCCAACACCTCTCAGAAAACTTGCCAGAATGTGAACAATTTAGTTTAGGTGTCAGTGAATTAGCAACAGTAATTGCAGGTGTGCGGAATTTAGGAGTTCCTGACAAACGTTTTTGTATTGATTTGTCTATTGCCCGTGGTTTAAACTACTATACTGGCACTGTTTATGAAACTACCCTCATCGGACATGAAGCTTTAGGTAGTATTTGTTCTGGTGGCAGATATGAGGAATTAGTGGGGATGTTTTTAGGCGAAAAAATGCCGGGAGTGGGTATTTCTATCGGGTTAACTCGCTTAATTAGTCGTTTACTGAAAGCGGGTATTCTTAACACCTTACCTGCAACACCAGCGCAGGTAGTGGTAGTAAATATGCAAGAAGATTTAATGCCAACTTATTTAAAAGTTTCGCAACAGTTACGCCAAGCGGGTATTAATGTTGTGACTAACTTTGATAAGCGTCCCTTGGGTAAACAATTCCAAGCAGCAGATAAACAAGGGATACGTTTCTGTGTAATTATTGGTGCTGACGAAGCAGCTGCACAAAAATCATCACTCAAAGATTTACAAACAGGCGAACAAATAGAAGTAGCATTGGCAGATTTAGCTGAGGCAATTAAACAGAAACTTGTATAACTAATCAATTAACAGGGTGCTATGAATAAACCAATCAAAAGGGCATTTTTAGATACCGAAGATGGACAAATTCTTTATCGTATTGGTGGCGAAGGAGAACCTTTATTATTACTGCACATGAACCCCCGCAGTAGTGATGAATATCGGGAATTAATGCCCATCTTGTCCAAGAAATACTGTGTTATTGCAATGGATTTAATGGGGTTTGGTGATTCTGATAAACCGCCAAGATTATATTCAGTTGCAGACTACGCTAAAACTGTCATTGCCTTGTTAGATGAGTTAGGTATTGCCAAAACCAACATTTTAGGCAACCATACAGGTGCTTTCGTTTCTGGAGAAGTCGCCGCAGCTTATCCAGAACGAGTTAACAAATTAATTCTGTGTAACGTTGCTGGTTTTGGTGAAGCTGGCAAAGCAGATTTAATGCGGCGATTTCAGAAAGGTTTCGTCATTCAAGAAGATGGTTCTCACCTGATGGAAAGATGGTTAGCGCGTAGCAGTTATGTAGGTTCTGCTGATTTGAATCATCGTTGGGTTTTAGATGATTTGAAATGTTTTGGCTATCCTTTATATGCAGTTTGGGCGGTGGGAAATTACTGTATGGAAGCGGCAGAAAGATTTACAGCTATTAAGTGTC
Organism: Anabaena sp. CA = ATCC 33047; assembly: GCF_963870205.1. Classification (NCBI taxonomy): domain Bacteria; kingdom Bacillati; phylum Cyanobacteriota; class Cyanophyceae; order Nostocales; family Nostocaceae; genus Anabaena; species Anabaena sp. CA = ATCC 33047. The sequence continues at coordinate 31,588 of NZ_CAWMSA010000024.1, read as the reverse complement.
CCACGCTGATATTCTGGGGAATTGATGATGTAGAAGAATTTGAAAGATTAGGTTTAGCATTAGCAAAAGACAGATATTTCTTATCACAAGCAATACCTCACAGTCAGGTTGTAGAGTTACCTGGAGGAACTATTTGTATGATGAATCAAATGCCTGAAGAAATAGCAAAGATAGTCATCCAATTTTTAGAAAATGCTGGTGTTCAAATTTAAGCTCTTCTTAAATAACGCCCAGTAGGTGAACCCAAAACTTGTCCGTTGTGGTAAATCAAATTTCCCCGCAAAAACGTACTTTTCACCCTTCCTGTTAACTCCATTCCTTCAAATGGTGTGTAACCTTGTTGTGATTCCGACTCAGACGCACTTACCACAAAGCTTTCATTCGGATCTACTAACACCAAATCAGCATCATAACCAAGAGCAATATCCCCTTTTTCTAGCAACCCAAACCGCCGGGATGGGTTCCAAGATAGCAACTTAGCCATCTGGTTGTAAGACATCCCCCGCTTACTACCTTCACTCACCACACCAGAAAGTAAATATTCTGTACCGCCAAAACCAGACTTTGCTAACCAAATATTATTCGGGTCTTTAGCATTTCTTTTTTGTTCCGCAGAACAGCAAGCATGATCACTAACTATCCAATCTACTTGATGATTCAGTACAGCTTGCCATAGATATTCTACATCAGCACGGGGACGAATCGGCGGGTTAACTTTTGCCCAAGCACCGTTAGGGGTATTCACATCTAAGAGTAAATGACCAACAGTAACTTCTCGGCGAAAATTAATATGTGGAAAAGCAGCTTGCATAGTCAAAGCTGCTTCCATTGCTTTCCGCGAACTCAGATGCAATAAATTGATATTTACACAGTTGGTTTCATGCGCCAAATAAGATGCAATACAAACAGCTAAACCTTCCGAATGGGGGGGACGCGCTGCACTGTAAGCGTGTAGTCCACTCAGGCTAGAATCATTTTCAACTATTTTGGTGTAGGCGTTAAGAATTTCTGCAACTTCGCAATGCAAACTTAAGCTAATAATATCTTTCGCTGCTGGATTTTCTGCCATTAAGCGAGTGATACCACGCATAATAAACTCAAAATGAGCAAAGTCATAGCGTTCCTCTTTATTTATCATCAAAAACAGGTTTTGCTTGTCTGATAAACCATGCAACCCATAGCCACCATAAAACATGAAGATTTTAAAGGAACTGACACCAAATTCTTCAAATAGTAGAGGTATTTCTTCAATATGTTGACTAGCTATAGGTGCAACATGATAGCTGTAATCAACAAAAAAATTACCTGCGGATAACGCCAAGACTTCCGGGAAAAAATCCCGGTAAGAGCCGCCTTTATTGAGATAATATTGTCCTGTACGAATGTAATTAAGACTGGTAGTTACTCCCCCCATTGCAGCCGCTTTGCTTTCAGTCACCGCATCTTTATCTAGGGGTTGATAAATACCGACGTGCATGTGAGCATCCACCACCCCAGGAAAGCCTAGCAGGTTTTTAGCATCAAATACATCTTTGCTTTCGTCTACGCTAATATGAGGAGCAATCTGGGCAAATTTCCCATCCTTAATTCCTATATCCAGTAGTTCAACAGCATCATCATGGGGACGAACTACCCGCACATTTTTGATAATTTTATCCAATACAGGAGGTTCAGACATAGTAGACCTCACACTAAAATAAGTACAGCAGCTAAAGTTTGGCTTTAGTCAGGAATTCCAATATCCTACCGGAAGACCTGCTAAAACCCATTAATATGTAACAGTTGTTTATTCAATCATCTTTAGGAATATAAGCAATGGCAAATTTTAATGAGTATCATCTCAACCCTGAAGAATTTACTTTTCTTAAAATTTTCCAAGAGCAATGGCAAGTAATTAGAGATGAGTTTACCAGCTTTACTAAGCAAGCATCTGATGAGGAGTTAAAATTCACCTATGAAGTTTTAGGGCCTAAAAGTAAAACGATTAAAACTAAAGGTAGTTCAAAATATAGTGCTTTTGGGATTTTATTCCAAGGTTTGTTTATTGAAGAATATATTCAGTTACATCAAATAACTTATCCTGATTATGAGACAGATGAAGCATCAGCCAAAGCACTTGCTTTAAGAAAAAAATATTTCCCAAATTTGGCTAATGTAATCGAAAAAGTCAACTTCAAAGATGATAATGTAATCAGAAACGTGTATTTTGGGACATTTCATCCGGGTTTAGATATCAAGCTTCATGTTAACTATAACCATCATACAAATCGTGGATATTTAGGTTTGATTGTGCCAGAGGGGGATGTAGCTATGAAAATATGTCACGAAAAACTGTATTGGCAGGAAGGCGAATTTATGGTTTTAGATCATAGCTATCCACACTGTCCACATAATTACACTAATTACGATAGAACTGTTTTGGTTGTAGACTTTTTTAAAACGGATAAACCGAGAGAAGAAATAATAAAATTTGAACAAGAGCAAGTTATACAACGTATGCAAGATAATCCTTACAGCTTAGGGGTTTTTGGTAAGAGTGATAAAGCACAAGCTGAAGATTTTATTAAGTATGGTTTAGCTCATCAATTAGAGTGGGATAAAGCCTTATAAGAATAAGTCTTTAAGTTAGATGTAACCCACCATCAACAGGTAAAGCTACTCCAGTAATAAATGCAGCTTTAGGAGAGCATAAAAAAGCTACTACTTCACCTATTTCTTTGGGAGATGCCCAACGTTGCATGGGTGTATTTTTAATCATATTTTTCATAGTATCACTATCTACTCCATCGCTATTAGATGTTACTAATTCCCAAGCTTCAGTTTTGACAAAACCGGGAATTACTGCATTAACTGTAATGCATCGTGGCGCAAGTGTTTTAGCATAGTATCTTGCTAAAAATTCCACAACTGTCTTAGCTGAACCTGGTAAGGCATATTGCAATTTTGGCGTTTGACTGCTATTACATCCAGGAGCAGATATTGCTACTATATAGCCGTTTCCATCTTTCATGTAATTGATGGCTTTTTCGACACATCTAATAAAGCATTTAGGATAGACATTTTGATAGTAATCATATTGATCAAAACCAGTCAAATTACCACTACCTAATAATTGATGTGATTCCTTATTAGCTGCGATCGCTTGACTAGATTCCGTCGATGTTGTCACTCCCACATATAACCCAGCGTTATGAATGAATGCTGTAAGATTACCATGAAAATTATCTTCTACACATTTAAATATGGTTTCAATAGTAGCTTCTTCTGCTAAGTCTCCTTGAATAATATAAACCTTGTTTCCATAGGTCGATTCTAGTTTAGCCTTGGCAGTATTTGCCGTCTCTTCATTGGAATTAAAGCCAAGTATCAAGTCATAGCCATCTTCAGCTAGCTGCTGTGATATTCCCCAACCAATACCACGTGTGCCACCTGTAACTATTGCTAGCTTTGATATCATGTTTGATTACTAAATATTATTAATTTCAATTAACTCAAAAAAATCAGTAATTACAAAAGTAATGTTAAATCTCTAATATCATTTAAGAACAAACAAGTAAATCAAAAAATAATTATTGTAATGATTATTTATAATTTGCAACAAATTAAGAGCTTGCATAGCACATCGCACTAGATAATTAAACTTAGTGTATATCGAGTTAATGATGATGGCACAAAACTCAGAAAAAACTTTAAAAGTTGCTCAACAGGCATTTGAATATTTCACCCAAGGTCTAGCAACAGGAGAATGGCAAGCATTTTTTGATATGCTCACAGACGATTTTACCTTTTGGTTTCCGATGGGTAAATTCCACGGTTTGAACGTGGGTAAAGAACGAGCTAAAGAGTTTTTTGAATACGTTTCTGAGTCTTTTAATTCTGGACTAAAACTAACATCTCTCGACCACGTTACCAGCAATGAAACGACTGTGGTGTTTGAATTCCGAGATGAAGGACTTTTACTCGGACAGCCTTATAAAAATCGTGTAGCAGTTGCTTTTGATGTGCGTGGTGACAAAATTTGTGGCTACCGTGAATACTTCGGTAGCGATGGTAAATCTTATTGATAGGAAGGTGAATACAGTATAGAGACGTTTCATGCAACGTCTCTACAAGGTGTTGAAACTTTTATTTGCAAGTATCTTAATTTGAGTTAATTATTGTTAGCTCTGATTGCTTGCAATTCTTTACACTTAGCCTCTGCTGCTTGGTAAGCTTCTAGGTATTCTTTACCACCCAACATCACATCCCCATAATATTCATAAGGTGCATCGCCATAGATGGGTAGGGGGTCATCTTCAGGATAATCTTCTTTTGATTCTTCGATAATTGCTTTTAGCTGCTTCACGCTCAAGCTGTGGGCTGAAAAGTACCACAGTTGTTGAGAGTTCTTTTGCAGGTGTGGTAATGTGGGGTCAACAATGCAGTTGTCTATCTCAATCCAACCGTGTTCTATGGGTTTGTATTGTCTACCCGCGCAGACTAAAAACCCTTGGGTATACCTCGCCCCCTGAGTCGCCAAGGCTGCTTTGTAAGCATTATCAAAGGGTTTTTTCGCCTTGCTTTTAATGCTTTCAGCTATTTTGAGGGAAAGTTCTTGATCCAATTCTTTGTTCATCGACACAGGGGATTAAAGGGGCGATTGTCAATATATATAGTAACACTTCTGTGGTGAGCCGAAATGTAACCCCCTGTTGCTGTGGGTATGCTGCATGAACCCCTTCGGTTATCTGAGGCTTATTATGCGGCAACACCTTGTCTACGCATTGAGTGCAATTTACGGAAACGGGGGATGCAATCGCGTTATCATTATATGCAAAAATATATTAATTTAAAATTAACAATGAAAGAAAAAGTCTATGTTGAAACTTCAGTAATCAGTTATCTAACTTCTCGTCCTAGTCGAGATATTGTGATTGCAGGACATCAACAAATTACCCAAGAATGGTGGCAAAATTATCGAGATAAATTTGCTCTGGTAGCTTCACAGCTAGTTATTCAAGAAGCCAGTGCTGGAGACTCTATAGCAGCTGAACGAAGACTAAAAATCTTAGAAACAATAGAATTATTAGAAGCTAGAGAAGATTCACTAACTTTAGCCCAAGCTTTTCTTGATTTTAAAATTATGCCCCAAAAAGCGGCTGAGGATGCTTTACATATTGCTATTGCTGTAACCAATGGTATCAATTATTTGTTAACATGGAATTGTAAGCATATTGCTAATGCTCTCATGAGGAGAGAAATTGAAAGCATTTGTCGTTCCCAAGGCTATGAACCAGTAATAATTTGTACCCCTGAAGAACTGATAGAGAGGTAAAATTTATGTGGCAAGATCCAATTATCGAAGAAATTTATCAAGTTAGAGAAGCACATTCAAATGAATTTAACAATGACTTACAGGCAATTTATCAAGATTTAAAAGAACAAGAAAAAAGGAGCAATAGAAAATTTGTTTCTTATCCTCCAAAGTTGTTGAAGGATGTTTCTGTTTTGAATAAAGTTTAGTGCGATCGCTCATTTAAAAACCTTACCCGCTTCATCCTCTCTCACCTGTGCCAAGGACATTAGTTTGTCACTGATGACAGCTAATTTGTATATCTCTAAAATGGACGTAACTGGATTCGAACCAGTGACCTCTACGATGTCAACGTAGCGCTCTAACCAACTGAGCTATACGTCCTTAACCACACGATTTATTAGTATAGCATATATTTATTAGAAAGCAAAGATTTTTTGTGTGGCAAATTTCTAGGGCTGAAGTCGTTTCTGAGCTTGTACTAGCAATGCTTGGGCTTCTGCATAAGCTGTTGTACCAGACTTGACAGTATTTAACTCGTTAATAATGCCTTGGATTTGCGCTTTGAACTGTTGCGGGTCGGAGGGTGGCGCAGCAATTAACCTTTCGATTTCCTCATTAGCCTGTTTCAGTGAGGATTGTGATTCTATCTCAGCTTGCAGTCTAGTTTCAATAATTCCCAAATTGCTTTGATACGTCGCTAATAATTTCTGAGCTTCTAAATAACCCGGTTCTTCTACCGGAATGCTTCGCAATTGTTCAATGGCTGTTGACCATAACTGAGCAATTTGTTTCCACTTGGTTTCTGTATGGGGCGGATTTTGAGATGCTTTAGCGGCTGCAAAGGCGAATTGTTTCGCACCCTCAATTATCTTGCTACTGCGGGGGTCAACAATACCTTGAATTTTGCCTTGGTAGGTTGCTAATAACTTTTGGGCTTCTACATAGCGGGGATTTTCTACAGGAACTTCTTTAATGCGGTTAATAGCCTGTTGCCATAATTCAGATGCGGTTTGTGGTTGAGTTGCTTTGGCTTTTTCGGCTGCTAAATCAAATTCTTGGGCGGCTGTGATAAAGTTACCTATGCGAGCATTTTCAAAATCACGTTTGTAGGCTTTGATTTTAGCTTGTGCTGTTTTTGCGGCTAGTGTTTCTGGGGGAATTTGTTCTAATTGGTCTATTCCTTCTTGCCAAATGGCGATCGCTTGTTCTCTATGTTCAGTAGTGCTAGCCTGTTGATATTGCTGCTTGGCGGTTTTCAGGGTTTGTTCTGCCTGAGTCAATGGTACTAAAGCATTTTGATCTTGAAATGCGATCGCTTCTATCCGTCCTACCCGTTGGCGTGCTGTGTCAAATTCATCCACAGTAAACCGCCAACTACACCCAAATAAATTACAGTACGCTTGTGGATAATACCCCAAAAACCACACTGGCAATTTATCTAAGTTTCGCTTTGCAGCTTTGACTTTTTCACCACCACGTTGAATATCTGCTGGGCTGGTAGCTTGATTAATTAATTGGTCTGCTTGTTCCAGGTTGTGAATTGCTTCCCGGTAGTTATAATCCATACTGATATAACTAGGCAATAGTAGCAGAGGTACAGTTCTGGAAACAGGCCGGCGAATCATTGGATAAGGTAAATTCACTACCCAAAGCACACCAGCTGCACCACCTACAACTATCACTACCCACTTGATTTTGCTAAAAATTCCAGGTGGTTGATTAGCTTTTGCTGCTTGTTTGAGAATTTTCTCACTAAATTGTGGATATATATCAATAACCGTGTCACGTAATTCTTCTAACCCCGCAGGAGAACCTTTTTCTAGACGCAGTTTTTCTAATCGTTTAATGACTATTTGCTGCTCAATTTGACCTACTTGGTCATTCCCGCTACATTTCTGCACTTCTGCCAGCAATAGTTTCCAGGCTTTTTTGTTGAGACGATACATAGATATAAGCTGTAACTTATCAATCTAGTATTCCCATTGTGTATAATAAAAATTACTATTCCTCGAAAACAACAGAGGAACGACTTGTGTAGGAAGCTTTCAGAACAGAAGAAGCCGAGAAAGCACAAGGCGCGGAGGAAGCACAGAAAAAAAACTAATGACTAATGACTAATGACTAATGACTAATAACTCTTATCTTCCACCCTAAAAATTATTGTTAAAATTTATAAGTCTCATAAGAAAAACTTGATAATCTAGAATGTCAACTGCTTTAATTACCGGTGCATCAGGTGGTATTGGTAAAGCCTTTGCCCAAGAATTAGCTGCACGTCAAACAAATCTAGTCCTCGTGGCTCGTTCAGAAGCAAAGCTACATGAGCTTGCTCAGGAACTACAAGAGCGATATAAAATCCAAGTAGATGTAATAGTTAAAGACCTCACCGAACCTAATGCGGCTGCGGCTGTATTTGATATTACAAAAACCAAGGGACTAACTATTGACTTGTTAATCAACAATGCTGGTTTTGGTGATTATGGTGATTTTGCCGAAACCAACGGGGAACGCCAAGTCAAAATGGTACAATTAAATATTCTGACTTTGGTAGATTTAACCCATAAATTTTTACCTTTGATGCGTCAACGCCGTTCTGGCAGCATTATTAATGTATCCTCAATTGCCGCATTTCAACCGATACCATATCTTTCGGTATATGCTGCTAGTAAAGCTTTTGTGTTGAGTTTTAGTGAAGCATTGTGGGCAGAAAATCGTAAGTATGGTGTTCGTGTCTTAGTGGTGTGTCCAGGGCCAACGGAAACCAGCTTTTTTACTGAGGCGAATTTTCCCCCAGCTTTTACAAGTAAAACCAATAAAATCTCTACTCCTGAAGAAGTAGTACATGATGCTTTAAATGCTTTGAATAAGGGTGAGTCTACAGTAATTAGCGGCGGATTGTTGAGTAAAATAATTACTAATATGCCCAGATTTTTACCAAGAGAAACCCTTGTACATATTTTAGAAAAACAGTTTAAAGCGTAGGTATTTTGAATAGACTGTGATTGGGGATTAGGGATTGGGAATTGGAGGTAATTAATTTTTTGATTTCCATTCCCAATGCTTATTAAATATTAGGGAACTCCAAAAAATAAATTATTCCACTTCAATTTTCTGACAGTTCACTGTTTACAGTCAACAGCCAACAGTCAACATGATGGAATATTTTTTTACTTGGAAGTCCCTTACATATATCTGGTTAATTGCACCCGGTAACGTTCTTTTTTAGTTACGGCGATTTCTCCAACTTCTAAACGTCCTTTACCGCGAATGGCGATTAAGTCACCTGATTTTACTTGGGAACTGGCTTGAGTAACTTCCTTCCAGTTAACACGCACATCGCCTGTATCGATTAAGTCTACCATTTTACTGCGTGACATTCCAAATCCAGCAGAGGCGATCGCATCTAATCTTAAAGAAGCTTCCACTGTGGTTAATTCTTTTTTCTTGGGTTCGCGAACTTTTAACTCGCTGAAATCAATGTGCTGGGTTTTCACAGGAACAGAGCGCACCTGCTGAAGATTCATTGTCAAAAATTCGGCTAACTCTGGGATGACAATTGCTTGCGCTCCCCGTTCACCCAAAACAATAATATCCCCAGTTTTTTCCCTCACAATTCCTGTTCCCAACATTGCGCCTAAAAAGTCGCGGTGGGTAGCGGGATCGAATAGGAAATTACCAGCGATTTCTAGGAGTACCAAGCTAACTTGAGATTGATCTAGGGGTAACTCAGAACGAGCGATCGCTACTCTTTGGCGTTCAGCTTGTGGATACCCACCCCAAGCCAGCAAATGCACATCCGTTAAACGACTAAACACCCGTTGCATTTCTGCCAATTCTGGAGGTGACAGAAAATCTGTCAACACCACTTCCCAAGTTTTAATCGCTTGTTCCGCTAGATCAATTACACGCGCTATACTATCTCGATTTTCAACACCCTTTAACAGTTCTTCTCGTGGCAACATGATAAATAGTCATTAGTCATTAGTTATTAGTCATTAGTCAGTAGGGGCGGGTTTACCAGATAATCTGTAGAGCCATGATAATTCTTAGTAAACCCGCCCTTACATTAGTTATTAGTTTTTCTCCTCCGTTCCCCTGCTTCTTCAAAGTCCTCAATCCCTTAAACACTAGCTGTGTCAGCGTAACCCTGGATATTTTCTGGCTCAAATTGGCGTAATATCCGAGTTGCTTGTCGGGAGAGAGCTTCAGAACCTTGAACTACAATCAGATACTTACCAGCATCCAAACGGTTACGGTAGGGTAAAGCATCACCGCTACCTACAACTAAACCAACTCCACCGCCAACAAACACACTACCCATAGCACCACTAGCAGCACCCAATAACCCCCCAATGACGTGATTACCAATTTCACCAGCCCAGGCGAAGGTATCTAAACCAGTGATCAGACTGAAGGTAAAACCAGCAAAAAAGCCAAATGGTACTAGCCAAAATGCCATCAGCCGCACTTGTTTTTTAGCTTGAGCGTTGGGATCAATTAAGCCAAATTCATCAGCAGTTTTATAACCTTTTCCCAGGATTGTGCTATTTATGCCTTCTTGTTCTAAAGCTAAGTAAGCAGCTTCAGCTTGGATACGGTCTGGTAATACGGCAATAAGGTAATTCATTGGTGGAATATTATTTGTCTTATAAAAATGTTGCCTTAATTAACAGCCTATCAGTTGTTATTGGTCATTAGCCATTAGTCATTAGTCATTAGTCATTAGTCATTAGTCATTAGTCATTAGTTATTGGTAAAACTTTTTTCTTATCCCCTGCTCCTCCGCTTCCTCTGCTCCCCTACCTTCCCAGTCCCTTCCAGTCCCCAGCCCCCATTCGCTACCTCACAGTATCGATGGGTTCACAAAATTTACCCACACCTTGCTTGAGGACGTACATTAAAACTGGTGTTGCCAGAATTTTGGGAAATTCTGGAATTGTTTTGAGATGTGCCATCATCTGTTTAATTGAGCCGTTTTGCAAGTCTTCCCGAAATTCTTGTTCACAAATTACAGCACGCCACTTTTTAGCCAAATCGCCCAACCACTCGGAATTAGCCTGTTGTGGCTCTTGTCCGGCTTTAATTGCTAGTGTCATAGCTGCATCTTCTAAATCTCCCTCACAGTCCTCAATCAAGTCTAGGGCTTGCATAGCGACCTCATCATCGACTAATTGAGAACGAAATAGTGCAATTTCTTGTGATGTAACTGTAGTCATGAGTTTTTGATAGCCGAGCAGCTAAATAGTCTATAGTCCATCGTCCATAGTTGGGAGTTTATAGTCAATCACTCTTTGGGAATTGGGAATTGGGAATTGGGGATTGGGGACTCTTGACTCTTGACTCTTAACTCTTAAGCCGAGGAAGCCGAGGGAGCAGAGGGAAAAATCCCATGCCTTCAGCCCAATGACGGCAGTTGACGGCAGTTGCTACAAGTCGGGAAACCCGCCCACCGCACTGCCTCCCCCATGCCATCAGCCCCTGGACTAATGACTAATGACTAATAACTAATAACTAATGACTAACTAAGGCAACGCTCTAGAACTGACAGCTCGTTGTAAATCAGTCAAAGCTCGGTTGTAGTCCAAAATTGCTGAAATGCGATTACCCTCGGCTCTAGTCAACTCATTTTCTGCGTTGATTACATCCGTTTGAGTACCTACACCAGCTTGGAATCGCAACCGCGCTAGACGTAGTGATTCCCTAGCTTGTTCTAAGGCAGTATTAGCAGTTTGGACGTTCTCTAGATTAGCTTGCTGTGTAAAAAATGCTTGTTCTACTTGAAACCGGATTTGGTTGCGTTGTTCGGCAAATTGGGTTTCTGCGATCGCAATATTTTTTCTAGCTTGAGCGGCTCTGGCTCTAGCTGCGCCACCATCGAACAAATTCAAACTCGCCCTCACTCCCACAGAATAACCATCTGTGACGCTGATTTGGTCATCAAACTGGTCTAGCAGGTTGTAATTAGCGATTAGGCTCACTTGTGGGCCGAGATTTGCCAGTGCTTGCCGTCGTTGTTGTTCGCTGATGTTACGTTGTGCTAGTTGTTGTTGTAGTTCGGGACGGTTTTGATAGGCTAGTATGAGGCTTTGCTCTAGGGACTGGTTCCACAGACCGGCTAATTGTACAGGATCTGCGGCACTGATGTTTACGCCTTGGGGTAGACTCAACCGCGTTGCTAGGGTACGGCGAGCAATTTGCTGCCGAGAAACAACATTGGTCAGTTCCTGTTGGGCATTGGCTAAATTGACTTGCGATCGCAGCACGTCGAACCTTGTCCCCACCCCAGCCCTTTCTAACGCTTCGGCATCTCGTAAACTAGCTTGGGCATTTTCCACGGCTGATTGAGCAATGCGTACCCGTTCATCTGCCTCTTGTAAGTTGTAATATTCTGTGGCAACGTTGCGCCGGATTTCCTCGGCCTGACGCTCTACAGTCAGTTCATTAAACCTTACCTGTTCCTCAGCCTCCTTGATGCTAGCTTGCCGTCTCCCAGAGGTGTAAAGGTCATAGCTTAACTGTGCTTGACCATTGAAAACTGTGCTAGCTTGATCAGTTTGCTGGCTGCCTGCTTGTTCCAACTGGCGTTGAGCTTCCGCAGACTGGCTACGGCTGATATCAGCATTCACAGAGAGATTGGGATACAACGCCGCTTGTGCCTCTCTGAGTGCCGCTTGAGAGCGTTCTAGCTGCAACAGAGCCACTTGTAAATCCCGGTTATTGCGTTTTGCCAGTTCCAAAGCCTGCGCCAAACTAATTGGCTGATTTGCCTGAATGGTTACTTCTTCCGGTTTGGTAGGAAATTGCAGGGGGTTGGGGTTGGAAATCAGGTTTTCTGGCACCTGTACAGCACCCCCAGTTACAGGAGTCACTGTTGCTGGCTCACTGGGAGTTGGCTGTGCTTCCACCTGTGCTGCCGGTATTGTTTCTGGTGGCGGAAAATTTTGTCCAAATTCTACACTTTCTGCGGTTGTCCTTGTTGGGTTCGTGGGCGCAGCAACTTGACTTACTTGCTTGCTCATCAAATAGGACTTACCACAAGCAGGTGAAGTCACCAGTAAAGAAGTTTGATTTTGCTTCACCAATGAGCAACTATTTACTGCTAATAGATTTGCTCCTCTTACACCATTGACAGCAGTTTGTAAAGTTTTTGGTAACTGAGTTTTCAGATTTGGCCGTGGTGCTGAATCCTCTAAAGAAGATAAGGCAAAAGTTTGTTTGGTTGATAATTGGGATTTGCTATCGGTAATAGCTGCTACTGTCTTCACCAATCCTGGTTCAGCAGCAGCGAAGTTACTTTGTTTTTGATTGTTGACTAAACGTTGTTCTTTCAGCTTTTGGACAAAATTTCTCTGGGATGCCGTTTGAGATTTTTCTTCTTTAGCAATACCAGTAGTTTCTGTCAAGATAACTGGATTACTTTTACTACTTACGGTCTGCGAACTTACCACAGACAATTCAGAAATTTTAGTAACGTCTGGAAAAACTGAGACGGTAGTCTGAGGTAACTGTGTCTGGATATTGTCTGCTACCAAGGTTTGACTATCATTAGCAGTCAAGGTACTAGGAGAAGACCCTAACTGTACACTATTTACCTTCATAGCCTCAGCTACAGCTGGCTGAGTTGTCAATACTGCTGCTGTTACACTAGGTAAGAAACTATAAAATAATGGTTGTCCTTTCACCGCATCCCCTCACACGAAAATCAATTTAGCGGCAGAAAACTTTTCTTCACCACAGAATATAGCACGATACTAAATCAAGGCAGGAATATAGTAGGATACCAAATTTAAGAATCTGAACCCTGTTTATCTTCCAAACCCTTGACTATGCGCGCAAGTTCTGCCTTTTCATCGATACTAACGCGGGTAGGAGCACCACTCACAATTCTTTCATAGTTACGGAAAGAATCTTTAATTTCCGGGCCGTCGGCGGTGATATTGTACTCACGGATACCTTTATCATGCCAGGAACCCCTCATTTTAAATACGTTGATTGCCCGTGACATTTCTCCACGAATTTCAACATATTGTAGCATTAAAATTGTGTCTGTAATTGTGGAAATATGGGAATCGGTAATTGAATGTGATCCCATAAATTGATCGGTAGTGTTAGTAAAGAAACCAGTAATTTCTTCTTGTTTAGCATAGCCAGTCACACCAATCACGAATTGACGGAACGCATTATTACTGACTCCCCTAGCCAGGGCTGAAAGAGAATCAATTGCAATTCTTGCTGGTTTAAACTCGGCAATTTCTGATTTAATAATTTGTAGGTGATCTTCTAAACCAGTGGATTCGGGATACGTACAAATAATTTTTAGTAATCCTTGATGTTCTAATTCTTCAAAATCAATACCCCATGAGTAAGCATTGCGAGAAAGTTGAGCGCGTGATTCTTCATAAGCAAACAAGATGGCTCTTTCTCCGTTGACACAGCCATCTTGTAAAAATTTACTTACTAACAGTGTTTTCCCTGTACCTGTGGCTCCTGTGGCCAAAATAATAGAATCTTTAAAAAAACCACCACCACACATTGCATCTAGGGTTTTGACACCGGAAGAAACTCTGATGTTAGAAGACCTCTGAGTCAGGCGCATTGCACCCAAGGGAAAGATGTTCACGCCTTGATTGGTAATTGTAAAAGGATACTCGCCTTTCATGTGTGTAGTGCCGCGTAATTTGAGAATTTCAATTGTGCGGCGGCGACGTTCTCCTTCTAAAACGTTGCGGACAATGACTACATTATCTGACACAAATTCTTCTACACCAAAAGAGGCGACTGGCCCGTATTCTTCGCTACGTTCTGTGGTAATTACAGTAGTAACATTCAACTGCTTCAAACGTGCTACTAACCGGAAAATCTCCCGGCGCACTACTCCCACAGCTTCATATTGTTGAAATATGGCGGTGATTGAGTCAATGGAAACTCTTTTGGCTTTATATTTACGAATGGCGTATTGTAAGCGTTCAATCAAGGCTGAAAGGTCAAAATTACCTACAATATCTTGACCCTCTGGGTCTGGAGACGCATCCAGAATAAACAATTTGCCCTCATTGATTAAACGTTGTAAATTCCAGCCAAAAATATGGGCATTTTTAATAATATCACTGGGAGATTCTTCAAAGGTGACGAATACACCTGATTCATCAAAGTATGTAATACCGTTATAGAGAAACTGAAGTGATAATAAAGTTTTTCCTGTTCCAGAGGTGCCACTGACTAAGGTAGTTCTACCTACAGGTAAACCACCATGACTAATATCGTCAAAGCCCTCGATCATTGTCCGAATTTTTTCGACACCACCGGATGTGTTTTTTTGTTCCTGTTGCTCGTTCTCGCTCATTTTTGTTGATCAGTGGGTGCTAATCCCAGGTTTGTTATTACTAAAGTTGATAATTTGTAATTTAAATTTTTAATTCGTAAGTGCTTTTTTAGGAATTAAAGCTCCTCTTGAGCCTGCCAATCTTCTTCAGTTAATTCCTCATACAGTAAATCTAATCCAATTAACACTCTTTCCCGATCAGAAAGATCGCCTATAATTTTGCGTACAGGTGGAGGCAAAATTTTGGATAATGTGGGCGTGGCTAATATTTTATCTTCTTCTGCTAGTTGTGGATTTTTCAGCACATCAATTACTTTCAACGCATAAACGCCTTGAAATTCCTGCTCTAAAATGTTTTTGAGTGTTTTGAGCGCCCGGACTGAATTAGGGGTGTTCCCCGCTACATAAAGCTTGAGAACATAAGTCTTTCTGGCTTTATTCATAAAGAGAAAGGTTAAATTTTAACATAATAATATTGGGATGTGTTCATGAATTGACATTCATTCTCTGCTGATATGTGTGACTACTGCAATAGTGATTTTTTATTTAAAAATCGCACATCTATAAACTTCGCACAGGTGAGCTAAGATGTCTATTAGTGTTAAGCGATAATCTAGTAAGGCTTCATCGCTCCTTCCCTCTAATTTTAGATGCTTAGAAAACTCTTCAATTAGTTCCATGTGCATTTCGATAATTTGTGGCACAGGAATATTAGCACAAAATACCGCATTGATAAATTTATCGATTTTTTCTTTTAGTCCTGTGTCTGTAGTAAAGTAGTTAAGGAGAATCTCCCGATAATCTGATTTGAGTTGCTGCAATAATAGTTGTCGATCAACTCCTTGACTCATCTGCTGACCAACCTGCTGTGGTTTTTGCCTGGGTTCTGCAAAGGCATATAAATATTTACTGTGAAACTTTTCGTTGATAATTGGCTGTAACCATTGCAGTAAATTGTAGATTTTCGCGGTGGTAGGAGCCACTAGAGACAATAGGCACAATTTTGAAAGATTAAAGTGCTTCCAGAACCACATCCACCTGCTTAATTTGGTGTCAATAGCTGGCTGCACTAAAGTATCTAAATTTTTTTTAATATTTGGTCGGATAATTAATATTGGTAGTAGCATTTACATAATTTATATTTTGTGAATCACAATGGCTGATTACTCATGAACTGATAACTACAGGTAATAGTGGTTGTGTTGAAAGTTAACAATTCCATCCTCAAGCAACTCTTTACGTCACAATATGTATACAAAACTGGTAGTTCTAGCGTCCAGATAGGATATTGAATGGATATGAGGATTTGGTTGGCTGTGGCATTGTTGAGAACACTTAGTTAATAGATGATTTGTATTATGCGTATCTATCCAGATAGAGATTTTGTATTTGACTCCCTGATAAGATACTTAAACCAATTTAAAGTATTGTCGCATTTTAAATCATTATAATTCCTCAAGGTTCTAAAACGAATCATTGGAGCCATAATTGTTGTAGCTGTCACTATCGATGCCGAATTGAGACATCAGTGGCAAACTGGTGTGGATTTGCTTCCTAAAGTTCAACGTGGTGCAGGAAAAAGTCGCAGCTTTGTTGGCTATTGAATAAAACACCTGGTTTGGAAAAACCAAGTTTAGGGATTCAATAGCGTTGAGGCTGTACCGGATCGTTTATATGAGTCTTCTTAAAGGATATGGTCTCAAGTGCAAACCCTATTGGCCTTAGTGCTGATGGAGGAGGCAGAGGCGTTCACAGGAAGAATGACCCCCACAGTCTTATGTCAATGCTACAGTATCCACTTTCTGATTTTCTAGCAACTGTCAATAGTTGCTCAGAAACGAACACTCTGGCAGTGGTGCTGGAGATGTTTGAACAAGAGCAATGCGATCGCCTGGTAGTGGTAAATTACCAGCAATATCCCATTGGGGTGGTTTACTCTGCCCAGCTAACACAAAAATTCTTGTCTGCTACAGGAAATGGGCAAATTTTCAATTTACAACAACCACTGTCAACTTGGGGTCAAGACATTATTGAGCCAATACAAATATTACCAGCCACTCATCGTGTAGAGCAATTGATTGTATTTTGGCGTGAACAACCACAGTCTACTCAAAATCATTGCGAGTGGGCTTTAGTTGATGCCGATGGCAGATTATTGGGACTACTAAATAGTGTCCGACTGTTGACATTGCTAGCCAAAGCGCGAGTAGCCGATAGTAAGGTGGGAACTCAATCTTCAACTCTCCTCAGACCCTCAGCCCCAAAACATCCAGACACTTCTAGTATAAGTGATGCTAGTCTGAGGCGATCGCCTCGGCTCAATCAACAGTTATCCCCAGAATACCAAGCACTGATCAAGTTGTTGGCCAAATTGCCTTGGCCTTTAATGTTGCAGACAGGCACAGGTGAAATATTGACACAAAACCCGGCTTGGTGGCAACAACTAGGAACTTTCAAAGATCCCGAAGGAGTAAGGCAGCAAGTAGAAGCTATTTTAGCCGCTACCCGCATCAAACAACCACAATACGCCAGCCCTACAACAGTCCCAGTTTACGCTCATGGCAGAAGTCATGAGCATAATCCTTATACAACTCTACCGACTACAGGCTTACGACCTCTGTCAGTAGATCATCCAGAACCTACAGAATATGCCAAATCTGCCTCCAGTCGCTGCTTTTTAGATAGTCAGATGGGTACTTGTACCTGTGTTGTGGAAGTGAAAACAGGTCAGGAACGCATTTGGCAGTTTGCGAAAATACCTTTAGATAGTCGAGATTTAAAACTCTCCAGTTCTGAGTTAGAAGCTATCCGCAGCAATGATGACTTATGTTTGGTGTTAGCGACTGACGTAACGGAACAGCAGCAACTGTGCAAAGAACTAGCAGCCAAAAACGCCGACTTAGTACAATTAAATCGCTTAAAAGATGAATTTTTAGCTTGTATCAGTCATGAATTAAAGACACCCTTAACGGCGGTGTTGGGACTATCCCGGTTACTTGTAGACGAGCAGTTAGGCAAACTGAATGAACGTCAAGCCCGTTATGCCGGGTTAATTCATCAAAGCGGTCGCCACCTGATGAGCGTGGTAAATGACATTTTGGATTTAACCCGCATGGAAACAGGACAGATGGAACTGACACTGACACCAGTGAAGATTAAATCTGTTTGCGATCGCGCCCTCTTAGAAGCCAAAGCCGTCCATCATCAAACCAGTAAAACTACACAGTCATCATCTCCCCAATTCACTCTCTCCATTGAACCAGGTTTAGACCAGATTGTGGCCGATGAATTGCGCTTGCGCCAAATGCTAGTACATCTATTATCTAATGCCTTTAAATTTACCGAAATATCTGGGGAAATTGGCTTAAAAGTCAGTCATTGGGAAGGGTGGATTGCCTTTACAGTTTGGGACACAGGTATTGGTATTCCCGAACAGCAGCAACATTTAATCTTCCAAAAGTTCCAACAACTGGAAAATCCCCTCACCCGTCAGTTTGAAGGCACTGGTTTGGGGCTAGTTTTAACTAGAGCTTTGGCTCGTCTCCACGGTGGTGATGTCAGCTTCTTATCTAGAGAAGGTAAAGGCAGTCAATTTACACTGCTTTTACCACCTAGTCCACCAACCACAGGCTTGAATGAGTCCGAGCCAGAAACCACACTCAGCCACATCGAAACCGCCAATGCCCTTGCTTTCGCCAGCACGGCTAAACAACATCCCCCCAATCATTCCCAACGTTTAGTCTTGGTAGTTGAAGCCGTAGCCCGATACATTGAAGATGTGAGCGACAAACTCAAAGGTTTAGGTTATCGGGTAGTCATTGCTCGTTCGGGAACCGAGGCTGTAGAAAAAGCCCGTCGCTTACAGCCCAAAGCCATCTTTTTAAATCCCTTGTTACCCTTACTATCGGGGTGGGATGTCTTAACCTTACTCAAATCAGATGCCGCTACTCGTCAAATTCCCGTAATTGTCACAGCCACCGGCGCAGAAAAAGAGCAAGCTTATGCTAACCGTGCCGATGCTTTTTTAAGCTTACCCGTAGAACACCAATCCTTAGTACCACTGTTAGAAAAATTATGTACTAAACCAAAAGTTAAACACTCAGGTGTAGACAATGGTGAAACGACTCCACTCAACAAACCATTAAAAATTCTCAGATTGGTTGATGCTGACTTAGCATCAATTAACCCCCACCCCTCATTACAATCACATCGAGTCATCGAAGTCGATGATTTAGATCAAGCTGAACTCTTAGCCAGGGTTTGGCAATTTGATGTAGTGCTGTTGGATGTTGAAAGTTCCTTAGCACAAAATTATCTACAACAATTAACTCAGTATCCGCGATTGGCTGCCTTACCTCTAGTGACTTGTGATGTAGTCACCACCTTAAAAGCATCCCAAATACCGGGGTTGTCTGTCTTTCCTTGCTTAACACCATTGAATCAAGACAATAACAGTCATAGTCATAAAACTGATCCCTTGCTGTCAGTGCTACAGATTGCTTCTGGAGCCTGCTACCCTCCAAACATTCTGGTAGTAGATTTGACTATGTTGCAGGACTTACCCCAGGCTAAACGTAAACAAGCAAAGGGTTATAGCACCGGAAAAAACACTGGTGAAACTGCCGAACGCGGAACCGAGTGGTTTCAAGCTTTAATACAGTATTTGCAAACTGCTGGGTTAAAATCGACAATGGCGCGTTGTTGGGCAGAAGTTTTACAACAAATTCGTCATCAAAGTGTAGATTTACTCCTGATTTGTTTAGGTGCGTCCGCTATTCATCCCCAAGTCATGAAAGCCTTAAAAGCATTGCCAGATTTCCCCTTCAATCTGCCACCAATTTTGGTAATTGATCAAAGATTACATCGAAATACTGTCAATTCTCGGACTAAAACAAATCACCAAAAAACTGGTAATAGTCCTAACAATGAATTGGAATCAATAGAAACTATTCTCCAAGCAATAACTACTCAAGTCTTACCTCGTTCCATATCAATGGAAGACTTATTAAAACAAATCAATTATGCCTTAACTATCAAAGTTAAGGTATGAAAATATTGCACTGGCAGTGACTCTTGACAGGGGGTGCAGAAGAAGCAAGGGAGCAGAAATTTTACCTAGTCAACAGTCAACAGTCCCTAATGCCCAATTCCCTAGGATATTTTCAATTTTTCTTTTTCTTGTTTCATCTTTTTGAAATTGATGCGATTCAACTGGTAAGCACCTTTCATCGCTAAATTCTCATAATTATCTGGTGACAAATCCATTTTAAAAAAGTTTCTATTTTCAGTTAGCAGTAGGATAGAGTCTGGATTATTCGGTTGATTAGCTAGGTTTTGAATGTACTGCAAACCATCCTTTGTCAATTTAATAAATGTTACTTGCTTGTGACTATAAAAAACTATGCTGGGCTTTTTAAAGCCAACCATCAGGATTTCTTCGTTTGGTTGTTGGAATTGCATAACATCAGCCGATAATTGTCTTAAAGGTAGTTGGCGTTCTTGATCCATCAATAATAATGCTGGCATTAATACAATAATCAAAAATGCCACAAAACCTAATAAATTTACCCCAATAATTGAGTACCAATAGCGACATAAAATTAAACCAGCAATCACAACGGCAAAGAATAGCCACAGCCAACCGCCGATGGCTGGTATACCCGAATCTTGCAGAAGTTGATTAAAATTGGGTGCAGCTTGATCCTTACCTAATATTTGGGGTATGTGAAATAGTGCTACTGATAATACTGATAAAAATACTACGTTAAGCCAACTACTACCTTGTAAAAAAGACAAGGGATAATTAATAACTGTGCGGTTGGTATTTTGCTCTACAGTTGGGGAGAAGTCACTCCATAACAACGCTACTAAAATAGCTGCGGCTGGCATTAAAGGTAATACGTAACTAGGTAGTTTGGTGACGGCAATCGTAAAAAAGCTAAAAATACTGACAAACCAAACAAACGCAAATAAGCCGAATTGTTGCGATCGCGCTTGCATTACCCAGTGCGATCGCCTCCAAAACTTCAGCCTCACCATTGCCAAAGGTAGGTAAACTGAGTATGGCGCAAACAATAGCAGCACAATTACAAAGTAAAAATACCAGGGTGCTGAGTGACCATTCACTACTTCGGTGAACCGTTCAATATTGTGATAACCAAAAAATGAGTTGATGTAACTCTCACCGTTGCGCCAAATCACCAGCACATACCAAGGAACTGATAAAGTAAAAATAATTACCAACCCAAAAAACAGGCGCATTTCCCGAATCACTGTTCGCAGTTGTCCGACATACAGCAAAAACGCCCCAATAATGATTCCTGGTAACACAATTCCTACCGGGCCTTTAGTCAAAATTGCCCCAGCAATTAATACATAACAAGCTAAATACCATTTATTGGGTATTGTTGACTGTTGACTTGATTTGTCCCCAGTCCCCATTTCCCCGTATCCGCGAAAAAAGCATAATAAGGCGGACGCTATACACCCGGTTAACAGCATATCGGAGACACCAGTTCTTCCCCAGATGATCATTTCGGGATTGAGTGCTGTAATGGCTGCGGCTAAGGTGGCGGTTAAATAGCGGCGCGTGGGTAATGAGACTTGTTCTAATTCGTCTTTTTGAGTGAAATACCAATGGACAGTGTAAAACACTAAAGCCATGACTGCGATCGCCGCTAAGGCTGAGGGAAGACGGACTGCCCATTCATTCACTCCAATTAGAGCATAGGCGATCGCTTGACACCAGTAAACTAAAGCCGGTTTATCAAACCGAGTTTCACCATTGAAATAGGGAGTAATCCAATCGCCTGTAACTAACATTTGACGAGAAGCTTCAGCAAATAATGGCTCAGTTTCATCAACTAAGCCAATACTGCCCAAATTCCATCCGTAGCCTACCCAACCAACTACAATTAACCACAGGATTGCTACAGTCACAGCAAGGGCTGGACGTTTGACAATATATTTAAACCACTGCTCAACAGCGTGGGTAACGCTCAATTTCAACCTCATCAGTTATTAGTCAATAGTCATCATCCGCGATCAATCGCGTCTGTACAATAGTCGTTGGCTGGCTAAGTTTTGTTCATGACTAATAAAGAATATCAGCTATGGAGTCAGTACCAGTAACCATTCTTGCTGTTGAGCATTCCATTTGGGTAAGGATGTTTCTCCCACCACATAAGGCCCCCAATAGCGGCGCGAACCATCCTGAGCAAAGGCTACTAAGATATCTCCTTTTTCGATTTTGAGATTGCCATTAGGTAGAGACAGAATCAAACCTTGTGCGCTACCCTCTTGAGGATCAAAATCCCAATGGGCGGGAATATCAGCTTGTGCTTTCACGGAGCTTTTATTACCTGACTGTCGCACCAGTAGAGCCAATCGCACAGGTTGATCTGTTTGATTGCTCATGCGGAGATTTCCTTGAGACTTGTTACTGCTGGTTAATGACTGGCGAGAGGCTAGTACAGCGACAGTTGAATTAGTGTTTTGTTCTGATTTGTTACTAGGTGTGGATACAGGCTGGGAAATAGCCGTAGAATTACTGTTAGACGGTGAGACAGTTGATACGACATCGTGATGTACTTCTGGCAGATCAACATCAGTAGATAAGGGTGAAGATGTATCTGGATTTGCCGCCTCAAAAGAGACACTCATCTCGAAGCACCCTACCAGTAACCCCAGCAGTCCCAAAAAGCAAGCTGTAACCGCAGCGTTACGATACACGCAAGACTTCATGATGATATTGATTTAGAAATAAATATTTATTTAGGCTTGACCAAATACTAACCTATTATCACTAACTGTATCCAAGGTAATTTTTCTACAAGCCTCATCTATACTCACGTAGAATTCCTCTATGCTATGTATCATAGGTATCATTTTCAGTAAAATGGCTAATCATGAATCATTACTGGAGATAGTTGCTGAAAAAATCAATAAAACCCTGATAAACATGAAAATTCTGTCCAGCTTTAGCAAAAAAAGCGCAAAATATGATACATAAATCATGTATTTACTCGGAGAAAGTCCCATTGACATTTTTGGCTAGCAAGTAATTTGAGTCACAAGGTAACTTTGCTCAAACCACTAGATATCGCCACAGAATATTATTTACATTTCTTAATATTTCCTAGTGAGTGGCTCGTTTAATTACCTCAAGTGTCAAATGATATGCTCAAAGAAGCTTTGTGACTTTTATCCACCAGCTTGACCAATGCAAAACACTCGTCTTAACAACTTATTCGATGCCATTGTCAGAAGTTTAGGGCTATGGTTTTTAAATCCTTGGCGGCGACTGTCACTACTGGTAATTAGTTTTCTGTTTGGTTTTTTTCTGGGAACGGCAATCTCTACCATAGCTGGACAAAGAGGGACATTGGACATTGTGATAGCTGCTATTTTAGTGGTGTTGACTGAAGTGACTAGCAGAATCTTTTATAGTCGGAGCTTTTTTGCCAGACGAGAACTCTGGGTAGAATCACTCAACTTAATGAAAGTAGGTTTCATTTATAGCCTATTTATTGAAGCCTTTAAACTGGGTTCTTAAGTTGAGTAGAGAGACGATGAACAGTTGGTTAGAAGGGATAGGGACTGCAAGTTGGCAACAAGCAGCACAAACAGCAGCGTTAGCAGATAAATTCCGGGCAGAAGCTTTTGGGATCACGTCGGCCAATGTCGGGCAAGTTATTCAGGAGCGATCGCAGCTTTTACAATCTGTATTACCAGGGTTTAGCGAATTCTGCCAAACTCGCCTACATACGCCAGTAGAGAAAATGTTGCCGGTGTTGTGGGACTTGTGGCTACCTCTGGCGATGAAAATTGCATTACAACACCAACAGTTACAGCGTCCTGTGATTCAGGGAATTTTGGGGGGACAAGGAACAGGTAAAACGACGATGTGCCAAGTTCTGGGTTTGATTCTTCAGGAGTTGGGATATCGGAGTGTGAGTTTGTCTATTGATGACTTGTATAAAACTTATAGCGATCGCCTGGCTTTAGTGCAAGTTGATCCCCGGTTAATTTGGCGTGGCCCCCCAGGAACTCATGATGTAGACTTAGGCTTAAATGTGTTAGAGCAAATTCGCGCTTCACAAAGCCCAGTGATCATTCCCCGCTTTGATAAATCTGCTTATGGTGGTGCTGGCGATCGCACTCACCCAGAAATTGTAGAAAAGGTTGATATACTGCTATTTGAGGGTTGGTTGGTGGGTGTGCGTCCGATTCATCCCGATGTATTTGACGATGCACCACCGCCGATTCTCACTGATGAGGATCGGGTATTTGCCCGTGATATGAATCAACGACTATGTGAATATTTACCACTGTGGGAGAGATTAGATAGTTTAGTGGTGTTATATCCCCTTGATTATCGTTGGTCTGTGGAATGGCGTAAACAAGCCGAACAGCAAATGATTGCGGCTGGTAAAACGGGGATGAGTGATGCACAGATTGAAGAATTTGTCAATTATTTCTGGCGATCGCTGCATCCAGAATTATTTATCAAGCCCTTGGTTGAATCTCAGAAAAATGTTGATTTAGTAATTGAGATTCATAGCGATCGTTCCTTTGGCAAAGTTTACCACCCAGTCAGGTGATAGGGATTGGGACTAATGCCTATATTCTATCGACTTGGCGGAAGATAGGACTTACGCAAGATGTGATTGAAAGACTGAAAGCTTGATTATTATGTAGCGGTAATTCATGTAGCCGAAGGCTTCCCGCAGGGTATTACCGCTACTTTCGTGATGTTTTGCGTAAGTCCTGGGAAAATTTTCTCTTCCGTTGGCTGTGTTTTTATCTAAAAGGCATTCTGCAAGATTGTAACACACATCTTGCACCTGTTCCTTGATGATAATTTTTGTAGGGTGGGCATTGCTTGCAACTTGCTGAAAGCCTTAGTTTTAGGTTGTTGGCAATGCCCACCTGGAGCTTATTGAGAATGGTGCAAGATATGACGTAATCACTTGAGCATCAACTGAGCTATTTTCAGCTTTTATTAATTTTCTGTGTACATACAGAAATGTTAAAAGAAGTTTTTATTTTTTATCCATTTTAAACCGAGTTTTTACTTACTTTTAGCCAAATCATTTCAATCGATATTATTAATAGATGTTTGACTAATTCAGCATTTTTACAAGTGTAAAATAACAACTGTGTCCATCATACTTATAAAGTAAAGTAAACACATATTCTCAATAATACTTTGAGATTTTAGACCGTCATCAATTGGAGGAGAAATGAGCCTAGAAGAATTGGTTTCCGATATCGCTCCTGACCTTATATTTAATGATTTTACTGGAAAAAACAAAGTAGGGGCTGTAGCAGGTGGTGTAGGAGCTTTGTGTGCAGTAGGTGCTTTAGGTTTGACTGGCCCGATTGCTGTACCTCTAGCTCTAGCTGGCGGAGTTTTAGCTGGTGCGAAAGGAGAGTCTTCAGTTAAAAGTACCGTAAGAAGTATAGGTTCTATAGTTGGAAGTCTAGCATCTGGAGTAGGTTCTGTAGTTGGTCATGCAAGTAACGGAATCACAGCAGGAGTTTTAGGATTTATCGATGTATTCAAAAGTGATGAGGATTTTTTTAACCGAGGAGTTGAAAGGCTAGAAAATAAACAGTATGCAGAAGCGATTGAAGATTTTTCTAAAGCGATAGAAATAAATCGTCAGTATGGCGAAGCATATTACTTAAGGGGTTGTATTTATTCTCAAATTAGTCAATATCAAGCAGCCATTAAAGATTTTTCTAAAGTCATCAAACTTGACCCTGAATGTGATGAAGCATATTTTTTAAGGGGCTGTAATCTCTCGGATATGCGTGATTATCAAGGAGCTATCAAAGATTATACTCAGGCAATCAAAATTAATCCTCAACATATTAATGCTTATTGTAATAGAGGGCATCTTTTCGCCGCAGAAAAAAATTACAATGCTGCTATTTTTGATTACACACAGAGTATTCTTATAGACTCAACTAATCAGGATATTTATGAAAGAAGAGGAAGAATATATCTTGAAATTAAAGATTATAAATCTGCTATAGCTGACTATACCCAAGTGATTAAGTTGGATAAACGCAAATTTAATGTTTACTTTATTCGAGGCTGTATATTTTTTGATTTACAAGATTATGATGCTGCAATAACAGATTTTACTTATCTTATCGAAAATCATTATTGTATAGCTGAGTCATACTTACATCGCGCCAATGCTTATTTAGCAAATCAGAAATTTGAAAAAGCGATTGTAGATTTTAATCAGGTAATTAACATTCGACCCAATGATGTTTCTACTATATTAAGCAGGGCTGATGCTCGTGCTATGCTTAAAGATTACAATCAAGCTATTGCCGACTATACTCTAGCCATTAAAAATAAATCTGAATGTGTAGAAGCATATTTTAAACGAGGTAATGTTCGTACTCTAAAAAAAGACTACAGAGGAGCAATTAAAGACTATAATCAAGTTCTACAAATTGATCAAAATTATGCTTTTGCCTATGTACAACTGGGTTATGTCCGTAAGCAACAAGGAAAACTTCAAGAAGCAGTAGAAAATTTGAAGCAGGCAATAAGTGTTTTTTATAAAAAATCTATGCCCAACGAAATCAAAAAAATTCAACAAGAAATCAGAATTTTGGAAAATGAAATTAAAAATACACCTTGGTGGAAGATGAGAATTTTTTAACCTAGCTCAGTTTAACACTCAACCAAGTAACCTTGATGGTTGAGTGGTACAAATTGAATAAAAACACTACTCATTAACAGAACAATTTGAACTTGTAGACACTTGCCGTAGAAAATAAAATTATCAGGAAATCCTTGTAAAGCAGCTAGTTCACGAGGTGTAAAATCTCTATCTTGTTCAGGATGTATAAAACGTCCTTTAGCATTCCAAACTGTAACCCAAGGTAGTAAATGCCTGTGAGAATTTTCTATGTATTTCATTTGGAATACAATAGAAATATTACTTATTTTACATCATGCTTCTGGCTTACGTATATAAACTCAAACCCTTACCGAAACAAGCTGAAAAAATGGAGCGTTGGCTTCATCTGCTACGCCTGCAATATAACTTTCGAGTCAGGGAAAGGACAGAGGCTTATGAGCAAGCAAAAGCACCTGTTATGGGCAACTACTGTACTATTCAAACTCAAGCTGAGTGCTGTCCACTCACTTGTTCAGTGAGCAAAGGTGCTTTATACGGTAATCCCTGGACTAGCAAGGGTAAAAAACGCAGTCCATTAGCTCAACAGGATGCAAATTTAGTAGACCTTAAAAAAGAACGACCTTGGTACAGCGAGGTTAATTATCACGTCTTGCAACAAATGCTCAAGCAGGTTGATGCTGCATTTGGGCGTTTTTTTCAAGGCTTAGGTAAATATCCAAAAACAAAACGCCGGGGGAAATTTCGCTCTTTTACCTACCCAGCAGGGGATGTTGGCTTTAAACACAACAAAGTCAGATTCCCCGGAATTGGCTGGATGCGATTTTTTCAATCTCGACCGTTTCCACTTGGGTTTAAAATTCGTGCAGCGACGGTGCGGAAAAAAGCAGATGGTTTTTATATCTCCGTTCTGTTGCAAGATGAAACAGTTCCTCAGCCTTCAGCATCCCAGCAAATACAAACAGCGTTAGGAGTGGATTTAGGAATTAAAAAGCTGATATCTCTTAGCACTGGGGAAACTATTGTCAATCCTCGATTTTACAACCAGATGGAACGCAGGCGATCGCGTCTTAACCGCGCCGCCAGTCGTAAAGTTTTAGGTTCTCGTCGTCGTCAAAAAGCATATCAGCAAATAGCAAAGCTAGAACAGAAAGTTACGAATCAAAGAGAGGATTATCAATGGAAGATAGCTCATAACTTAGTTAAGCGATTCGACCTGATTGTATTTGAAAATCTCAACATTCAGGGAATGATCACACGCTGCAAACCCAAACAAGATGAAAGTGGTAAGTATTTACGCAATGGTCAGTCTGCTAAATCTGCGCTAAATAAAGCGATCGCTGATGCTGCTTGGGGTTCCCTCAAACTGAAAGTTAAAATTTTGTCCGAAAGGGCTGGCGTTCTAGTACATGAGGTTAGGCCAAACTTTAGCTCCCAAGAATGCAGCGAATGTGGTTATATAAGTCCTACAAACCGAAATCAAGAAAAGTTTCTTTGCGAACATTGTGGTCATCACGCAGATGCAGACGTTGATGCAGCAAAAGTCATATTAAAGCGCGGTTTGAAGGAACTAGGGATTAATTTAGATGCTGTATCGGGAGTCCCTCGAAAACAGGATAAAAGTACGCCCAAGGAGCCTGTTGCGAGACAGGGTGTATCAACTGCGTTGGTGGTTGAGCCTGGGAACCCTCATCGAGTGGAGGAGAAGCTAAGTAATTAGCTCTCGGTGTATCTTAGCATGAGCTATGTAAACACTGTCGATTGAAATCGGGCGGGGTACACCAATATTCTATAAAATCAACGGAGAGGGGGAGATTCGAACTCCCGGAACCCTTGCGAGTTCATCTGATTTCAAGTCAGACGCAATCGACCACTCTGCCACCTCTCCAATAAACTGTCGAGCTACTGCCTATCCTAACATTCGTTGATGAGCAATAAACCAGACAGATTCTAATATACCTTATCACTAAGCAGGTTGCACTACTGAATTGGATTTCTGATACAAAATTTCTTCTGTCACCACCTGAAAATCTTTACCAACCCAAACTAAAGCAGCCTGTGTGACTATACCCCCCTCTAGAGAAACCAGCGAAAAATTCCGCAGTTTTTCGCCGTCCTGCTCAACAATCCTGGGTACACTAGCCGCATTTAAGTAAATTATCCCTTCTGGACTCTTAAAGATAGCTTTTCGTAGTTGTTTCTTGGTATGCCGTAAATTATGGTGCATATGCCCAAACGTCACCAAGGAAATCTTTTTACCAGCCGTGATCGTTTGAGAAATCGCCTCAGCAAAATCAGGGTCGCCAAAGTCCCCACCTATAGGGTGCCAATCTTTACCGCAGGGGTCTTCTGGGCGATCGCCTAATCCACTCGGCCCATTATGACCTAAAAAAATAATCGTCTCACAGGCTGCACTTTTCACCGCTTCCCAGATTTTTGCTGCTGACTCTTCCAAAGTTGTCACACCATAACGCTGTTTGCAGATGTCAGCAAATCTCCATTCCTGACCACCCCAGCTAAAAGGACGACTCCCCACTACAGTTAAATTCCACTCTGGGAAATCTAGTTTACTGTAACCTACGTGGGCTGAACCTAATAAATCTAGTTGTGCTTGTACCCGGTCTTCCTTGGTGCGATCGTAAGGACACTTCTTGCGTCCCCATTCTGTAGCAGTGTACCAAGCATCGTGATTGCCCATAACTGCTGCTTTGGGAATATCCACCGAAGCGATCGCTCTTACCACTTCCACCGATTCATTACCAAAATCCCCCACAAACAGCACCAAATCAACACCCAGATGTTTGAGTGCAATGCCATCTTCTGTTTCCCACTGGTCGTGAACATCTCCCACTACAGCAATTTTGAGAGTTTGTGATTGCGATTTTTGACTGGTCATGCCACTTTTTCTTCCCGTATATTTCCAGCATAGGAAACTCAGCCGCATTTGCACATAAATTCGGTCTATCAACCCATCTACTATTTTTGGTAAAAACTACTATAATTGATTCATAGACAAAATTTGTAATAAAAAATAACCTAACTGTGTTTACCACTGCTTTAGCTCAACGGGAACAGACTCAAACGGGTGGACTACCACAAGATTTATTCGCCGCTATTGAAAGTCTCAAGAAAGAACTCAATGCGGTAATCTTGGCGCATTATTATCAAGATCCAGATATTCAGGATATTGCAGACTTTATTGGAGATTCCCTACAACTAGCTAGAGCCGCCGCTAAGACGAATGCAGATGTGATTGTCTTTGCTGGCGTTCACTTTATGGCGGAAACAGCCAAGATACTTAACCCTGACAAGTTGGTACTATTACCCGATTTGAATGCAGGTTGTTCTTTGGCTGATAGTTGTCCACCAGCCGAATTTGCAGCTTTTAAAGCCGCACATCCCGATCATCTGGTGGTGTCATATATTAATTGTTCTGCCGAAATTAAGGCGATGAGCGATATTATCTGCACCAGTTCCAACGCTGTGAAGATTGTGCAGCAAATACCGGAAGAACAACCCATTATTTTTGCTCCAGACCGAAATTTAGGGCGGTATGTGATGGAACAGACCGGACGGGATTTGGTACTATGGCAAGGTAGCTGTATAGTACATGAAACATTTTCCGAGAAGAAGATTGTTCAACTAAAGATAGCTCATCCACAAGCAGAAGCGATCGCTCACCCAGAATGTGAAAGTAGCGTCTTGCGTCACGCTAGTTTTATTGGCTCCACAGCAGCTTTACTTAAATATTGTCAAAGTAGCCCCACCCAAGAATTTATCGTGGCTACAGAGCCAGGTATTATTCACCAAATGCAAAAACTTGCGCCTCACAAGCACTTTATCCCTGCTCCCCCAGTGAATAACTGTGCTTGTAACGAATGTCCGTTCATGCGGTTAAATACCTTAGAAAAACTCTATTGGGCGATGAAAAATCGTACCCCTGAAATCACCATTCCAGAACACATCCGCATTGCAGCACTGCGACCAATTCAACGGATGTTAGAAATGAGTAATTAGTAAAATTATGTTTGTCAAATTTGTAGAGATGTACTTTAATATGACATCTCTACATTTTCTTTAATCTCATAACTCACTCTTTGCTGCTTCTTTTTGTGCCGTCTCACTATATTTTTTGTATAGTTGAGAGCGGATTTTAGCTTCTTGGTAACGGCTGTGAGTTGGTGGAACTGCATTCATTAAATCAGAAGCTCGTTGCCACATCGCCGCTAGTTCTAACCATTGAGTGGAGCTTGTCGCAGTTTTCCCAGCAACAGAAGCTTTGTTAGCAATTCGCACAGCTGCTGCAAATGAATCATGAGATTTATCGGCTTCTGTTTTTGTTCTGTTAGTATTAGCTGTAGCAAAAGAATTGGTATTTTCTAGTTGCACTAAATTTTTAAGCTGTTCGCCAAATTGGGTATAAACAACCCAACCCAGCGTGAGCAACAACCCTAACCCTAATGCTAATTGCCATCTAACTGTAGGTGATTTGTTTTGTTTATCACTGTTAGTTATAGGCGACAACTTAGGTAAATTTAGTTGTCCTTCAGCTTGAGATGCTTGAAAATCTTTAATTAATTGCTGAACAACATTTGGTTGAGCCAGTGTAATTTCCTGTGACCATAGTAATTGATTGTCGCGCTCGCCATCAATCTCTGTTAACCACAGCAATTGCTGTTCTCTAACGATGCGACTGTTAATTTTGACGCGCCGAATATTACGCGGTGCAATTGACTCAAGGATTTGCTGGATTTCTTCTACTAGGCGAGATTGCTCAAGTTCCTCTACCTTAGCTGCCTCACACAGCAATTGTAAGACTCCATCAGCAAACACAGCCCTAATTCTGACACCAGACTTAGTAAGTGTTTCGTTTAATACTTGAATAATTGCAGCAACACTACCTTGGTGAGCTTGCCAAGTGATATCATTTATCCGATCTACCATTGGAGATTTATTGATAGCTTTTCAACCCTAATTTTTAAAGTAAACCTAATATAAGGCTACTGTTCTAGTGAACTTTACCTTGACTTTGATTTTACGAGTAAAAACATCAGGTTGCCACATAAATTCTTAAAAATATAGCCTCTTTCCATTGATAGTCAGGAGGTTCTATATTCCCAGGATGAGAAGCATACAATACCTCAGCAATAACCGGGTTTACACTTAGCTATCTCAAGTGTTACTTAAAATAAGGAATAATAGCCTAAAACAAAAACCCCCTTGATATATCAAAGGGGGTTTTTTGGTTTGAGTAATAAACCTGGCGCCGAGCAATTGTGGCAGGAGGCAACCCTCCAACTATCG
>NZ_CAWMSA010000023.1:0-1437 GCF_963870205.1 Anabaena sp. CA = ATCC 33047 | reverse complement strand
TTTAGCTTGAACTGACAGAAGCCTCTCACTTACCGCGATAGCGGAAGTGATGAGATGAATGGCTCTCGTGTTGACGACAGTTTGCCGACGGCAGTTGCTACAAGTCGGCAGAGCCGCCCAACGCACTGCCTCACCAATGCCGACAGGCAAGGGAGGGAAACATGGAGGAAACGAGCAATTTTTTATGCTATACTCTTTTATAGCAAACATCGTTTACTCTAATATGTTAAGAGTCGTCAAAGTCAGGTTATATCCAGATGCCCAACAACAGCAGTCACTAGCGCAAGCTTTTGGCTGTTGTCGCTGGCTTTGGAATTATTGCTTGAATTTGATGAATCAAACATACAAAGAAACTGGTAAGGGTTTGTCTGGATATGCAGTAAAAAAGATAATTCCCCAGTTGAAGAAAGAGTATGAATGGTTGACATCGACCTATTCACAATGTTTGCAGCAAGTCTGTTTAAATCTAGGAGTAGCATTTAACAACTTTTTTGAAAGACGAGCTAAATACCCTAGATTCAAATCAAAGCATGGTAAGCAGTCGATACAGTATCCTCAAAACGTTAAAGTTGCTGATAATTATTTAAGTCTGCCCAAGATAGGTGACGTATCCGCAATAATTCACAGACCAATTGAGGGTAAAGTTAAAACTGTCACCATATCCAAAAATTGTTCCAATCAATACTTTGCAGCTATTCTGTTTGATGATGGCAAAGACAAACCAGAACAAAAAATGGAAGGTAAAGCAATAGGCATTGATTTGGGGTTAACTCACTTTGCTGTTACCAGTGATGGTTCTAAATTTGATAATCCCAGAATACTCACCAAGCATGAAAAGAATTTAAAACTCAAGCAGCAGCAATTATCTAGAAAGCAGAAAGGTTCTAACAACCGTATCAAAGCTAGAAAAAAAGTTGCTAGAGTTCATAGAAAAATAACTAACTGCCGTGAGGATTTTCTACACAAGCTATCTCGTAGGATAGTCAACGAAAACCAAGTTATTGTAGTTGAAAATCTCAATGTTAAAGGCATGATGCAGAATCATAAACTAGCCAAGTCTATACATCAAGTAGGGTGGGGAATGTTTTGCACAATGCTGAAATACAAAGCAGAAATGTCAGGGAAAATTTATCAGGAAGTTGATAGATTTTTCCCCAGTTCAAAAACCTGTCATGTTTGCCTTAATCAAGTTGGTAGTTTGCCACTTGATGTAAGATATTGGACTTGTGATAACTGCCAAACTAGGCATGACAGGGACGTGAACGCCAGCATTAACCTCAAAGATGAGGGACTACGTATTTTGACCTCTGGAACGGGGGATAAAGCCTGTCGCCCAGATGTAAGTCGGAGTAAGGGAGGACGCAAGAAATCCACTACTGCGCTTTCTGTTGGGCAGGAAGCCTACACTGACCGCTTGCGGCAGTGTAGGTAGTTCAC
>NZ_CAWMSA010000022.1:0-32689 GCF_963870205.1 Anabaena sp. CA = ATCC 33047 | reverse complement strand
ACTCCTGCTTCTCTACGAGACGCTGCGCGAACGCAGTGAGTGAGAGGCTTCTTTTTGTTTAAGCTAAAGGATGGATGGGAGTGAGTAACAACTCTTCAAAGGTTTTACTAAACAGTCTATCTCCACAAATTGAGAAGGTTGTGCCAGCAAAACTGATAGTCATTGACGATAAAGCCACCATACCCGGCAACATAAATTCTAAATAGTTGTCGTAGTTGCCACTAATGCCGGCACCCGGTCTGATGGAGCTACCCAAACCTAAGCCAAATGCTAAAATGTATATCAACGGAGATACCAACCCAGAAGCCGCAACTTGCGCCACTCTGACGCGTAAATCTAACCATTCTCCCCAAAAAATAGTGAGACTGTCGGCTAACAAAAGTTGTAACTGCGAAGCTTTGAACTTATTACCCCAGAGTAAAGCTGTTGGAAATTTCACTTTGTTTTCAATCAGGTGTCAAAAATGTTCTTAAGTATTACTTAACATTTTTGTGTATCTTCCTGTATTGCCGACTGAAAAATAGAGACTTTCAAATCAAACCACATCCCCAATATTCAAATATTGTCTAGAAACCAGCACGCCAATCTAATGAATAATCGGCATACTAAAATAGGGAAACACTCCCTAGTTTTCAGGCTTGAAGGTTAATAAACACAAATGAGACGTAAATCTACTGGTAGACAAGTCACTACATCTAAACCTTCTGGGTTTCAACCTTCCTTGTTTAACCTCACCACTATTGCCATTTTGGGAGGGGTGTTAGTTCTAGGAATTGGAATTGGGATTGCTTTTAGTTCCACAACTACGTTGACACCTTCAAATGTGGCTTCTCGTGAATTCATTGACACTAAAGCACCGAATCCAGAGATTTGCGTACAGTACGGAGCCAGTGCAATGGTGATGGACGCTAGATTATTTGTGACTCTCAACCCATTTAATGTTTATGTTGCTCAACCAAGTATGCGTCCTGGATGCGTGTTACGTCAAAACAACTGGGCAATTTTAGAACAACGCAAACTGGTGACATCTGATCAAGTGAGAGAATGCAAAAATCGCCTGAATACTTTTGGTTTTACGGGTAACTTAGACAGTGAAAAACCCGATATTAGATGTATTTATCAGAATGAAGCGGCACAAAACTTTTTTATGTCTCAGCCAGGAGCAGTTGCGCCAACTCAAGAAACAGAAAGATTTTAATGTGTGAGGAAGGTAGGGGATAGGAGAAAGTAGGGAAAAGATATTTGATGCTGTGATGGTGTCCAATTGTTTGGACATTGGGTATCTAATTTCAAAATGTGCTAACTGTTGCTAAAAATTTATTCCCTAGCGTCAGCGTCTCTAGCCCCTTTTTTTGAGTGCTGATGTCCGCAGTTGATTGTAACTGCTTAATTTTGCATTTTTGGCAGAGGTTGACCAAATTCAATGACTATGGGATTACTAAAATTAGGTGCATTGTTGGCGGAGTTTGGGGTTGTAGGCGTGGGAAAATTAGGACTATTTGCAGGATAACTAGGTTGAGTTGGCAAGTTTGATGCAGATTGTGAGGTATGAGGAGTTTGAACAGGGCTTTGAGAATTCAGGGGAGGTACAGTCACAAAAGGCTGCTGTAGATTAGCAGTTGTGGAAGGTAAAGTATTGGGCAATTGTAAGTAGTTATATTGTGTTTGTGGTGTATTACTGGGTAAATTTCTGGAATTTACCAGTTGTCTAGAGCCACTAATAAAAGGACGTAAAACCCAGCTAGTAGGGTTTTTTCGAGAATTAGGTTGTAGTTGTACTTGCTGAGGATCTACGAATACGTCTGCTGCTAAATCTAATACAATGCGGGTGACATTGGCGTTTAATTGAGCGACGCGAATTTTTTGCACAACACCGGTGTAGCTTTGCTCGGTGGGGATGTTACCTAACTTGGTATTGGGAATATCAACAACAAGGCGTGGCGGTTGGGAGAGATAAAAATAGCTGGGTGTTTTACTTTCTGAGAGGTTAATTTCTAATTTGCCACCTTCTGGGTAGAAACGCCAATTATTTAATTTGGCTACCTGTGCAGCAATACTACTGACACTTTGGAGACTCATAGCTGTAAATAAACTCATACCAAACAGCCACTTGCTGCTGTGGAAAAATTGCTGAGTGGAAATTTCCTTAAACATAATGATCAATGTGTTATGTGGTAAAGGGTAAAATGATTACCAAATTACTCTGCTTGATTGATTGCCATATTTTATTATTTGTTTCCGTTTTGGGGTTTTGCCTGGGCTGTTTCAGGTGTAGCATTAAATTCTAAAGTTTGCGGGATGGTACTGACAAGTATTTTGCCTTGTAGCCTATCCGTATCTACTAGCTGCATTTGGGCTTGTATTTTATGAGGAGGAGCAAAGTCACAAAGAATAGTTTGATCAAGTTTTCCGGCTAAAGTTAACTGCTGATTTTTAAAGATACCTTTGAGAGAATACTGTTGTGGAGAATCGACTTTGATATTTGCTGATGATAAAGAGGCATTGAAGTAGATGCCTGATTGGTGAAGATTTAGCCTGAGTGGTGCTGATGTCTGACATTTTGGGGAATTTTTACCCAAAATCACCCGATAGGAACCGTTAATTACAGGAGGAGCTTGGAGATTGTCTTCTCCATAAACGGTGACGGTGTTAAATAATATGAGAACTGAACCTGTGGCTAGTGCATAAAATATTAGGGATTTGAAGTGGAAATTATTCATAGTTTCAGTGCTTGATTGTAGACTCTTGATGACTTAAATCAGCGAGTGCGGAGGTAAGATGAGAGGTAAGTTGACTGTAACGCCGGGTGATGAGTAGGGAGGAACGGCATTGAATAGCCAGCGCATCTGTGTATCTTCCTAGGGTTTGACGCTCGATACCCCAGGCGCGGCTAGTACCAGCAATTGTCAGATCAACACTTTCTGAGGCGGTAATGACAGCTGGAATTGGCTCTGAAGAACGGATGATGTTGATGTTGATGCGATCGCGCACACTTGCTGGTAATTGTTTAATCATGGTGTGCAGTTCATAACTTAATTCATCTTGGGCTTGATGTTCTTGAAGTACCTGTAATATTTGCAATGTGCAAGTATCATGATTAATTAATAGTCTCAACGCTAGTGTCAGTGCCAAGTCATCATGGATATTGGCAGAGTAGGGAACTAACAAACTTTCTAATCTGTCTCCTCCTTTATCTACAAATACTGCTACATCTACGGGTACGGTGCTGAGAATTTGCCCCACTCGTCCACCCAAGCGATTTTTACTGAAAGCTGGGCGATGCCATCCTACTAGAATTAAATCGGCTGACTCGATTTTGGCAATTTCGGCTGTTTGTCGAGCCACGTTACTGGATATCTGCACAATCGGATGCACAAAAGGCTGTGTGGAAGGTGGTTCTAGGGTACTAATTAACTCTTCTAACTGCTGGCGACGCTGGAGAATGAATCTTTCGGCTTCATCTGGGGTATTTTCAAAACCATAGTTTTCTTCTAATTCAATTAAGCTGAGGGGATTAACTATGGCTGGTTGGCGGTAGTTGAGTGCTAATGCTACTGCTAGCTGTAATAAACCTTTTTGTGTGCTGGGATTAGCGACTGGTACTAAAATCCGATAAGGGCGGACATAAACTTCACCTGTGGTTGTGGTGGTGAAACTGGTGTGTGTTTCTGGTGCTGGTTCGACTACATCTAATTTGATCAGTTTTTTGGGATAAGTCCACTCTAGTAGAGGGGAAGTCATAAATGTGGTAACTAACGCCATTATTACCAGCATGGTAAAAAGTAAGGGCGAAATGACTCCTAATTCCAAACCAATATTTAACACGATTAACTCGGTTAAACCGCGAGTGTTCATTAACCAACCGAGGGCTGAGGCTTCGCGTTTGCTGATTCCATTAAAACGCGCTGCGGCATAAGTACCAATATACTTTCCTGCGATCGCAACTGCTAAAACTGCTGCACACAATAGCCATAGTTCGGGACGGTTCAATAAACCTATTTGCGTCCGTAATCCACTGTAGGCAAAAAATATTGGTAATAAGAAGATTAAAACAAAATCTTCGGTTTTTACCGCTAATTCTCGCACTAA
Organism: Anabaena sp. CA = ATCC 33047; assembly: GCF_963870205.1. Classification (NCBI taxonomy): domain Bacteria; kingdom Bacillati; phylum Cyanobacteriota; class Cyanophyceae; order Nostocales; family Nostocaceae; genus Anabaena; species Anabaena sp. CA = ATCC 33047. The sequence goes on along the minus strand of NZ_CAWMSA010000022.1, from coordinate 28,600 downwards.
ATCTGCATTCTTGGGCATGGCTGCACCTAATAAAAATGCTCCGAAAATTAGATGAATTCCAATCAGTTCGGTAATTAGTGCGGAGGCGACTACGGCGATGTAAATACCCGCTAGTAGCAATTGGCTCAAGCGTCTAGTGCGGCGGTAATGGGTGGCAAGACGTTGTAAAAACCAACGTCCTACTGTCAGCATGAAACCGATATAAACTAAACTTTCCACAATTGTGGGCAATGCACCGATAATATTACCTGTTCTGGCTACAGCGATCGCTACTGCTAACAAACACCAAGCTGTCACATCATCCACCGCCGCACAAGTTAATGCCAATGTTCCTAAACGTGTGCCTTGTAAATTATTTTCAGTAATAATACGAGCCAATACCGGAAAAGCTGTGATTGACATTGCTGCCCCTAAAAATAAAGCAAAGGCAGTAAAAGATACACTAGCATTAGAAACTAACGGGTAAAGCAGTAATGATAATAATGTTCCTAGGGAAAAAGGAACTAAAATACTGGTATGGGAAGTTAAAATCGCAACATCTAACTGACTACTCAGGTATTTAGGATTGAGTTCTAACCCAATCAAAAACATGAAAAATATCAATCCTACCTGAGATAAAACATGGAGAAAAGGAACAGTTTCTGGTGGAAATATACTAGCTGCTACATTGGGAGCCAATAAACCAAATAAGGACGGGCCAAGCATAATTCCCGCCACAATCTCACCAATTACTAAAGGTTGTTTAATTGATTTGAATGCTAGTCCTACTAGGCGTGACAATGCAATAACAATCAACACCTCAACCAGAACGAGAATAACTGTGTGCATAGTTCTGTCAACGGCAACTGCTTTCCCTTAGATAATTCTTCAAGTTAGTGGAAAATGTCAACCTTAAATTGATGATTACTGATATTAATTTTTGCGGCAATACTGAATGAGATTTTACGATGCTTTATCAAGCATTGTGTAGCTAATTTCCAAATAATGGAATAAATAGCTGAAAATTAAAGTTGTGTACTCCAGCAGTCAGCACGAAGTTACTCTTGCTCAAGATTGCTAAAACCGGATATTATCTAGTTGCCTGCAAAATTAAGTAAATTGTTTTCAAGAAATTTTGGCGAATTTATGGCGTGATTCCCCGATAATTTGCGTTATTTCTCGACAAGACAGTGTTTGTTAATTATGGTGATTGAACAATAAAGTTTTAAATTTATCATGAGAACAATCAATCATGATCATCAAAGGCAATTGGGAAAAATTAAGTTTTTATAACTAATTTATAATTCTGTATTTTTTTATACTAATTTATCAGTGTTAGCTGATTTGAGTGCGGTTAGTTTGGTGCTAGACAAAATTATTGCCAATATAGTCAATTGCGAATTGGTTTAACTTATGGAATTTGAACCAGAAAATCTGATAGGAGGCGGGAGGTAAACCATTGTTGTTCCTATCTGTCCTCAAATATCTGAATACGGCTAGAATTGGCTTTTTTAACGACAAGGAACACAGAAAGCGATATAAAATATGGGGATGCTCAGAGTGATGCTCAGTTTTTTCACAAATTAATTCGGATTTCTGTAGTTAAATGAGTCAAATCAGGACTAAATTTATTCAAGGATATTTTGCCAGCTTGATTGAGCCAAAATTTGTTCCTACAGCGTTAAAGGTTGCGGGTGTGGTTGGCTCGATTTTATTTGTGATTAATCATGGTAGTGCTTTATTACAAGGGAACATGGGACGCGATCGCTGGATTTCTGCTGGCTTAACTTACCTTGTTCCCTATTTTGTGAATATTCATGGTCAGTACATCAGTCTTTATCGCCAGCAATCTTGATAGTCGATTGATTGATGTACTTTTTAATCTTTAATTAGTAGTCACTAATATACTCTATTGTCTGTATTTTATAACCATTGTCCACCTCGGAAACGCCAACGAGGGAATATAATTCGCATCAGACTTTGAGAAGCAATAAATACTGATAACCAAACAACACTGTAATGTATTAATAAAGCATCTAATGGCATGATGTCTTTGGGTATGGGTGCTGGTAAAAATCCCAAAATTCTCACTCCACAAAACACAAACACTAATTCCCAGATACCAGCTAAAAGTTGATAAGCTGCTGGCCAATCCCTATCCCATCGAAACTTTTGGAGATAGTCATAAAGTACATCCCAGCCTAAACCGAAAACAGTCACATAGCCGAGTGTCCAAAAGTAGATAGAATTAGCAGGAGCAATTAAACCCATTGCAAAGGGCAAGGATACTAATACACCTACAGTAGCCATTAATAATAGTCGAGTTTGCCAACGACCAAACAAAGTTGGAGTCATAGATTATTCAATACTCAATGGATGCTCAATTATTTACTACGGCTTCATTTCTAGCAATTCGGTAACTGTAACAAATTTATTTGTTAAACGTGCCTGTAGCTACTCCCTGATGATAGGCTGCTAGTGGTTCCCAATGAATCACATCTTCTAACAAAGCTTGATAGCCTAATGTGTTGGGATGTAGTCCATCTTCACTGATGCGTTGTAGCCGCCAAGTATTGCCGCGTGCCATCCAGCGATCAAAAATATCTAAATAGGGGATGTGGCGTTGGTTGCAAGCGATTTTAGTGGCTTCTTTGTAGCGATATTGGTCGGCATGATTAAAATAAAAGCAATCTAAAAAAGGCATTTTGGTTTCATTGACAGGAACCATGCCGATAAATAATACAGGACATAGTTGCTGTGCTTGGTCTAATAGTGCGGCGATGTCTGACTCAAACACGGCAAAGTCTGTAAATTGTCGTCCATCGGGACGGCCTAGGCGTGGTGAATCGTTGACTCCTACGGAAAGAATGATTAAGTCGGGGACACGATTTCGCAATTCACCACGATGACGGAATTCTACTTCTAGCCTTTGCGCTACTTGCTGGGTGCGATCGCCTCTTACTCCCAAATTGTACAGGACATGACCCCCATTATTAGGTAACATCCACGAGCGACGCAATTGTTCTACCCACCCGCCTTGTTCGGGGTCGCCAAAACCGTATACTAAACTATCCCCCAGTGCGACAATCTTCAAAGGCTGACATTGAGTTGGTGATAAAGACAGCTGCATTGAGGAATGAACTGGTAATGTTTGCATTTTAAAAAAAGTTTAATTTATATCTTTACAAGATTCTATACATTTCTACACCATTAACCAGTATATTTTTTTATTTTTACCGTGAAGACTTGATTCATGGAGGATTGGAGATTGGCCAAAAAGTCTTGATAGGAGTACATCGGAGAAAAACCAATGCCCAATCCCCAGTCACTAACGACTAATCACGAATCACTCAACACGGTTTAAGGTGATTGATTAAACACCCACTTTAACCACTGTGCAAAAGAACTGAAAGCATTTAAACGCCGGACTCCTGGCGCACGGGTGGCGGCGAGTCCATCGACGGCGACTAAGGCGGAGTATTGTAAACCCAAGAAACTATCAACGGCTGCATAGGGGCCGCCCAGGGTAATTGCCCCAGCTGCGTACATTTGACCTTTAGCATGCCGCATTTCTGGGATTTCAAAGTTATTAGCAACAGCCAAGCGTCCCATGTAATTCAAGGGTAGGTTGTAATGTTTGACTAAATCATCTAGTAGGGGATTGGCTTGTACTTTGGCATCTAAACCCGTAGCATCAACAATAAAATCAGCCACTAATTTCATTTCACCAAAGCCTTTTTCTTTGATTTGGGTGATAGTGCGATTTTGTGTGTCCCTCTCTACTGTCAACACATCCCCAAAGGTAATTTGATACCAACCTTCTTTTAAGCCATCTTCAGTAATTTTTTGCCAGTCGTAGCGGTCGGCGGTGGTTGTACCGCCCCACTCTGTAAGTAGGCGTTTGCGCTCGTCTGGTGTGGCTTTTTCTAACATGACGCGAAGTTCACCACTCCAACAGGATTTAGGCCAGTTAAAGGGCTGAAATTCGTAATGGTTTTTGACGGAACGAGTGGCTTTTTCAAATTTGTTGCCTTGGGGTTTAGGCGATCGCATTAAATGCAAAACTGTAATATTGGGATTTTTGCGCCTAGCTTCATAAATACGCTGCACAATACGCGAAGCCACAATACCCCGCCCCCGAATTAATACTGTGCCACCTTGGCGTTCTAATTGTTCATATACATGATCATGTGCTTCATAAGCATTCACAACTGATTTAAAATCTTGATATTTTTCTCGATAAGCTTGTAAATCCGGCAAAAATTGAATTGCTGGATAGCCAGTAGCTAAATGTAAATAACGACTCACGAAAAAAGCATGATTCCCTTGTCCGCGAGAATAAGCTACACAATATCTACCATCATCAGTTTTACGAATTGCCCTAACTCGTCCATAACGATAAATTTGACTCCAGCCTATACGCTTGGCTTCTCTGTCAATTGAATCAAACACATTACCCGCACGGGGAGTATAAGTTTCTGTAAAGGTGGGTTCTGCAAACACCTGCCATAAATACCGTAATGCTGTATTCGGCTTACCTTTGGTGAAATCATGCCAGGTTTCGCGCCAAGCATAGCTAGGCCAACCCCAAATATTATCAGGACAAGAATCAGAATTAGAACGCAACCTTTCATGTAAGGGAATCTGGGAATTCAAACACAGCCGCTTATAACGTGCATAAGGTTCTGGTTCTAATCCTAAAGCCACAATTTTCTCAGCACGTACACCGCTAATTCTGAGTAAATCAGACCAGATAAAACTTCCTAGTCCGCCGCCAACTGCCAAAAAATCACATTCATCTACAGGTAAACCTGTGGCGTGAAGTGCTTGCACAGCTACCTGTTCCGCTTGAAATGCTGGGGGTGGGAAATTGCTCCCCAAAGGTGTAACAGCACGGACTGGCGGTAAACTGGGGTCGGGGATATTAGTATTGGGGTTAAACTGAATTAAAGAAGGGGGATTGGAGGTGGCTGGTGGAGTGGCATGATTAGCCAGAGTCACCATCATGATATAAGGGCCTATTTGCAACCTATCACCATGATTAATCACGCTGCGTGGTAGCCGTTGACCATTAACATACACACCATTAGCACTAGCTTGGTCAATCACCTCAAATTGATTATTTTCCCAGATAATCAAAGCATGGTAGCGAGAAACTTCACTACTATTGAGTAGCATTCGCGCTACACGCTGTCCGTTTAATTCTGCCGGTAAACGAGCAAATTCTCTACCAAAAGCTATAGGTGCATTTAATTTAGGTTCTCGTCGTTCCCCCGTCGTCGGATCTTCCCAAGTTAATTGAATTTGTAGGTTAGTCATTAGCTATTAGTTATTAGTCATTAGTTATTAGTCATTAGTAAAAGTTCTTTTTCTTCGCTTCCTCTGCTCCCCTGCTCCCTCTGCTCCCTTATTTCCTCAATTTCCTGGTGCTACTAATACACTGACTGCCGCAGCTAAAGATGTACCACACCAGGGACAGCCTACTTGTAAACTTTCCGGTGGAGATACTTTATGACATTTCGGACACTGTAAACCATAAGTTCCTTGTGCTGGTGTCACTGGCTGGTGTTGGTGTACTGGTGGCCGTTGTGGTACAGGTGCGGTAACTGCTCGATGTTGATGTACTGGTGGCTGTGGTTGTGGGGGTGTAACTGGTTGGTGTTGATGGCTTTGGGGTTGGGGCGGAGCTATAACTGTAGCGGCAATGGTGTTAATGTTAACGGCGGTAACTTGTAGTTGTACTTGTCCTAAGTAGATGATGCTACCTTGATTTAGCGGTTTTTCTCCTTGGATTAGTTGTTGTCCATCTACTAGGGGGGGATTTTGCGATCGCAAGTTTCTGATATAAAAACTCTGTTGCTGAGAATCAAAAAATATTTCTACGTGCAAACCTGATACAGTCAAGTTAGTCAAAACAATGTCGCAACGGAGTGGATCTCTACCGATGCGGACGGTGCCAGGATTTTTACTGGGCTGTTGTTCATAAATATGCTGAGTTCTATTTTGACCAGCATCGTTCCACTGTAAAGTTAGTGCATTCATTGTTCTAACTTGGGTACCTCTTATTTAGATACTTCAAATTTTTTCTGTGCGATTCCTAACACTATTTTGTGTTAGCAAGCAAGTTTTGAAAACAAACTTCAATAAAATAATACGCAAAATTTGCTTGTTATCTCGCTGATGCTAATTTATCAGCTATACGCGTAGTTTCTGGTAACCGGTATTTTGGCGTACAACGCAGTACATAATCAATTGCTGTTAGTAAACTGATTTTATGACCACTGGAAACATACACCGGTTTGACTCCAGTACGAGTGCGTAAAACTGCGCCAATAGTTTCACCCTTATGTATTAATGGTTGCCAACTGCCTTTAGTTTCTGGCAGTTCCTTATGCTTACCAATCAGTAATGATTTAGCTACGCCAATTGTCGGTATATTGATGATCACTCCTAAGTGGCTGGCTATCCCCAACCGACGAGGATGAGCAATTCCCTGTCCATCACACAAAAGCATATCTGGTGTGGTGTGAATTTTTTCTAGTGCATCAAGTATTGCTGGTATTTCTCGGAAGGATAAAAAACCAGGAATATAAGGAAATGAGGTTGGACGATATGCTAGTTGTGTCTCAATAACTTGCAAATCAGGAAAACTCAGCACCGCTACAGCTGCACGGCTAATTGTACCCTCAGCTTCAAAACCCATATCAACGCCAGCAACATACTTTATCTGTGATGGAAGTTGATCATTTGTGATTACCTGATTTCTTAATTGCTCTTGAATAACTATGGCTTCCTCTACAGTTTGAGGCCAAGCATGAGGTTGATAAATTTTCATATTGTCAAGCAATAATTAAAAGTTTATGTGTGAGAAATTTATCGATGAGTAGCTGTCACTAAACAAGCAAAGCTTTATTCAATTACTGCACAATTACTGAACTATCTCGATTTTATTCATGTTTGGTGAGTTTTTGAGGTAGGAGTACCTGTTTATAGTTCCCAAAAAGGGTAGGCGATCGCCTATACTGAGAGCGATCGCCTACTAAATATGATTTTACTTCTGACTGGTAGTATTACGATGGTTAAGCAATATTCAGCACTTTCCGTAATATAGCTTGATCTTCTAGCTTCGCCTTTAAGCGACCATTTTCTACATCTCGAATCCAGCTTTGGCTTTTACCTGTCAATTTTGCTAATTCCCTTTGAGAAAGATTTAAAGTCTTACGCGCTTGCAAAATCTGTTCACCAACTAAATCATTGGCTGTTTGATTTTTACGTCTAACTCTAGCTGTACGGCGTTGTTTTTTTTCAGACTCAGATATTTGTCTTTCCCATTCTGGAGGTAATTCAAAAGCTAAGATACGCGCATTCATTAACAAGTTCCATTTACCACGAGGGCCGTTGTCTGTGAGGCGAGTCTCTCCACCTGCATCATTAATCCAAAACTCTAACGCTTCATCTGGATCTTCGGGAATATCTACTAACTTCGCCCACAGAGGTTGAATTTCTAGAGGATAGGTAATCGGGTCAAAAATTGGTTTAATTCCTAAATGGTTGAGAACTTCTAAATCGTTTTCAAATGTCCTTAATAGACGTTTGCGTTCTTCCCGATATTTAGAAGCAAGGCTAACTTTTGCTTCGCCATAGGCAATCCGGAGTAAAGTCGGCACAGTAATGCGTTGTTCCTTGCCCATCTTGGTTTTGAATAATAACCACAGCATTAGTCTAACTGCGCCTTCGTGTTGCTGCCAAATGCTCATCACTGTGGTTAATACAGTTTTAGGCAGACTGCCATATTGATAAAATCCGGTGCGTTCTTTACAAGCTTGTTTGTTCAAGAAGTGCTGCGCCCAGATACCTGTTTTAATTGTAAAGGTTAACCCAATCAGATATTTGCAGCCTAAGTCATCTTCTTGAAAGTGATTTTGAACCTTTACTAAGTGCCATAAACGGCTATTTTGGACTGAAAACCCTTTAACTCTACCTTGTTGGGGCCAGTCAATGGATATGTTGAGCGAACAAGTTTGTTGAACTAGGTTTTTCATTAAGGCTAGTTTGGCAATTTTACTTAAGTCTTTGCGTTTTTCTAGTCCTAAATATTTCTCTAGTTGTCGTTCATCAATGGTAAATTCTTCCTCCCAAGGTTTATCTAAAGCTGTAGCATGGGCAGCAAAAATTAAATGAATACAAGCGGCGCGAATATCTAACACCTCAATTGCACTAATATCTTTGGCATATTCATTAACTTGATATGGATGTTGGATGTGAAAGGCGATCGCACCTTTTCCTTGGTTGACTTTTCTGCTATAGCTCAGATAGCCTGTTGCGTCGATTTCCCATTTTAAGGATGTACGTTGTGCTAGTACGTTGCAAGCTTCCCAAATTACAATTGCAGACGCAAATGGATTATTTTTACCATTAGAAAATAAGTCCGGACTGGTAGCATCTCTCGGTTCTACTTTACATCTTCCTTTCTTGGCCTGCCAAGGTATAGGAGACTTGGTTGGACAAGCTATTACACATTTGGGTTCAGGATAGTAGCCTTCACAATTATTACAAAGACATGGGTCTATCCAGTATTCATTATTTTCTATTTTGATTGCACCTGTAGGACATTGGGGACGGCAGTTGTCACATCCAACGCAACTTTTGTTAGGAATTGTGTAAGGCATAATATGGCTCTTTTCCCAATTTAATCGTTGAGATGTTTGGCTTAAGTCTCCCCTGGATGTGTCCTGTTTATTTTTCATTGATAACCCAATTATCTATTGAGCAAGAAAAATAATGTTTAACACAATAATTGCCCACATCCATATTTAGACTTTGCACCCAATCAGAAGCTTTTTTTGGCTATTAGTTTTAACTCACTTCTTGCTTCTTCATTAGATAAAGATTTCATAAATATTTTGACAATTTTGTTCACAATGAGCGTGGAAAAAGATTTTAAGAATTCAATAAATACTTAGCTTGCGAAGATTTTTCTTTGAACTTAAAATCTTAACCCAAGGATATTTGTTAAATATTTATGACCAAAATTATTTGATTTATTAGTCAATTAAAAATTTTAATATTCAAGTCAAATTAATAATCTGTTATCACAGCTACAAATTTGATTTGTATGAACTAAACATGATTTTTCAAAATTTTTACTCATTAATCTGCGTAAACTTGTATAAGTAATTAACAAAAATTTCTTGAAATAAAAGTATATAGCTATAAATATCAAAAAATCTTGTTGGTATAGCTTAATACAATTTACTGTATCAAATTTATAAATGCGGATTAATTGCTAATTAATGTCATTAAATTTGAGATAAACTCAACGTTTAATGTATAAAATTAAGTTCCTTTAATTAAACACAAAGTCAATAAAATTTATTGGCGTAATTGTTAACCTCAAATATCTCTAGACTTGATTAATAGTAAAGATTTCTATTTAGGAATAATCTGGCTTTACTACAAAGAATTTTTGTATAAAAGAATCATTTTTTCACATCACAATTAATTGCTGAATAACAAAATTTTTAGATAAAATTCAAGTAATATGAAGATTAACGTACCAACAAGTTTATTGGCAGAATAGCCGGGAGTTCATTCATGGCCGTACTCACAGGATTGACCTTTGGAGGCAAAACTTGGACACCTAAGTTTGCTCAATCAATTGACAAAGATAAATGTATCGGATGTGGCAGATGTGTTAAAGTATGTGGTCATTCTGTGTTGGATTTGAAAGCACTGAATGAAGAAGGTGAATTTGTAGATGATGAAGATGATGATGAAATCGAGCGCAAAGTGATGGTAGTTGCACACTCAGAGAACTGCGTAGGTTGTGAAGCTTGTGCGCGGATTTGTCCTAAGAATTGCTACACCCATGTTACCTTGGACAATTAAGCTCTAAGTCTTAAGAGTCAGACACTGTTAGCTGTAACAAAATACACAGTAAGGTAACTAGAGGGGAATATAGAAATATTTATCGTAGCTGAAAAGTTGACGATAAACAAATGCGTAAATCACTAATTATTAATTATTAACAAATTTATACTTGCTGTGAACGCTAAAAGTGTGCTTAAAGAAAATTTCAGCTTTTGTTGAGCAAAAGCAACATTGTTAAATAATGCAACATATATTGTTAAGTTTTTGGGGGACAGATGTAAAGATATCTGGAAAAAATCCCCCAATTTTTATAGGGGTAAGGTAAAACGTTAATAAGTGAAATCCAAAAACTATTCTGTGACTATGTAAAAACCTATGAGTAGAGATAAAGTCTACAGGATTTACTAGGATATGGAAGCTAGAGGTGAGGCAATGAGTAATGGGTAATATCTATTACTTTTTACCAAGACATAAGATTAAAAAATTAGGTAGTATTTATGGAACAGATTCCTATTTCACTATGGACTCTAATTGCGGGAATAGTAATTGGAGGCATTAGTATTTGGATAGGTCAACATCACACATTACTGCCAGTTGCCGCATCACAACAAGCACCTTTGGTAGACGGATTTTTTAATATTATGTTTACCATTGCGATCGCACTATTTTTAGTAGTGCAAGGCACAATTTTGATTTTTTTGATCAAATATCGCCGTCGCCGGGGTGATAACAGTGATGGTGTAGCAGTAGAAGGTAATGTTCCCTTAGAAATCTTCTGGACAGCAATTCCCGCCTTGATTGTGGTTTTTCTAGGGATTTACAGTGTGGATGTCTATAACCAGATGGGTGGTTTAGAACCAGGAAGTCATCCCCATGCTTCTCATCAGGCGATCGCCGCCACTCTAGAAAATACCCCAAAACCTGAAACTGCTCCTAGCATTGGCATTGGCATAGCTCCCACCGAAGAAGCAAAAACAGCCGATTTGCTGGTAAATGTCACTGGTATGCAGTTTGCTTGGATATTTGACTATCCTGATCATGCTGTAACTACGGGTGAGTTACACGTTCCCGTCGGTGCGGATGTACAACTCAATCTCACAGCACAGGATGTCATTCACTCCTTTTGGGTTCCCCAATTCCGCCTCAAGCAAGACGCAATTCCCGGTGTACCAACTCAACTCAGCTTTGTCGCCACTAAACCCGGAACATATCCTGTAGTTTGTGCCGAACTTTGCGGTGGTTATCACGGTTCAATGCGGACACAGGTTGTGGTTCACACACCAGAAGAGTTTGATAGCTGGCTGACAGAAAATCAAATTGCTCAACAGCATAACCTGAAAACGGCTGTGGCTGTGAATCCAGCCGAGTTATCAACATCAGAGTTTCTTGCACCCCATAACCACAACATGGGAATTGATGCAGCAACTTTAGCTCAACTTCACAAGTAAAGTCCAGTTGTCAATTTTCGACTACTGACAACTGAACCAATAGTTAAGACAACAAGTATGACTCAAGTAGAATTTCCCCGGCACACGCCACCAGACGACAATTCATCTCAACATCTGGTGGTAGGTCACACCTTACATTCTCAAACTTGGAAGTGGCATGACTATTTCAAGTTTAACGTAGACCATAAGGTTATAGGCATCCAATATTTAGTGACTGCCTTTGTGTTTTATCTGATTGGTGGGTTGATGGCGATCGCTATCCGCACCGAATTAGCCACACCAGAAGCAGACTTCATCGATCCGAATCTGTACAACGCCTTCATGACTAACCACGGAACAATCATGATTTTCTTATGGATTGTTCCCAGTGCGATCGGGGGATTTGGTAACTATCTCATCCCGTTGATGGTTGGGGCGAGAGATATGGCGTTTCCCAAATTGAATGCGATCGCCTTTTGGTTAAACCCACCAGCCGGATTACTGCTATTAGCTAGCTTCATCTTCGGTGGTTCTCAATCTGGTTGGACAGCTTACCCACCTTTAAGTCTTGTCACCGCCCCCATCGCTCAAAGTATGTGGGTTTTAGCGATAGTATTGGTGGGGACTTCTTCGATTCTCGGTTCGGTGAACTTTGTCATTACCATCTTAATGATGAAAGTTCCCAGCATGAAATGGGATCAATTACCTTTATTTTGCTGGGCTATCTTAGCCACCTCAATCTTAGCGTTGGTATCTACACCTGTATTAGCCGCAGGTTTGGTATTGCTACTGTTTGACTTGAATTTTGGTACATCCTTTTTTAAACCAGATGCTGGCGGTAACGTGATTATCTACCAGCATTTATTCTGGTTCTACTCTCACCCAGCAGTATATTTGATGATTCTGCCCATCTTCGGCATTATGTCCGAAGTAGTTCCGGTTCATGCACGCAAACCGATTTTTGGATATAAAGCGATCGCCTATTCTAGTCTTGCCATCTGTGTTGTCGGTTTGTTTGTCTGGGTACACCACATGTTTACCAGTGGTACACCAGGCTGGATGCGGATGTTTTTCACCATCTCCACTCTAATAGTTGCTGTACCTACAGGTGTGAAGATTTTCAGTTGGGTAGCTACCCTGTGGGGTGGTAAGATTCGCTTTACCAGTGCCATGCTATTTGCAGTCGGCTTGCTGTCGATGTTTGTCATGGGTGGTTTAAGCGGCGTAACCTTGGGAACAGCACCTTTTGATGTTCACGTTCACGACACATATTATGTAGTGGCACACTTCCACTATGTATTGTTTGGTGGTTCTGTGTTTGGCATCTATGCGGGTATTTACCACTGGTTCCCGAAAATGACCGGACGCAAACTAAATGAAGTCTGGGGACGTATTCACTTTGTTCTGACTTTAATCGGCACTAACTTAACCTTTTTACCAATGCACCAGTTGGGTTTACAAGGTATGCCTCGACGAGTGGCAATGTATGACCCACAGTTTACTGGTTTAAATCAACTTTGTACATTTGGGGCGTTTCTCTTGGGGTTGTCGGTAATTCCGTTTGCGCTGAATGTTATTTTGAGTTGGCGTAAGGGAGAATTGGCAGGTGATAATCCTTGGAATGCTTTAACTTTGGAATGGACTACAAGTTCACCTCCGATGGTGGAGAATTGGGAGGTTTTACCCGTGGTGACTCATGGGCCTTATGAATATGGTCATTCGTCGGAAGTAAGTTCATCAACCTAACCCCCCAAAGCCCCTTCCTTTGTAGGGAAGGGGGAGTAATCACAGTTCCCCTCTCCTCGTAGGAGAGGGGTTAGGGGAGAGGTCATCATCAAAAATTTAATTAAGAGGTATGTATGACTGTTTTAACGGCGAATGAGCATCATGAGGCGCATCCTGATTTACGGGTTTGGGGGTTGTTGACTTTTTTGGTGTCGGAATCTTTGATGTTTGGCGGGTTTTTTGCCACTTATTTGTTTTTTCGGGGGTCTACGGATGTTTGGCCGCCAGAGGGAACAGAGGTGGAGTTATTTATACCCGCAGTTAATACGGCGATTTTGGTGTCTAGTAGTTTTGTCATTCACTTCGGTGATATGGCGATTAAAAGGAATAGTGTTTGGGGAATGCGGTTTTGGTATTTGTTGACCGCTATTATGGGAGCAGTATTTTTAGCTGGTCAGGTTTATGAGTACCAAAATTTAGGGTATGGTCTGACTACTAATGTGTTTGCTAACTGCTTCTATTTGATGACAGGTTTCCACGGTTTGCACGTATTTGTGGGACTGTTATTAATTTTAGGAGTGTTGTGGCGATCGCGTCGTCCCGGTCATTATTCTGCTACTAAACATACTGGCATCGAAATGGCAGAAATTTACTGGCACTTCGTAGACATCATTTGGATTATTCTGTTCACCTTAATTTACATCCTCACACTGTTTTAAGGGAATGGGGTGTAGGGGTGTAGGGGGAAATGAGGGAGCAGAGGAGGCAAGGAAGCAGGGAGCAGGGAGAAACGGGGAAAGTTCTCTCCCCCTTACCCCCTGCACCCTGCCCCAATTCTTCTTTCCCAGTCCCCAGTCCCCAGTCCCCATTCCCCAACAATAAAGTTATGCAAATTGACACCAACAAATTTTCCTGGTTTCAAGTTCCCGAAGACATCAAAAAGTTATTAATTTTAGCTGCACAACATTGGGAAAATACCTCAGAATCAGAAAAATACATTCAAGAAGCATTGGCTAAAACTGGGGAAAATACTGATGTATTTGTAGCAGCTTATAGATTTTTCTTTTATAAAAATAATTATTCTTTGGCATTGCAAACAACTCGCCAATTATTAGATAAAATTAAGGAATCAGAGAAGTTACCTGATGAATGGGAACAACTCAAGCCGATACTCATTAATCGCCGGGAAGAATCCCCAATCAGGTTGTACTTAAATGCTTATGCCGCTACTGGATTAGTATTAGCAAAATTAGGGGAAATCGAGCGTGCTAAAGAAATCAGTCTCAGAGTCAAAGAGATTGACGAAAAGAATGATTTCGGAGCAGGAATCCTATGGGATGTTTTAACACGTCCAGCCGAAGAAGATGATTGATTAGCCCATAGTTAACAGCCAAGAATCACCTATCAACAGCTATGAACAGTTTTTCATTTTTCAGCGCATCTTCCTATCAAGCTCTCACTACATCTTCTAACCCTAATAATGACCTGTTACCCTCTCAAGTGGTAGCTCCTACATTTCCTCGTGCGGAGATGCCTAAAATTGTCACTCCTGTATTTGTCTTTCCAAACATCTCTCAACTAAGATTTTAAATATTATGCAAGGTAGAGATTGGCTCCTGACAGGAGACGGTCAATATCAAGTGTGTAAAGCTGCAAGAAGTTGGAATTTATTACAAGAGAATTATCGTCTATATCGGTTTTTAACTGAAATAGAAGATGTTCTCAATGGGGTAGAAGATGAATCAATTTGTCTACCAGAAATCCGAATGCTTGTCAGACGCTTGATTGTCAATTCTTACTGGGTGCGAAGTCAGTATTTAGAGCCTTCTTCTACCACCGGAACCTCTGTTGTCCTGTTATATGATGAGTTAGGTTTTCCGTTAACCGTGCAGACAGTTACATTTGCACCAGGAAGCATATCTACTATTCATAATCATGGAACATGGGGAGTAGTGGCGGTATTAAAAGGACAAGAAAAAAATACTGTTTGGCGACGCACCCACAACCCAGATTTTCCAGACAAAATTGAACCGACGGGAGAAATAATTTTATCGCCTGGAGATATTGTTAGTTTCACTCCCGACGCAATTCATAGTGTGGAAGCACTAAGTGATCAACCTACTGTGACTTTTAATGTTTACGGTGAAACTGATCCCAAACAAAGGTTTGAGTTTGATTCAGTCAGCCATCGTGCCAAAAAGTTTTAACACCACGAGGGAACAGGGAGTAGAACCTGTCCCCAATACCCAGTCCCCAATACCCAATACCCAGTCCCCAATTAAAGGAGAGAATGCAATGGCGAGAGTAATTTTCTATGAAAAACCTGGTTGTAAAGGTGGTACTAAACAAAAGGTGTTGCTAACTGCGGCTGGACATGAAGTTGTAGCTTATAATCTACTAACTGAACCTTGGACAAAGGAACGTCTGCGGTCATTTTTTGGCGATCGCCCGGTTGCTGAATGGTTTAACCGTTCTGCACCTAAAATTAAATCTGGTGAGATAGTTCCCGAAAATTTAGACGAACAAACCGCTTTGTTGTTAATGTTACAAGACCCTCTGTTGATTCGTCGTCCTTTACTGCAAGTAGGCGATCGCCGGGAAGTTGGTTTTGATGTCGAAACACTAGACGCTTGGATTGGCTTGAAACCTGTAGATGAATCCTTCCGCGCCATGAGTGAAAACCTTATGAGTCAAAACTTACAAGGTTGCGCCCACGGGCATAGTCATGATCATCACCATGACGAGCGAGGTAATTGCAACCATCACAGTCAGCAAGAACACCAGCGTCAAGGTTCTAATCATTAATTAGATAGGGGTGCAGGGGTGCAGGGGACAAGAACTGTTACTCAATCCCCAATCCCCAATCCCCAGTCCCCAATCACACATTCTGAAACATAGGTGTACTCAGATAACGTTCACCGAAGGAAGGCTGAATCATCACGATTAACTTACCTGCATTTTCTGGGCGTTTACCTACCTGAATGGCTGCACATAAAGCCGCACCGGAGGAAATCCCAGACAGTAAACCTTCTTCTTTGGCTAAACGCCGTCCGTAACTCATGGCTTGATCATCACTAACTCTGATGACTTCATCAATTAGTTCCACACGCAGGACATCGGGGATAAAACCAGCACCAATACCTTGGATTTTATGAGAACCAGGTTCACCACCAGAGAGAACCGGACTGTTGCTAGGTTCAACTGCGATCGCCTGAAAACTGGGTTTGCGTTGCTTAATCACTTCTGCAATCCCAGTAATAGTTCCTCCAGTTCCTACCCCTGCAATCAAAAAATCTACTTCCCCATCGGTATCCGTCCAAATTTCTTCAGCAGTAGTTTCTCGATGAATTTTAGGGTTTGCTGGGTTACGAAACTGTTGCAGCATATAAGCATTAGCAGTATTCGCCACAATTTCCTCAGCTTTGCGAATCGCGCCCCGCATTCCTTCCGCCCCCGGTGTTAATTCTAAAGTTGCACCATAGGCTTTCAGCATTGCCCGTCTTTCTTGACTCATAGTTTCTGGCATAGTCAAAATTAAACCATAGCCACGGGCTGCTGCCACCATTGCCAAACCAATTCCTGTATTTCCAGAAGTAGGCTCAACTAAAATCGTTTTTCCTGGCTCAATTACACCCTCAGCTTCTGCGGAAAGAATCATACTCACCCCAATTCTATCTTTCACAGAAGCCGCCGGATTCATGCCTTCTAATTTGACAACTATCCTAGCAACTACACCTTCTGACTGAGGAATTTTATTGAGTTGTACTAAAGGAGTTTTTCCAATAAGTTCTGTGACATCTTTAGCAATTCGCATAAATTTACTCCTAAACTTATTAATTTATAACCACAGACTATTTACCAATAATACTTAACTTATAAAACAATACACTTCCGTCAAAGGTACAAACTCAAGCTTGTGAACTCCTAACAAGTTCGTAGTAAGGACTTTAGTCCTTAAGCTCTTAGCATTAAAGTGCTTACTACAAACCTATACTATAGGCATTAACTCCCACTAAAGCACAAAAATTTTTCAAAAAAAATATATTACATCACATTTTTTATTTATTGCCTCATCATTTATCATTTAGTATTTTTAAAAACATTTTTAAAGATAAATTTAATTCGTATGACGGAACTAAGTTGCTAAACCTGCCGTCAATTAAACGAGAATTATATAAATCTATTGCAATGAACAGTTAAATTTTAATATTTTTTTAATTCCTTTAGTTAATTGCATCAATCATAACTTTTTCACTAATATTTAATAGTTTTTTCTTGCTCCTTTGTGTATACTTTCCCATCAACATATTTCATTTGAGTACAAGTTTTAAAACTAAATAACTCAAGCAAGATTGGCTTGAGTTAACAGCCCAGTTAGGTTTGAGGTGAAGTTAATAAATACTAGAACCCTCCCCAATTAATGCTAGTACCCCACTTCAAAAATACTAGCACCCCAACCCAAAATAATCTTTGTAATCCTTGCATTGCAAGGGTTTTAAATGTTGAGTACAAATTTAATAACTTTAATAATCTTAATCTGACTCAGCTAGACTATGGACAAAAGGAGTAACTGATATAAAACATATAGGATTTACGCAGAGATTCCCCTCTACCCCCCGAAATTCAATGGGTAAAACCAAAGAACAAGGGGGGACTTCTTAATCAATAAGCATATATTAAGCAACATCTATGACTACCCAGTTAACTTTTAATGACAAAAACAAACTCAGGTATTAACAGCTAAATTTATGAAAATTCTGTATTCTTGGTAGCTTTCTGATTTAAATTATAACTCAATTTCTCAGCTTGTCAGAAATTGAAATATTACGATATTTAAAATTTGGGGTGTTGACTATCTAGCAAGGAGAGCAAAGATGAAACCTAAACTTCTAAATGTTCTCACAGTTTGTCTAGTGACTTTCGCTGTAGTGTCTCCGGGGCTGGTAGTTTTAAATTTTGTGTGGGAAAAACATATAGAGTTCGTTAAAACACAGAAATTACTCTATGAAGTGAGTAAGCTGAATGCAACAGATACTTCAATATCTATCAGCAACATCAATCAAAATTCGTCACAAGCCCTATTTGCAAGAAAATCACCTACTTGTCAAATTTTTAATCAAATGCTGGCTAATATTGAACATTACAAAATTTTGATTATTTTCCAGTGGCTGATTATATTAACACCCGCAATGATTGGATTAGGAATTGTTATTTATGATAAATATTTAATTTATCGTGCCAGTCTTTTACAAGCACAAATTGAGATGTTAGAAAGACTTTGGCAGCAAAGTATTGAGCAGTAAATTTCAAAGATATTTTATCTTTGATGATTGACTGAAAACTCATCATATTCACCTGATCACAGCCAGTAAACTACTATGCAAGACATAAAACAAGAACGCCAAAGTTTATACTTTAATTTGATTGACGAATTACTCAAATGTCCTAATGGTGAAGAACCAGCAATTTTGGAAGCTAATCAAGAATTAATTGATGCTGGTTTTGTGGAAATAGTTGTACAAGTTGCAACTGCATTTGCACACCAAGGTAATCAAGACGGTTCAAAATTTTTGTTTTTTATTGCGCGTGAATTAGCAAAACAGTTGGGCTTATATCCTGATTTTCAAAACTCTGCGGATAACAGTTCTGAAGTTGCAAACAAGGAGTAAAAATGCTACTGACTGCAACTGATGCTGGACATATAGCATTAGAGTTTCTTTTGGCTGATTGGAATATACCAGAAGATTATAGAGATTGGTTTACTATTTTAAATTCTCGTCTTGTTGGTGAGAGTTGGTACATTGTGGAATTGGGTGTAGAAGGCTTTCCAGATAAATGGTTTATTCAAGTCTATGATACAGGAGCTTGTGACCCAAATTATACTTTTATGACACCGATTAACGGTTCCGATGGGTTTGTTGATTTGAATAATTTACCAGAAATACTTGCAGAAGTCTTGGTTGCAGAACGCAAGGCTAGATAATATAAATACCAATCAATAAATCATTGAGTGGCATGAATTGACTAGAAATTTTTAGGGGTTTACTTGATATCAAGCAAACCCCTTTTTTTCTGTATATTTTAATAAATTTATGTAAACAAATAAAGTTATTTGTCATCATTAAATAACAAATATATGTTATATTAATTGTAGTGATGAACGCTACAAAAATATCAGTGGCAATGATTGCAGAGGATATATTAGCTAAAGAATTCACAAGAGTCGTCAATCAATACTACCCAAAAGTTGGGGAATTATTAGATGGGTGTCATGTGAAAGTCATCACCTGTTTTTGGGGACGGCCAGTTAGACGCTTGCAATATATAGGAATTTACTGCTCTGATGAGATGCTACCTCATGTGCAAGCGCATAAGGAAATATTGCGAGAGTTAGCAGAAAACATGGGATTAGTACAAGTTGTTTGCATGAATGCTAAACGATTATTACGAGATCCCTTGTCGAAGCTCAAGGATAATGATCCACGTTTGTGGTTGGATTTGCATATGGTGACGAATTAAAGATTGGCATCTCGCTGGAGATGAAGCACTAACACAAGTAAGCTAAAGATGAACAATGGACTATTTTGCATTGCAAAATAGTTCTCACCATCATCAAGCTTTTGAGCAGAAAAAACTTCTGTTTTGATGAAGACTACTTGATTGAAAATTCAATTATTGGGGATGTATTCACTTGTCGCGACAAAATCACGAGATTTCAGGACACATTGCATCGAGGGAAACTAGCATTTAAACAAGCATCTTTGAGTCTGGAAAAGAATCAAGAAAGTTGGCGGTGCTATAACCAAGAGGTTAAAAATTATGTCTAAACTTAACTTGCTTCCTCCTGATGATCTACCTCCCAGCGAGGTGACAAAAGAGGATGGAATGCTGCATCTGGAACTAGAACAATCTATTGGCAGATGCTTTTATTTAGCCTGCGATCGCATTACCCAAGCACTACTATCTAACTGCCAATGGTATTTAACCAAAAAAGATACTATTGTCATGCTAGTCATTGACTGCCCTGATATAGTATCTTACTGGCATATAGTCAGCAACATTCCCCAGTTAGGTAATCGACTAGAAAGATTCACCACTCACGCCAAAATTCGTGTTTATCCCCCTTTTGGTAAAGGTGGGCCATTAGAAATTAGCGTCAATGAAATCTCAGCTTACCGTGATTGGCTGTGATTGGCTGTAAATATTAAGTTTTTCAACTCTCACCTTAACCTCCCCACCCTTGGGGAGAGTTATTTTTTTTATGAAATGCGATCGCGCTTATCAATAATCTCCACCACATCCTCATCTGGTGATGTTCCAGGGTAAACCTCGGTTTCTCGCTCAACTACTGTAGTAGGAGCAACCTCAGTTCTATAACCACGAGTATCAGAGATGTCGTGTACTCTCCAGTCACGAATACCCCGGTTTCTGAAAATATGAGCAGCGCGATCAATTTCTGTTTCCGTGCCTTCTAAGATTACCAAGTATTCTCCTTGAGACACGCGATCGCTGTAACGTCTAGCATCTTCTTCAGGGATACCTAAACCAGTCAATGCCCCCACGATACCACCTGCCGCCGCACCAATACCAGCACCAGCCAAGGTAGTTGCAATTGTACCGGCTGCTAGAAAAGGCCCAGCACCGGGAATTAATAAAGCTTCCAACCCAACCAGTAAACCGCCAATACCACCCAAGACAGTACCTGTTGTCGCACCAATACCAGCACCTTCTTGAGCCTCTGTATCACCACGATCTTCTACACGCGCGCCTGCTATTTGCTCATTCCGTTCTGTGTCTTTTGCCAAGATAGAAACCCTATCCATTGGGAAACCGGAATTTCTCAGTTCGTGTAGTGCTTGTTCAGCTTCTTGTCGGTTTCTAAATGTACCAATTGCACGTTTATAATGAGTAGATACCATTTTTCCTCCTGAAATAATTACTTTGGCACTATTTTTGTTAGTAATACTTATTTCAAGTTTGGCTTCTGGCATCAATAAATTCATCAATCTATAGGTTTAAGTGCCACTCCATCAGAAGAAAGGTATAATATCAGCCACTTTTCCCTAAAAATTCTCATCAATGAATATTGTGTTACCTTAGTATTACCGACAAGGTAAAATGTTTAGTAATTTTAAGAGGAAATCGTTATCGTAGTTCAAAAACAACAAATTAACTCCCAAATCAAGTCATCTCAAGTCGTCTTGATTGACCATGAAAATCATAATCGTGGCTTGGTTGATACCAATGAGGCTCTACAGATAGCAGAGAGTGTAGGGCTTGACTTAGTGGTGGTTTCTCAAAACCAAGAGTTTCCAGTAGCTAAGATTATCAACTATGGCAAATTACAATATCAAAAGAAAAAACGTCAAGGAAATAGTGCTAGGCCAACCGTAAAAGAAGTACGGTTTCGTCCAAACGTCGGCTTGGCTGATTATAATTTACGCATTCAGCAAGCAAGACAGTGGTTAAGTAAAGGTGATTCTGTAAAATTTGCTGTGCGTTTACGTGGTAGAGAACACCAACATCGTGATCATGCTGGAGAATTGTTAGATCGGGTTGTCAATGATCTCAGTCAAGTAGGTAAAATCCAGTCGTTTGATAAACGCGCCTTGGTTGTGCAAGTGATTCCTGCTTAATATAATTTTTAGGGATCTCTGGAGAGATCCCTTGATAAAAACTACTTAAATGTTGATACTGTTGGGAATGCGCGAAGGTAGAAGATAGGGATAGTCAACCCCAGTATCAGCCAGGCGTTTTTGATTGCGTGCTTTAATCTTGTTTTCTATTTCCATTAAATCATTTTGAAACTGGGTGAGAATTTCTTGATCGCTTCTATTGGTAAAATTAATTAACTCAGAACTTCCCAGCTTACCCCAATAAATCGCATTCAAAGCAAAGGTTAACCGCATTTGCAAAACTTCTCTATCTGCTGGTGGTAAGAATTCTGGTAAACTAACAGGTGTATCTGGTCGGCTGTAGTTAGCTAAAGGTGCATTGGGTACGTAACCAAGATAATCAAATTGACTATAGTTAATAGCTGCGTGTTGAGGGCCACAAGTAAAGATAATAATTGTGGCAATATCGATTAATTGTTGTAAGCTGGTGATTTTAGTAAACCCAGGTACACGGGGATGAGAAGGTAAATCTTGGGGTTGTAGTCCCAATGCGATCGCCCATTCTTGAGGAAACCATGCAGGAACCTGGGGAAACTCTGACTTCGGACGGGTATTTAATGGTGTGCTAAGTTCATCAGCCCAAGCTTGTAGATAAGAATCTTTGATTACAGCTTGATCATCAACATAGTAGCGTTGTAAATATAGTTTAGTGTATTTAGCGATCGCCTCCCATAACAGTAGACTATCATCACGGTAGGGGTATTCCGGCAAAAACTTAGTTTCAATTCCCCGATGTTCGATGTCATTGGGTAGAGCATAATCCCAAAATATTTTATTGCGGTAAGCTTGATTAATTAAATTGACTGATGTGCTAATAGTCGGTGCTGTCAGTTTATTGATTGCTGCGCCTTCTTCCAGCAAAATAGTATTAGCCCGGTCATTTACCGCAATTAAAAACTGAAAATGGGGACTGAGTAGCTGAGAAACTGGGTGATTATTCGGTAATTGTCGAGCAGTAGCGATCGCAAATGCTTCCATTGCTAAATGGGTATAGCACAGATGCGAAATTAACTCATGATGGGTAACATCAGTTGTTTGAACAGAGAGTTTTGCCCTTGTCCAATCATCAGCAAGTGTTCCCGTAACTGTAGGAGTAACTATTCTACCTTTTTCCACCTCAATAAGTATAGGTTCTAACCCAGCTTCAGAGCGATGAAATAAAGCCACCGGACTTCCTACATACTTCCCCACCTGTAAATCAGTCACTTTTAAATCTTTAAACAGGGGATAATCAACAATAAACAAACGGTTAGCGGCTGCTGACTCAATCAAGTCTACATTAGTCGGTATATTTGCCCAAGCTTGTAATAATCCTTGGTCGGCTGATTTCACCCGCCGTAGTACCATAGGATTTGTACCAGCTAATCGTTGCCGTGCAAATTCGCGATCGCTTAAACCGCCATCTCGTTGATGTATGATACTAGCTACTGGACGAGTCGGAATGTAGGGAGAGGCGTTTTTGCTAGATTTAGCACTTTTTTCTAAAGATTGGAAAAAGAGCGATCGCTTTTGCTCAATACTATTTTTAGCATCAGCAGCCTTTTGCGCCGCAGTGATGAAATCAATCATTGCCCGACGTTGCCGCACATAGCTAGCGTTAAACTGTTCATTAGGCGGCAAATTAAAATTAAACCACCCCGATTGAAAAATTTCCAAATCTACCAACTTAGTAGAGACACCTAGCCAAAGTTCATCTAAAGAAGCGATCGTACTCTTAGCTTGTTTTAACAGCAGACTCCAAGGCTCAGACAGTTTACCTTGACTGATAGCATCTTCCCCCAGTTTAGTTAATATATAACGCAACACCCCATCTTCACCAGCATAAGGAAAAATCCGCGCTGGCCCCTTTTGATTTAACCCATAGGGATTATAACGATAGTGTCCTTTTTGTTCCGTGGTAGTTCCTTGAGAAACCATAATTTATTCCTGGTACAGAACTAAGTATAGACAGCAGATAAGATAGCAGGACTTATGCAAAAGTATTTTTCATCAAGGTAACATTTAAGATTCTCAAACCCGAACCCCACCCTTGTTTTTTTCTTACCTATGCGTAAGTCTTATATATAGGACTTAAGCCAATGGCATAATAACCTAGTTCGTAGTGAGGACTTTAGTCCTCTCTTCTCAATGAGAGCCTACGCCAACAAAACGCACTTGATAAAATCAAGGCTAGAGCCGCTTACTACCAACACAAAACTAGAATTTTGTGTGATACTTGCATAAGTCCCAATATAGATAACAACCTAAACTATCTATAGATACTCTAGATTTCGACTACTATGCAGTTGTATAGCATAAGCTATTTAACCTACTAGCCACAAATATTGTCAGCCGTATATTTTGTATAAATACGTAAATATATGCTACGTGATTTTTCGAGTCGAGATGAATTGGTTGCCTATCTGCGTCAACAATTCCCGCAAGCAGCAGAACGTGATGATCATATTAGCAACACAGTGGGCGGTAGAAAAGCCGCTCAGAAAGCCTTACAAAAAGTCAACCCAGCATCCTACGCAAAAACACGTAACTTTTTCACAGGAAACGTAACTCGGTTGTCACCATACATCCGCTACGGAGTCTTAAGCTTACGCGAAATTCGAGATTACGTATTAGATAAAGTAGAAAACCTGGAAGATGCGACAAAACTAATCAATGAATTAGGTTGGCGCGACTATTGGCAGCGATTATATGTGAAATTAGGGAATGATATCTGGAAAGACCAAGAAGAATATAAAACAGGCTACACCAGCGCAGAATACGCACCCAAACTACCCCAAGACATCACAGAGGGAAGCACAGGCTTAGTTTGCATCGACAACTTCAGCCAAGAACTAAGAGAAACAGGCTACCTGCATAATCATGCGCGAATGTGGATAGCAGCGTACATAGTTCATTGGCGGCGCATTCGTTGGCAAGCAGGCGCAAAATGGTTTTTAGAACACCTATTAGACGGAGATCCTGCCAGCAATAATATGTCATGGCAGTGGGTAGCCAGCACCTTCAGCCATAAACCTTATTTTTTCAACCGCGAGAACTTAGAACGTTACACCAAAGGCG
This sequence comes from Anabaena sp. CA = ATCC 33047, assembly GCF_963870205.1. Taxonomy (NCBI): domain Bacteria; kingdom Bacillati; phylum Cyanobacteriota; class Cyanophyceae; order Nostocales; family Nostocaceae; genus Anabaena; species Anabaena sp. CA = ATCC 33047. The sequence goes on along the minus strand of NZ_CAWMSA010000022.1, from coordinate 3,867 downwards.
TTTACTGCCAAAAATGTCCTTTATATGGTCATTGTGACTTTGAAGGCAGCTATGAACAAATAGAACAGCGACTTTTTCCCAAAGGTGAGTTTACCAAAAAACCCAACAGTCAAACTTGGCAGCGAGGCAAGAAAAAATAGACAAGATAGATCATATAGCCTATGCCATAATCCCCATGCCCAATAACTAATGACTAATGACTAACAATAATGCAATTGTTTGGATACACGGCGACTGTCTCAGTCCCTACAACCCCGCATTACAAGAATACCCAGATGCGCCAGCTATTTGGGTTTGGGATGATGCTTTGATCGAAGAATGGCAACTCAGCCTCAAGAGACTTACCTTTATTTATGAATGCTTACTAGAGTTACCAGTTGAAATCCGTCGTGGGAACGTAGCACAAGAAATTTTAACCTTTGCTAAAGAACATAATGCCAACCTAGTCGTAACGGCAGATAGTCCCAGTCCCCGGTTTAATAATATATGTGATGAAATAGAACGTTCCTTAAAATTGGAAGTGTTTGAAGTAGAACCGTTTTTTGATTATGACGGATATATTGACTTAAAGCGGTTTTCACGCTATTGGAAGGTAGCAGAAAAGTATGTTTTTGATTAGCTAATCATCTAGGTGACTGAAACTCAGACTGTTTTCAGTTGCCTATTTTTTCACCCCCTAGTCGGTTTTCCCCAAATAATTGCAAAATAAATGCAGTTCATCTGGGGACTACCGAAAAATGACATCTACACTTGTTGACACACAAAATTTACTTTCTGACCTGATTGCTCGCTACTCATCGCGTGTAGACTATTTAATGATTCGCCTAGAGCAAGCAGAAGGAACTGATATCTTGTTGCGTGGCGACAAGGTAGAAACCCTCAGCGAAGGTATATCCATCGGTGGACATATCCGCGCTTGTTATAAAGGTGGTTGGGGTTTAAGTAGTTTTAATCAGCTTTCCACCATTGAAGAACGTATTACAGAAGCAATTGCAGCCGCGCGGATGGTTGGTGATGAACAGACAACACTTGCACCTATTGAACCAGTGCAAGCAGTATGTACTCTACCCTTGAAAGGTAAAAACCCGCGCCAAGTTTCTCTGGCGGAAAAAAAAGAATTATGCGATCGCTATACTGAACTACTAAGAACTGTAGATCATCGCATTACCACCACCTCAGTCCGTTACAGTGACAGTTCCCAGAAAGTGATTATCGCCACCTCAGAAGGGACATTAATTCAACAGTCTTGGGTAGATATGGAAATGCGGTTTGCAGCTACAGCCAGAAACGGCGAAATAGTCCAAACAGGCAGAGAAACCACAGGTTCACGCCAAGCCTACGAAGACTTGATCAATTTAGATGAACAAGTCAAAAGTGCCGCCAAAAGGGCAGTTGCAGCTTTATCTCTACCCTCAGTCAAAGGAAATACCTATACTGTAGTTATTGACCCTATTCTCACAGGTTTATTTGTTCATGAAGCCTTTGGTCATCTTTCCGAGGCTGATATGGCCTACGAAAACCCCGATTTATTAGAGGTAATGACTATTGGACGGCGATTTGGCCCCGAAGAACTACAAATTTTTGACGGTGCAGCCCCACAAGGACATCGTGGTAGTTATTTTTATGATGATGAAGGGACACCAGCTACCACAACTCAACTCATAAAAGACGGTATTTTAGTAGGTCGTTTACATTCCCGTGAAACCGCAGGTAAATTAGGTGAAACCCCCACAGGTAACGCTCGTTGCCTCAATTACCACTTTAACCCGATTGTACGCATGACCAACACTTGGATTGCACCCGGTAAAACACCAGTTGCAGACTTATTCACAGATATCAAAGAAGGAGTATACGCCCGTAATTGGCTAGGTGGGATGACAAACGGCGAAATGTTCACCTTCAGTGCCGGGGAAGCCTGGATGATTAGAAATGGCAAAATTGCCGAACCCGTCAAAGATGTCACACTTTCTGGTAACGTGTTTCAAACCTTAGCAGATATTGAAGCCATTGGCGATGATTTTTACTGGGATGAATCCGGCGGCTGTGGCAAAGGCGGACAAAATGGCTTACCTGTAGGATGTGGAGGCCCCAGCCTAAGAATTCGAGATGTAGTAGTAGGCGGAGAAACATGAATCTGCAACTCAAAAATTCCCACTCTTTTACTCTTACTCTCCGCGCCTCTGCGCCTCTGCGTGATAAAAATTCCCACAAATAAAAGGGACACAGCTAATTCTGTATCCCTATAAATATGCTAATATCTCAAACCTTCAGCTTAAGCAGCAGACTCTAACAACTGAATATTTGAAAATTTGAATTCCTGAACATTGATTTTTCCTGCGGTTTCAGTGCGAATTTCCCGACGGTTGAGAATGAAATAAGCCCCAACCTTTTCATACTCATCTACAAAGTTGCTGACTCCGCCTCTTTGTTCACCAGTTTGAGGATCATGGTAAACCGAATCATAGGTATGAGACAGATAGCCTTCCCCAGTGTCGTGAACACTAAAAGTATTGATTGTGACAACAACACCATGAATATGACGATGAACCAGAGTCACTATATTATTGTGGACTTTGTAGCGATCGCCTTCAGCCTTACCGCCCATTAAAATTTCCACAGCACCATCTTCGTCAGTCGCGCCATATCGAAAAGTGTTTGCCCCATGAGTTTCTTCAAAGGTGCGACGTACACGGTGAATAGCTATCTCCCAAGCTTGTCCGTGAATAGCTTTTTTCGCTGACTCATCCTCTACACCCAAAACTTCCGCTTTGAGTTCAGCATTGATAATAACTTTACCAGTAATCACCTGATCATCATGTTTATAGGTGATATCTGCTGTATAACCAGGAAAATTCTTGTCCCAAGTGTATCGATTGTCATAAGCAGCCCGGAAAAGTTCCTGAGCAGAGAGTTGTGTAACTGTCATGTGCTTCTCCTAGCGCAATTAGTTTATAGTCGCTTTTTAATCTTGCTGGTATTAGCATAGAAGTAATTGTTGAGTCTCGCATAGACCCCAACTGGGTACACTTATGCCTAATTCTCTACATGATATATTTCATGCGATCGCTAACATCCGTAACGAGGAAGAAATTCAAACAACCCTCATGGATAAAATTGGCGAACACTTCGGTGTGCAACGTTGGGGTATCTATTTAATAGATAGTCAGCCAAAAACTAATATTGATATTCAAAGCATCCCAGCCGTATGTTTAGAAAGTAATCCCATCGGTCAATATGTAGTTGAGCGGCATTCTCCCGCCCATGAACAACTCATATTAACCCCAGAAGACTGGAAAAACCTATGTCCACGCCATGACCATGAACACGTCATGACAGGGCCAATTGTTTGCGACGGTCGTTTAATCGGAACACTGAATTTTGCCCGCGACAGAGGAAATCCACCCTTTACCGCCAGCGATTTAGCCGACCTCAGCGCACTCTGTATACATCTGTCCGCCAAAATCGCCACCCTACGAACCACGCCAAAAACATTTTCCTCCTCATCAACTAATCCCTTAACCCCCAGAGAGCTACAAATTGCCGAACTCGTAGCACAAGGATTAACCAACGCTGAAATTGCCCAAAGGCTGTGGATTACTCAAAACTCCGTCAAACAAGCCCTCAAAAGAATGTTCCGCAAACTAGGAGTATCAGCCCGTGCTGAGATGGTAGCCAGATTACAAGACTGGCTCATTCAAAGATGAGATGGAAGATAAATTTTTTTTATGCAACCCAGCCCTTGCCCAGCAAGCCTTTCAGCCTATTGAATGACCGCACCATTAAGAGGTTAGAAAAAAAATTTCCTTTACCCCTTGACGAAGCCAAAAATCCTCGCTATTCTAGATAAGTGTCGAGGCGAGAGAGCCG
>NZ_CAWMSA010000021.1:0-412 GCF_963870205.1 Anabaena sp. CA = ATCC 33047 | reverse complement strand
AGGAGTCTATCATGGCGTTTATTGCTGTTAACGAATTACGTGCTACTGGCTCAGAATTGTTCCAAGATGCTGAAAGCTTCCTCAACGAATTGAACAATCTTGATGATTCTGTTCATGGTGGTAACTATTCTAAAACCACAAATGGCGTTTTAGACTTAGCTGAAAAGGGATTTGAGTTCGGTGTCATCACCTTCGGTATTGATGCGATTGGCCATTTAGCTAAGTCCTTCAGTGATGCTGGAAATGGTTGGTACTAATCATTTCCGGTTATTGCTGAGTAATTGATGAGCTAATAGCTCTGTTGAAATGTTGGCATGAGCGATTAAGTTAGATGAAATTATCCAACTTAATCGCCAGCAGCTTCTACTAAATTTAGACATTGTTTTAGGAGTCTATCATGGCGTTTATTGCT
>NZ_CAWMSA010000020.1:153272-186128 GCF_963870205.1 Anabaena sp. CA = ATCC 33047 | reverse complement strand
ACTAATGACTAATGACTAATGACTAACGACTAATGACTAATGACTAATGACTAATGACTAATGACTAACGACTAACGACTAATGACTAACGACAATTCTCTTAAACCATTAGGTTCAGTAATCGAAGGTTCCTTGACTGGGGGTTTAGAAGTGCGATTACACCCGGATGTATCTGTTGAGGATATGCGGGTGGGTAAATTTTTAGTTGTGCAGGGGGTGCGATCGCGCTTTTTCTGTATGCTAACAGATGTCGCCCTAGGTGCAGCTAACGCCCGCATCATCGCCAACCCCCCCAGTTGGGAAGATACTTTTTTACGGGAAGTGTTAGCTGGTAGTGGAACTTATGGGATGATTAACCTGGCTCCCATGTTAATGTTCACGCCGGAATCTGATGAGTCTTTCTCATCTACAGATGGTAAATCTGTAAACCCCTTTGTGCCATCGTCTACTAATTTGGCTTCTTTCCAACCCCAAACTAGCACCACGATGGAATTACTTCCCGTGAAAACTATCCCCAGTCACTTCAGCCAAGTCTACGAAGCCAGCGTTGAAGACTTTCGCCGGGTATTTGGTTGGGAAGATGATCCTCTGCGGCGCAACTTTTCCATCGGTAAACCCTTAGATATGGATGTCCCGGTGTGTATCGATTTGAATCGGTTTGTCGAACGTAGCAATGGGGTGTTTGGTAAATCGGGTACGGGTAAATCTTTTCTGACTCGGTTACTGTTGGCGGGTGTGATTCGCAAAAACGCCGCAGTTAACTTAATTTTTGATATGCACTCGGAATATGGTTGGGAGGCAGTAGCAGAAGGTAAAAACGTTAACACTGTTAAGGGACTGAAACAATTGTTTCCTGGGAGAGTCGAAGTTTACACCCTCGATCCTGAGTCTACTAAGCGTCGGGGTGTACGAGATTCTCAAGAACTCTACCTGAGTTATGAGCAAATCGAAGTCGAAGATATTAAATTATGTAGTCGAGATTTAGGCTTATCAGAAGCAGCTTTAGATAATGCCAACATTTTATCCAACGAGTATGGCAAATCCTGGATTGTCCAGCTGCTGAACATGACTAATGAAGAAATTGAGATGTTTTGTGATGAGAAGCGGGGACACAAAGGCTCAATTATGGCATTGCAGCGCAAGTTATTGCGTTTAGATAGTTTAAAATATATGCGGGCAGTGTGTCCCCAGAATTACATTAATAAAATTTTACAATCTTTAGAAGCTGGGAAAAATGTAGTAGTAGAATTTGGTTCGCAGTCGAATATGCTTTCGTATATGTTGGTGACTAACATGATCACCAGAAGGATTCATGAGCATTATGTGAAAAAAGCTGATAAATTCCTCCAAAGTAAAAACCCCAGCGATCGCCCCACGCCATTAATGATTACTATAGAAGAAGCCCACCGCTTCCTTGACCCAGGTGTGGTGCAAAGTACCATCTTCGGGACAATCGCCCGTGAACTGCGAAAATACTTTGTCACACTTTTGGTAGTTGATCAAAGACCCTCTGGGATAGATAATGAGGTGATGTCTCAAATCGGGACTCGCATTACCGCCTTGCTCAATGATGAAAAAGACATTGATGCCATATTTACAGGTGTATCGGGTGCTGGTGGTCTGAGGTCTGTACTAGCCAAGTTAGACTCGAAGCAACAAGCCTTAATTTTAGGTCACGCTGTCCCTATGCCTGTGGTAGTAAGAACTCGTCCCTATGATGCCACCTTCTACGAAGAAATTGGTGATCCAGCGTGGGAAGAAAAACCAGATGCAGAAGTATTCGCAGCTGCGGAACTAGCCAAAGCTGATTTAGGTTTTTAAAGGCGATTGGGGAAGCAGAGGAAGCGGAAGCGAAAGAGAAAAACTAATAACTCATGACTAATAACTAAGGACTAAGTAGTAACTTCCCTCCATCACCTGGCCTCATTAAGTTCGGTTATCTCCCTACTGCCAGGCAACAGCAGAGGGGGTTTTCGCGTCACTATAGATATAGTTAGCTTTGTCTAGGAAAATCACTTGTTTTAACAAAAAACTAATCTAACATTATAACCTATATACCTCTTCAGGCTACTTTACTATCTGCCTGATTTGTTTTAATATAAAATAATTAAAAGTCATACTGACTTCGGATAAACCGGTGGCTGCCGGCGACTGAAACAAAGAATTCTTGAAAAAAACCCAGATTGTTTGTAAGAGATTGAAAAATTGAGGGATGGTAGGGGAACCTATCTCCAAGACGCGCCTTCTGGAAAAGGGATATAAAAGATTGATAAAGTTTGGTAGCGTTTTGTGTTCAGTGATATATGTACTACCTTCCCTGATGGATTGATGTACTCAAGATTGATTGTGTTTACGGAGTAGAGGATAACGCACCAATGCCTATTGTTAACAACCACAACGAAGACCTGAACACCAAATTCACGGCTGATATGGTGCGAACCTATCTGCGGGAAATTGGTCGCGTGCCTTTGCTTACCCGTGAGCAAGAGATTGTTTACGGGAAGCAGGTACAACAAATGATGTCGCTGATAGAAGCGAAGGAAGAGTTAGGGAAGAAGTTACAACGGGAACCGAGTTTAGCAGAGTGGGCTGATCATGTTCACCAGTCTGAGACAGAAGTGAAACAAACGGTAGCCCAAGGTAAACGCGCCAAGCAGAAGATGATTGAAGCGAACTTACGCTTGGTAGTGGCGATCGCCAAAAAATACCAGAAACGTAACATGGAGTTTCTGGATTTAATCCAAGAGGGAACTTTAGGATTAGAGCGAGGAGTGGAAAAATTTGATCCCACCAGGGGTTATAAATTTTCAACCTATGCTTACTGGTGGATTCGCCAAGCAATTACCCGCGCGATCGCTCAACAAGGTCGTACTATCAGATTACCCATCCACATTACCGAGAAACTGAACAAAATTAAAAAAGTGCAGCGCGAACTAGCTCAGACTTTGGGGCGATCGCCAACTCCGGCGGAAATTGCCAAAGAACTAGAACTAGAACCGGCTCAGATTCGTGAGTATCTGAACATGGCGCGTCAACCAGTTTCTTTAGATGTGCGAGTTGGCGACAACCAAGACACAGAACTACAAGAAATGCTCGAAGATGAAGGCCCATCTCCAGAGTATTACACCACTCAAGAATTCTTGCGCCAAGACTTAAACAGCTTGTTGGCGGAACTCACACCCCAACAGCGAGAAGTGTTAGCACTGCGTTTTGGGTTAGAAGATGGTAACGAAATGTCTCTGGCAAAAGTCGGCGAAAGATTAAACCTCAGTCGTGAACGTGTCCGCCAGTTAGAGCATCAAGCCTTAGCTCATCTGCGTCGCCGTCGAGCGAATGTCAAGGAATACGTTGCTAGCTAAATCTACAGGCGTAGTAGTGTTACGTCTCTATAGGGTAACGCGCCTCCTGAACTCAGGGGGCAATTTTTTTAGGAGAAAAAAATATTGGGAATTTTCCGAAATGGAATCAGGGGCGGTTGTAGATATGGGTGTACTGAAAAAAGAGAGATGTTTGTTCAGCGCAACATCAATTTTTTGAAACCGATTAGAAAAACAGTGAGATATCAAACCCGCTCAGGGAGAGGAATCCTTAACTCACATCCTCCAAAAGCATGATTATTTTAGCTGAAGCATAAATTTTTCAATTATTGATAGGGTGTGATTATACCGCAAAATTGCATAAAAACGCGATTTTTTAGGAATTTTAATTTTTCAAGACATAAATCCAACCTTTGACCGAGCCTTAAACAATAGAGATTTCATTATGGTTTAAGTCAAGTTACAGAGGAAGTCGTTAGGTTTTAACAGGAGAAGTCGGGTGCTTAACAACAAATTGAAAATTTTCCCCTTACACCGTTTGAGAATCCCCGCGATTGCTTTCCTTTTCACCCTTGGTGCTGTGGGCGAACAAGCAATACCTGTACTCAGTAATCGTATTGCACAAGTACCGAACTCGATAGCGATCGCCGCTTCTCTTCCCGAATTGACGCATCAACCACAAAAGAGTTCCAAAACATCTATTAATTCTGAGTCAATCACAAGCGAGTTTACCAGCACTCTCAAAGCTGCCAAAAATTCAGGAATTACCCAAAAAGCCGACCTACCGCTTAAAGATGGTGTATATCTATATGGTCAATCACCCCAACCAAACCAATTAGGTCAAGGGTATGTTGTCTTCCAAAAGCGGCAAGGTAAAATAGTCGGTGCGCTATATATGCCTAGATCCGAGTTTAGCTGCTTTCAAGGCACACTCGACAAATCAGGAGAATTGGCGATGACTGTGACTGGTACACCAGATGCAGGTATTGCACCAGATGTAGCTACAGCTAGTACAATACCTACATTTTCCGTAGATCAGCCAGCTACTTATGCTCACTCTTTAGCACTGCAAGACTATCATCAGATTAACTCTATCAGTGGCGATGATCGCCGTGTGCTTCAAATGTGTAATCATTGAGGGACTGGGTAGACAAAAAAGCGGAGGGAGCAAAGGAAGCGGAGGAAGCGGAGAAAGAAATTCTTTCCCAATGCCCAATGCCCAATGCCCAATGCCCAATAAAATTAAAACTCAATCCCTGGTTGTGCTTTGACATTTTGATCGCGGAAAGGATGCTTAACTAGAGTCATTTCTGTCACTAAGTCAGCGCGATCAATGATAGCGGCTGGTGCGCCTCTACCTGTGAGGATGACGTGTTTAGTGGCAGGTTTTTGTGCTAACCCGGCTAAGACTTGCTCAACTTGTAAATATCCCATTTTCAGGGCAATGTTAATTTCATCTAACAGCACTAGCTGAAAATCGGGGTTGCGGATGAATTCGAGTGATTTTTCCCAGGCGGCGGTGGCTTTTTCGATATCGCGATCGCGATCTTGGGTTTCCCAGGTGAAGCCTTCCCCCATAGCGTGAAATTCGATTTGATCTTCCCAAAGGCTGAACACCCTTTTTTCTGAGGGTTCCCAAGAACCTTTGATGTATTGGACGATCGCTACTTTGTAACCGTGTCCAAGCGATCGTAACACCATCCCCAATGCGGCGGTTGTTTTTCCTTTACCATTACCAGTGTGAACAATAATTAAACCTTTTTCTGGTAAAGCTTGCGCTATGCGTCGATCCTGTACTTCTTTGCGACGCTGCATTTTTTCCCTGTGTTGTTCATTAGTCAGATTAGCTGACATTATTTCATCAATTAAACGCTCAATTTCCTTATCTGATTCTAATGCTTCTGGTGTATCGCGTGTCATCAAAGTCACCGGGAAATACAGAAAATAATTGTTAGGACTGACAAAACCCAGAAAAATTTGTGCTTATATGGATCAGCACTGAAGGTGAATCTGGCAGAGAATCAAGAAAAATTTGGGAAAAAGTTGGATATTATGACTAAATCTTCTCCGGTGGGAGATGTTGCGAGCATGATTTAGCTGGCATATCTTGTGACTCTAACTGATTATCTTCTAGCACCTAATTTTTTACAGTAGAGTCTTTCGGGATTGAGTATGTATGTCTAATCAGATGACCTTAGAAAATATTGATAATATCCTCACCTTTTTACCATTATTTTCTAGCCGAACCTCTAACTTTTGCGTCATATTATTATTCTAAATAATTTCAGAGATTCATTGCAGCCATTGACGAAGAAAATTTGGTCATCTGTTTTGATTGTACAAATTGGCCAGATGCAGCTAATCAGTTTGTCATTGAAACACAACTATTAAAGATAGGTGATATTTCTACAATACAGAAATTATTTACAAGTCACGTTCATCAAGAACGTTTTTGTTATAGACATTTAGCCGCAGTGATAGATAATAGTAATTTGTTGACAATATTGCAGCGATTAAAAAAACGTAATACTCAGATACCCGACTTCTCAAAGAAGTCGGGGATATATCTCATCATTATTTTATCTTTAATTATGTTGACCTACTTATTTGACTGAAGTACCCGACATATTTCATCTGGTTGAATTTGCCCGTCACTGAGTCTAACTAAGATTTTGACATCAAAGGGATAGAAGAATTACCTGAAACATAGTTAACATTAGATTCTGGTTTACTGTTTGGGAGTCTCAACATGGCAAAAAATTTAGGTAAGAAAATTGCACCCGTACCGATGTCAACAGATGTCAGCGTGGTGGATTTGATTGATAATTACTTCACTGCTTACAATTCGGCGCGGTTGCGGGAAGCTTGTCAATTATTGGCTCGTGATGTATTCCAAGATGGTGTCACCGTGGGAGTAAGTCTTTCCGGTGCGATGACACCTGCCGGGTTTGGTGTATCTGCGCTTGCGCCGTTAATTCGCAACGGTTTTATTGACTGGATGATTAGCACTGGTGCGAATCTTTACCATGATATGCACTATGGCTTAGGTTTTGAGTTGTTTGCCGGGAACCCATTCTTAGATGATGTGAAATTGCGTGAGCAAGGCACAATTAGAATTTATGACATCATCTTTGGTTATGACGTATTGCTAGAAACCGACGCATTTATCCGCAAGATACTGCAAGCTGAACCTTTCCAAAAGCGCATGGGTACGGCTGAGTTTCATTATTTGCTGGGTAAGTATGTGCGGGAAGTAGAGAAGCAATTGGGAGTTAAGCATTCTTGCTTACTAGCTACAGCTTATGAGTATGGCGTACCTATATATACATCTTCCCCTGGTGATAGTTCCATTGGCATGAATGTAGCGGCGTTAGCGTTGGAAGGTTCACAGTTGGTGTTAGATCCAGCAATTGATGTCAACGAAACAGCTGCGATCGCCTACAATGCCAGAGAAGGAGAAGGCAGAAGTGCAGCTGTAATTCTCGGTGGTGGTAGTCCGAAAAACTTCCTGCTACAAACCCAACCGCAGATACACGAGGTTTTAGGACTAGAAGAACGAGGACATGATTTCTTCGTTCAGTTTACCGATGCACGACCTGATACTGGTGGTTTATCCGGTGCGACTCCTTCAGAGGCGGTAAGCTGGGGTAAAATTGACCCGGACGAATTACCCAGCACCATTGTTTGTTACACCGATAGCACCATCGCCTTACCTTTGGTGACAGCGTATACTCTCAACCAGTGCGAACCTCGCCCCCTGAAGCGGTTGTATGATCAACGTCCAGCATTGTTAGATCAACTCCGCAGCGATTATTTAGCCGCCAAAGAACAGCCTGTAGAAAAAATCCCGACTGCTGTAGCTGAAGAAGCTGCCCAAGGTGCAGCAACTTATCCTTGCGGTAGGTTGATTCCTAATACTCAGTAGGGGACTGGGGACTGGGGACTGGGGACTGGGGACTGGGGATTGGGGACTGGGAAAGAATTTCTTCCTTCGCTCCCTCCGCTCCCCTGCTCCCTTATTCCCTAAACATTCCCGTATATGGGAATTGCTGCGCCTCGGATATCTTTAGCCGCATCTGAGGCGAGAAAGCAGATTAACTGGGCTATGGCTTCCGGTTTTACCCATTTATCGGCGTTTTCTGTACCCATAGCTTGACGGTTGGCAGGGGTGTCAATTACCGAGGGTAGGATGACATTAGCGGTGATATTTGTACCTTTGGTTTCATCTGCGATCGCTTTTGTTAAGGCTACCACACCAGCCTTCGCCGCCGAGTAGGCTGCAAACTGTCCCGCCGGTTCTACAGCCGCCTTAGAAGCCACTGTGACAATGCGGCCATAGCCATTTTCTAGCATCTTTTGCAAGCTATATTTACAAGTCAAAAAAGTAGTATTCAAGTTGATGTCAAACTCGCGTTTCCAACTGTAAAAGCTGTATTCGTGGGTTTTACCCATTGAAAAGCCGCCCACGAGATGAATTAACACATCCACCCTTCCCATGCGGCTGATGAGATTGTCTACCGAAGATTCTTCTTCTAAGTTAGTGGGGATAAATTGAATCCTAGCGAAGTCTGCGGGGGGAAGGATTTCCTTGAGGCGTTCGACTTCTTTAGGATTGCGGTAAGTCATAGTTAAATCTGCACCTTGGGCGAGAATTGCTGGTGTGACACCTAAACCGAGTCCACCAGTACCACCGGTGAGTAACACTTGCTTGCCTCTCATGCAACATGAACTCCTCAGAGCAACCACGATTAAGATACCGCGATCGCACTCTTTTCAGCAGCATTACCGCAGAAAATTTGCCGTACTACCCAGCAGTTTAATTGATCTGCCCGATTTATCAGCAGAAATTCTGGTTTTGAGTCTGAATTTTGACTAGCTTTGTCTATTCATTCAATTAATTTTAGCGGCTTTGCAGAGCATAAGTAATTAATGAAGCACAAAGCTCACAAATCTACCTGAATATATACTGCTTGGGATAGAATAATTTCTTGGCTATCTAGAGTTTATTATTCTTTGTTACTTTAAATAAATCATTCATGAGCAACTAATCTCCATAATTCTCAATCAAAACCTTCGGCAGATAATTAACCTGTAACTGTTATAATTTACATTCTCAAAAACCAATTAATAACTGAATTAGACGGACTGTAATCACAATATCCATCAATTGGAATAAGTAGAGAAAATTTCTGCTGATTCTTGCCAATTGCTGAAAAATTAACTCATTCAATTTAACTAGGAACCATTCCGGTTTCAAGTAAATTGTTCTGTCAAAGTAATTATGGGTAATAGTGACATTAAATACAATGAATGATATTGTCCTGCTGATGACAGGCGTATTAGCTACCAAACAACTCGCTCCATCTGTTTTACCCAAGCAGCCTGTAATTCATTTAGACAATGGTGTGACAAACTCTACACAAAATCAGTCAGATCAGTTAATGTCATCAGCAAAAATCACGCCGCCTGAATTTATACACCAATCTGAAATCTCACCAAATCTTCAATTAGCCGTACAGCATGAAAATCAAAAAAATCTGAGTAAAAATACACATCTAGTCAAAGATTCATATAGCCTAGATGAGTTTAATAACTTTCAGGCTGTTAGGGTAAAATTTTCACATCAACCGTTTTTGTTAACGGCACAAATCCCAGAAGAAATTGTGATTGCCAGAAGATATCAAAGGTATACAAGAAATCTACCATATTTAAGTTTTGGTAATACAGGTACACCTGTCAGAGTCTTACAAAGGTTATTAGTGGCTAATGGTTACGCTATTCGAGTCGATGGGTTTTATGGTGCGTTGACAGAAAGTGCTGTAAAAGCTTTTCAAGTGCAACGAAATCTTAAAGTAGATGGGATAGTCGGCCCAAATACTTGGTACTCTCTGACTAGACACTCAAGACAATATACATTTTAAAACATAGGGGTTCAGCAATGCTAAACCCCTACAGCATATTAATGAGGGAACAGGAAAAAATTTTGTTGCGGGAATGGGAGTTGTAGAGACTAAGCATGCTTAGTCTCTACATTTGTCGGGGAGAAATACCCTGCGGTATCCTGCTATGTCGAAGGGTTTTCAGCATCTTTCATGACAAACATCATCTACAAGAGTTTACCGATATTTGTGTTGTTCTAGTAGTTGTTGCGCTCTGGGTTTATAAACTAAATAGAATAAAGCCTCAAGGTAGCGTAACAAGTCTTCTCGGTTCTCCTGAGATGTGAAATTCCAGAAGCCATAAATCCGTGCTAATGATAACAGCTTAGTTGTGTGAATCTTCCAGGTGTATGTGCTGTATACACGGTCAATTGCTTGCTGAGAAACTCTACCCCAATAGGAGGGATCTTGTTGACATTTATTGATAAATTCCAGAATTTTCTGGGCCGTTTCTTCTAAATTGGTGGGGTTAATGTAAAAACCATTGACTTGATCTTGAATAATTTCTAATGGCCCACCAAATTGAGTTGCAAAGGTTGGTAAACCAGAAATCATCGCTTCTAGAATTGTCAAACCAAAGGCTTCAAATAAGGCTGGTTGAACAAAGATACCTTGATGGTCGGCGATAACGCGATAAATTTCTCCAGAGTCGCTTTTTGATAGGCGTACACCCAACCAGCGAATTTTGCCATAGAGATTGTACTCGTCAATGATGCGGTACAGTTTAATGATTTCATCCCGTTCTTCGTTATCGCCTGATTCTTCCACACGTAACTTGCCGGCGACTAAAATTAAGTTGCAATGTTCTTGCAAGTCTTTACTTTGACCAAAGCATTCTGCTAAACCGGTGAGGTTTTTAATCCGGTCGAGACGGGCCATTGAGAAGAGGGGACGCTTGTTAGGATCATCGAGTTTGCCGAAGATTTGGCTAGGATCTTCTAAAGTAAATAACATTTCGGTGATGCGATCGCGATCGCTGTCTACCCTGTCTTCAGTACGAGTGTAGGGGAAATAAGCATTTTCATTTACCCCAGGTGGTACAACATTAAACTTGGGACTAAACAACTCAATGCCATTCACCACATGATACAACTCTGGCATGGTAAAGCATTTGTAAGATTCATACTGTCCCACACTATCCGGTGTCCCGACAATTTCCTGGTAGGTGCTGCTGATAATAAAGTTAGCTGCATTCATCGCAATCAAATCAGCAGTAAATTGCAAGGAAAAATGATATTTATCGTCTAAATCTTGCCAGTAGAGGTTACTAAACAAATATTTAGATTTTTCCAAAGCGTGGGCGATGTTGCACTGGGTAATTTTCATCCGTCGCGCCAACAAAAACGCGACTAAGTTACCATCAGTGTAGTTACCCACAATTAAATCGGGTCTACCGTGAAATTCTGCTAATAATTCCTTTTCTGCATCAATGGCGAAGGTTTCCAGATAAGGCCAAAACTCAAATCTAGAAATCCAGTTTTGCGTCATATTGGGGTTGAATTCCCGCAGAGGTACGCGCAAAATCCAGGCGTTTTCTGTCCCGTGAACTTTTTCTAGTCGTTGGTTGCACAGAGTCCCGTCACTGTTGGGAATCAGACGGGTGAGAATAATTACCTTTGGCTGGACGTTTAACCCTTCTAAACCAGCCAGGATGACATCTTCTTGCAGTTGCTTTTCTAAATTTTTCGCTTGGTCAAGCACATACACCACCTGACCACCAGTATCAGGACGACCTAAGACACCCTCTTGCCCAAACCAACCATGTGCTGACACCAGGATGATTCTAAAAATCATCGGGATGCGAGAGATGAAAGCTTCTAGGGTTTGGGGGTCGGGAGAGTCGATTAATTCATCGAGAATATTTAAGGTTTCCTGAACACGCCCGGCTGTATTACCCCAACCTGGCTCAAAGCCCATCATTTGCAATTGTAAGCGAAATTGTTCGTAAGGTTCATCGCTGGGTCTTTGGCTAACAATCGCTAAGGCTTTCTTGACTTGTTGGGACAGTTGCTGTTGAGATTGGATATTATTGTTAATCAGCAGTTGCACACCATTGTAGTGGTGTAGGCGCAGGAAATTAAATAAGCCTTCTAGCCATTGTTTCGGGTCTTGAAACAGTTTGCTGGATAGATAACGGTTGAGAAACTGCACACCCTTACCAATGTTTTTGGGGTCGCGGATGGTTGGGGAATAATCATAAAAGGGGCCAAAATCGAGTTCTAGCAAGTCACCCTCTTGGGGGTGGAATTTATTCACCAAGCGATCGCGCAGATCCAACAGTTCCTGTACTGTCATCGACTCCACATCTAAATCTGCTGTCAGTCGATAAACTTCTTGACTAGCAATCTTCGGGCGAATGATGAAACAAATATTTGATTCTTCTTGAATAATTTCCTGAGTATAGTAAATTAGTTTACCTAAACGAGAATAAGTATAAAATGTGTTCGTTTTTTCTGTTTTAGAGCAATACTCATTATACTCGTTCAAGATGTCATTACGCAACAAATAATTTTGCTCTTTTTGGCGTAGTTGACTCAAAAAGTTACGCAAATCACTTCTTTCTTCGCTCTCCAATATTGCCTGAATCAATTCTGACATAGTAACCCCTGAATGAAGATTTTATTTCTAGGGTAGCGCAACCTGAAAACCTAGAAGTAAAACACGTTATAAAGCAAAAATACTCAGATAGATAGATATACCTGTGTTTTTTTCATCCTTATCAATTCGTGTTCTTATTTACTTAGAATAACTATGACTAATTATTATTGGCTCTAACTAAAGACAGACTACTTTTTATACTATTGATATATATGTAATAAATACTTATTTATACTTAATATAAATTACAGTCAGGCGATGCACAGATGAAAATACGCTCTAACCCTTATTTTTACGTTGTGAGCAGTGCATCGCCTGATGAGGGTAAGACAGCCCCCACCTTATGTAGTCCCTGTTCCCTGTTAAGAGTTCCCTGTTCCCTGTTCCCTTTTAACAAGGCTTTAACTGTGTCAACAAGACTACAATTTCATCAATAGCTTGGCGCAGGGTACTTGCAGGCTGTTCTGATTGATTCACCATAATACTGAACACCAAAGGCTCATATTCAGGTGTATTCATATATCCTGACAGGGAAATTGCACCCCTGAGTGTGCCTGTTTTTGCTTGTACAATTCCCTCAGCCGGAGTATTACGCAAACGACTTGCTAAAGTCCCATTTTTCCCAGCTACAGGTAAAGATGCACGATACACATTTGCAACAGGTGTTTTTGCTATACCCTGCAAAGTTTGTACTAACGCTTCCGGGCTAATTAAATTCCGGCGTGATAAACCGGAACCATCTGCCAACTGATAACCTGTCGGATCAACTCCCAACTTCGTTAAATTTTTCTTGATGGCTTCTAACCCAATATCAGCAGAACTTTGATTTTTCAAAACAGGAGATTGCCCACCTAAGACTCTCAACAGAGATTCTGCAAACAGATTATTACTATTTTGATTAGTTTCTTGAATTAATTCCCCTAAAGGTGGCGACTGTACAGATGCTAATTCCTGTTGATTAGTGGTACTATGTCCGATAACAGTTTTTCCTAAGTTAATTTTTTCTTGGTTGAAAGCTGTACGCAAACGTCTTAAGAAGTAAGCATCAGGATCAACTACAGGTAACTCTACTAAATAGGGTGCAGAATTCGCTGATACTTGTCCTTCAATCCGCAGGATTCTGCCAGTTAAGTCACGGCTAATATTAATGTAACTCGGTTGATTTTCGGCGACGGTTACTGAGCGATTAACTACTAACCATTGTCGGACTTCAGTTGGTTCATTCCAAACTAATTGGGGAGTTTTACCAACAGTTTGGGGTATCAGCTTAAAACCCACAATATTTTGATTTAAAATAAAACTATTAACTGGCGCACCATAATCTGACTGTATATCTTCCCATTGCCAAGTAGAATTAACAACATCTCCTTGAATATAACTATTATCAGCTATTAACTGGGGAATTTGAGTCACACCCTTTTGTCTTAGCTGTTGGACAAGTGATTGTAATTGAGTATCATTGAGGCTAGGATCTCCCCTGCCGATAACAGTAAAAACACCGTTACCATTTTGATAAATTGAGGTGCGAATGCGAAAGTCTGCACCTAGTTGTAACAGTGCTGCTGCTGTCGTCAGTAACTTAGTATTAGAAGCAGGAATAAAATATTTTTCTGCATCTCGACTATAGAGACTCTGCACAGATGACAGGGGTTTAATTAACACTCCCCAGCGTGAGCGATTAAAAAGGGGACGATTAATTATGGTATCAATGGCTGTACCCAATTGAGCAGGACAAATTGATTTTGTGGTAGTTGCTGTTGGGGTTGGGGTTTGTGCTTTGACAAGTTGTTGGGGAACACCGACTTTCACACCAACAAATAACAGCATTAAGCCTAGAGTAAGTTTTTTGGACATTTTATATCTTACACCTCAAGCGATAGACCAAGAATAGGTAGATAAATTTAAGGTTTTTGACTCTATCTCCCCCCTAGTTTTGGATCTTTGCCTTCTGGTACTAGCTGTACTGTAAAAATAGATCCTTCATCAAGCTGACTTTTGACGGTAATCGAACCACCACAATTCCATAACAGGCGTTGCACAATTGTTAAACCCAAACCTGCGCCGTTAATCTCCTCACTGTTTCCTGAACGCACACGATAAAAGCAGTCAAAAATTTTGGGAATTTCGCCCTCGGCGATACCAATGCCTGTGTCACGGACTTCTAGTTGTACATATTCATCCTCAATTCTGGCTGTTACCCAGACTTCACCGCCTGTGGGGGTAAACTTGAGGCTGTTATACAGGAGGTGAATTACTATCTGTCTGAGTCCACCATTGACGCACCACACAGGCGGTAAATCAGTGGGTATGGTGTAGGCTAGCATGATACCTTTCTCTTGGGCTACAGGTTGGTAGGTGCTGACTACTCCTGGTACAATATCAGCAAGTTTAACTAATTCTAAGTTAGTCGCCTCCAAAGTATGCTCTAGTTCTACTAGATCCAATAGACTGGTAATTAGTGTACTTTGGCGATCGCACTGAGTATTGAGCATTTGTAAATATCGCTGTCGCTGTTGGGGTTTGAGATTAGGCGAACTCAACAGCGACAGGGCTGTTTTCATTTGCGTCAGGGGTGTACGCAGTTCTTGAGAAACATTTTTGAGATATTCATCTTTCTGTTGTTCTTTTTTTTGCAGGGTTTGATTTTGTCCCTGTAATTTACCTATCCTTTCATGTCTAATTTGCCGATTAATTTCATCTTGTCGCTGGATTTGTTTAGCAAACAGCAAACTCCACAGTGCTGGTTCGCAGATATTTTGACAGATCAAATCGGCTGGTGCAATTTGATTTGATTCTAATTGAATCTCTTGTTTCAAGCCATCTAGTACGTTTTGAATAACTCTGCTATCAATAGTCGTAATTGTCAATAAAGTTAGATTTTTCGGCGAATTTTCTTTTGCTAAATTTTCGCTCTCATCGTTTCTAACCTGTTGAGATGCTACCAATAAACTGCTAAACTTTGGCGATAATACTACCAAGAAGTATTCTCGATGCAATTGATTATTTGCTAATAGTTCCACATCCACCTGATTAATATATGGTGTCATGGTTTCCTGCTGTTCTTCTTGGGTTACTATATCTTTTTTTGCTGCGTCTGCTCCCTTAATTTGGCAATTGTAGATATTAATTGGCTGCTTTATTGATAACTGATAACGCCGTAATTCCTGACACCAAATTTTACCCGGTGGCAGTTTCACCCAGAGTGTTGCATTGATTTGCTGCTCAATGAGTAAGTCTATTTGCGCTCTCACCATTGATAGCAGCGTAGCAGCATTGAGAGGAATTGGTTGGGGGGACGCTTCCGCTCCTACAGCTAGCTGATAAACTGACAAATCTTGATGCAGGAAGTCATTCATGAGTTGAACACAACCAATAAAATTAAGGGCAATGAGGAAGTAATCATGTAATTAATTTTCGCGTATTTATATGCTTTTTGCTCAAAATCTAGATAAAAGACATATTAATGAATTAGATAGTTAATTATTACTCTACAAAATTTGATTTTGTTAAAATTTGTTGCAGTTTTGAAAATACATTAAGATTTTTTCATACTTTGATATCTCTTGATCAAAGATGGTTATCTTACCAGAAAATTACCACGTATTTTTATTTTTTCGAGAGATAAAAATGAATGATGAAAATTGAGGGGTGAATGCAGAGATAGGAGAATGATCAGTAACTAAAGCCAAATGGTATGATACAGTCTCAGTAGAGAAAATCATGTCAATTTCTGTTTCAACGCCAAGACACAGAGACGCAAAGAAAAACCCATATCTTTGACTAGGTAAGGTGTAAGGGTTCTGCACACTTACACCTGTATGTTTACCCTGGTTGAAAAGTTGCGCTGTTTTTAACCTTGTGAGTTGATTCTCGTTTGTAATGCGTGACGTGCGTGTTCTCGGTCGTCAAAGTGGATTTTTTCTGTACCGAGAATTTGGTAGTCTTCGTGACCTTTACCAGCCAATAATACACCGTCGCCGGGTTGGGCTTGTAAAATTGCGGTTTGGATAGCGGTAGCGCGATCGCAAATTACCATCGGCTGTATTGTATCAGGTATACCTGCCAAAACATCCTCTAAAATCCGTTCTGGGTGTTCAGTGCGGGGATTGTCCGAGGTAACAACCGCTACATCAGCTAATTCCGCCGCAATTTTACCCATTTTCGGGCGTTTAGTGCGATCGCGATCGCCACCACAACCAAACACACAAATCATCTTCCCAGGAATAAACGGCCGGGCGGCTTTGAGTAAGTTTTCTAAACTATCTGGTGTATGGGCATAATCCACAATCACACTAATATCTTGGTCAGGGCTAATTTGTACCCGTTCCATCCGTCCGGGAACTCCCGGAAACTCACCAATAGCATTTGCTACCAATTGCAAGTCTAAACCCAGATGTAAAACCGCACCAACTGCTGCTAAAAGATTTTCTAAATTATATTGACCAACTAAAGGCGATTGAAAACTTACCTCACCCTCTGGTGTATGTAGAGTCCCACTCACACCATTTGGCTGATAGTTTAAATTACTCATCCACAAATCAGCATTACTATCATTAACGCTGTAACTCCATACCTTTTGACGATTCAAAGCAGCAATTAAGCGTTTACCGTAGGCATCATCAGCATGAATAATCGCCCGTCCTTTGAGATATTCAGGACTAAATAACAAAGCTTTCGCCCCAAAATAATCTTCCATATCTTGGTGAAAGTCCAAATGGTCTTGAGTCAGGTTACTAAACACCCCCACCTCAAACGGACAACCCAAAACCCGGCCTTGCGCCAAAGCGTGAGAACTGACTTCCATCACCCCAAACTCACAACCAGCCTTTACAGCTTGCGCTAGCTGCTGTTGTAGTTCCACCGCGAAGGGTGTAGTATGGGCGGCTGTTTGTTCAAAACCAGCCCAACGAGTGTAGAGAGTTCCCATCAAAGCCGTTGGTAATTGGGCTTTGGTGAGGAAAAATTCAATTAGGTGAGTGGTAGTAGTTTTACCATTAGTACCAGTCACACCCACCAATTTGAGTTTCTGCCCAGGATATCCATAAAAAGCCGCCGCAATTTGGGCGCAAGCTTTAGTCATGTTGTTAGCACTAATGACAACAGCCTCATCTGTCGGAGGATTTTTTTCTACAGCTTGGGGGGAAACAATGGCAGCGACAGCACCGGATGCGATCGCACTCGGCCAGAATTCCCCACCATCTACCCTTGTACCAGGCATGCCAATAAACAAGTCTCCCACACCGCAAGCATGGGAATTAGTTTTTAATCCTTGAACTTCAGCATTCGCCAAAGCCGGATTATTAGGGATTTGATCCACACTATCTACTGCTGCTAGTAATTCCCGCAATTTCATTTTGTGAACCTCGCCACACATTTATCTTGCGCTTATTCTGCATTATTTTTCTCGCTGTTGGCTAAATACTTATACAACATTTGCTCTAATTGCTGCACACTAGCGCGGGGAGAAGGACGGGGTAAAGCTTGTTCTGTCTCGCCATCACTCTTGACTACATGAAGAACTGGAATCTCATACTGATACGCCCTAAACCAATCTTCATGGGTGGTAATGTCACGAATCTCTAACTCAAATATGGGATTGGGGATTTGTTCCAGCTTTTCTTGTAAGCCTTCACATAAATGACAGCCGGGTTTACTGTACAGAATTAATTGCATTGACCTAAACTTATCGCGCCTATCGCATCTTTAATGATAGGCGGAAACTGAATGGCTGTGTCATCGAGCAAAATAGAGTTATGAATGAGGGTAGGCGATCGCATGACTCAACTCAAATCCCAAATCACACTTGCAGAATACCTCGCACTCCCAGAAGGAGATATCACCTACGAATTAGTTGACGGCGAACTAAAACCTAAAATGGCACCAAAAAGATTTCATTCACGATTAACCCTAGCTCTGAGTATAC
Source organism: Anabaena sp. CA = ATCC 33047 (assembly GCF_963870205.1). NCBI lineage: Bacteria > Bacillati > Cyanobacteriota > Cyanophyceae > Nostocales > Nostocaceae > Anabaena > Anabaena sp. CA = ATCC 33047. The sequence continues at coordinate 168,351 of NZ_CAWMSA010000020.1, read as the reverse complement.
TTTTAACACCGTGGGCGCAAGGTCGCGGTGAGGTTGGTATCGAGTGGGCGGTGACATTAAAACGCCGAGGACGGGACTGGGTTCCTGTACCAGATTTACTTTATGTGTCATACTCTCGCCTCAACAGTGATGCGATCGAAGATCAACCCTGTCCCATACCTCCAGACTTAGCGATTGAAATTATCTCTCCCGACCAAAGTTTTGGAGAAATGAGTGCCAAAGCGACAGACTACCTAGAAGCAGGTGTGTTGCGAGTTTGGGTATTAGATGCCAAAGCCAAAACTGTCACCGTGTTTTATCCTGATGCCAGACCACAAACCAAAACTGGTGAAGACAGTTTAGCAGATGACTTGCTGCAAGGCTTGGAAATCACACCGCAGCAGATTTTTCAACAAGCAGGAATTCCTTAGTATTTTAGGAGAGCGATCGCCTAAATGATATCTCCATCGTCAAAGGGCGAGCATATAAGCTCTTGCAATCATGAGAAAATATAGTGAAAACTTCAGTAAAGTCATTATGAAGCGAGAATTTAATGTAATTATCGAACGTGATGCAGATGGCTATCTTGTAGCGTCCGTACCAAATCTTCCTGGGTGTCATACACAAGCAAGAAATTTAGATGATTTGATGGAACGCATTAGAGAAGCCATTGAACTTTGTTTAGAATTTGAGGAAGAGCAGCAAGATTCACTAGACTTTGTTGGTATTCAGCGAGTCGCAGTTGAAGTATGAGTCAGTTCCCAAGTGTCACCGGACGTGAAGTTATTGCAGCTCTTTTCAAAGTTGGTTTTGAAGTTGCTAGAGTCCGGGGAAGTCATCATATTCTGATCCATACTGATGGGCGTAGAACAGTAATTCCTGTGCATTCCGGTGAAACAATTGGTCGTGGTTTGATGGCTCAAATACTGCGTGATTGCCAAATAACTCGTGAAGAATTCAGAGAATTGTTATGAGTATTAATACCTTTGCGAGCTAGTAAAAGTAGGATGGGCATTACCTATAACTATGTATATTTTGTAATTATCAACTGTCAGAGGCAATGCCCACCCTACGAAGTTTGATCAATATACTTATCAATATCCTAAAAAATGTTACTAAAGGTGTAAATTATAGCCTGTATCTCAGATTGTGAGAGACAATATAAATATAGAGTAGCCAAGGGCTGCTAAAAACCAATACCTCATCAAACTCTAAAACAGAGAATGAAATAGAGAGGTGTAATATGTCTCACGATTTTGCTTTATTTGACCCGAATACCTACCTAATTGTCAAAATCAGCCTGTTAATTGTGATGCTGCTGATATTTTTAGCAATTTCTGCGGCTCCTGCTGTGTAGAATGGGCTTTTTCGGTTGTGTCAGTCTCCTAGATAATTGGAGATCGAATGATGCTGGATGTAAATCATCTCGCACCAATCTTTGCTATCTTTGCAACTCTGTTCACAAGTCAGTTAAATTTTAATAAATTAGTTCCACAACAAGATATAAACTTGCGGGTGAAAACACCCAAAGTTAACATAGGCAATTTAGCAGATGGTGACTACCAATTTTGCAGTCAACCTGATCCGCAAGACTGGCGAGTTGGTGCGGGAGTTTGTGCAAATTTTCACAAAACTGCAAATCAATTTCAGGGGTATTACGGCTATCCCCACTCGGATAACTTCATCTGTATTCGCGGTAATTTGAAAGGTAATCTAGTTACTGGTGAAGCGTTAGCTATTTTGTGGGATAGTCATCAGCAATATAATCTACCCCAGTCTGCATTTAATTGGGATGTTGAAGGGCGATTGACTCTCAGCCAAGGTAATTTGATCAGTACCGCTAATCATCAGGATGCTGTAAAGTGGATGCTTTATCGCCAAGCTTTGCTAAATCTTGAGGGATTTTATCAATACAACCGCCCTCGGATGACACCACCATCTCAATTATGTGAGTGGAATTTTTGATCATAAATTAACTTGCGTGTTCCCAGTCGCTTAACAATTCGTACTCCTGTTTGATTTTTTGAGGTTTACGTAATGGTACTTTCGGTGTACCAATATCCATCTTAGGAAAAGACTGATGTCTTTTTTTAGCGGATTTTTTGTCGGGTTTGGTAGTAATTGTCTGTGTAGTTGTCATGATTCATGAAGCCTTAATGAGTAACTGCGCCTACAGTCTATAACATCAATTTCCAAACTGCAAATTTCTGATAAAGGATATGAAAAATTTCCGTTTTTTTACGGTTATATAACTAACATATCCTTCTCAGCTATAAAAGTAGGATTTATCTATTATTCCCAGCTTTTGAACGATTATCCGGGTAATTCAAATATTTGCTGTTGTGGTGAAATACACCTTACTATCTCACCATTGATAGAATTTCTGTTGTGATCACTACTGATGCAACAGCAATCATCACAATCAATGTCACCCGTCCCCCAGGTACTAATAATTGATGAATATGATTTGAGTTTTGGCGTTGTTTCCAAGTCATCAATGCGGGGATAATTCCTCCCAACAAAGAAATACTAAAAGTACCAGCAAAATCTAAAGCTGTTAAGAAAATATGCGGATTCATTGCGCCTAAACTCATCGGTGGCAATAGAATCAGTGAGTAAAGCGGCAAACCATCATCTAATCCTCTTTGACGGCATAAAGTCACATCTCGGAAAAAATCGACTAATCCATACACAAAGCCAATAAAGGATGTGACAATTGCAAACTCAGAAAATATAGATATCAGCACGCCTAACCATTCACCCGCACCCCCAGCCCGGAGTATTTGCAAAGGATCAAAACCTGTGGTATCTTTTATAATGTCAGGGGTAACACTGCCTATAATCACGGCATTCCAAGCTAAGAACATGATGAGGGGAATAGCCGAACCGATAATAATGGACTGGCGGACTTTGCGAATATCACCTTCTAGCTGAGTTACTACCACCGGCACAACATTCTGATAGAACAGTGCTACTAACATCACTGAGACAGCACTGCCTACAGTAGTCCAATCTTGAAAGAAAAATTGTACAGTCTTAACTTGCCTAGTGCCTAAAACTAAGAGTCCTAAAAAGGATGTGATGACAATGGCGACAAAGGCACTATTTAATTTTTCAATCAACTTTTCTCGCCCTAGATACATAATACCGCCAAATATGAGGGTAAAGGCGGTTGTCCCTACCCATGCTGGTAAATTATGCGGAATACCCCAGACTTTCGCCAATGCAGATATTAAAATTTCTCCACCTTGGGCAACATAAGCCACTAGCAAAGCGTAGTGTTGAAATAAATATGCCCCACCTGCTACTCTCGCCCCAATTTTACCGAGATTACTTTCCACCATTGCTAACAAACTGACACTTAACCGCCCCTGTTGACGCATGGTGTTTATGCTGACTTCCGCAATCAACAGCCCAGAAACTAAGGCATATAGCCAAACTAGAATTAATAAAATTGTTGAGGGAATGACACCAGAAGGTATTGTGACTGTAGGTAATGCTAAAATTCCTGCGCCTACTGTTGTACCTGCAACTAGGGCGGTACTTCCTAAAACGCTACCGGGTTGATGGGTTAGTTTATTTTCATTCAGTTCTAGGCGAGAAAATAAACGGGTGGTTTCTGGTTGATGCAACTTAGAAATGGTATAAATAAGTTAATTTCTGTAAATATTTTAAGTGATTTTTTTAGGTTGTGTTATGGGAACAGGTGATGATGGGGGGTTAGGGGAGTATCTTAAGTGATATCTGGCATCATTCTCAATTAGAATAGGTGGGCATTGCCTACAAGGTAAAACTTAGGTCTGGGACAGTGGCAAGCAATGCCCACCCTACAAAAATTGTCTTTACTCTTAGCCAAAATCAATAATTTATATTGTGGGGACTGGAAGGGACTCTTAACTGGGGAATAGGAAGAAGTGGAGGAAGCGGAGGAGAAAAACTCATGAGTAATAACCAATGACTAATAACTAATAACTAATAACTAATATCAAACAAACTTTTCGGTAAATTCATAAATCAAATCTACCCTACCTTTCCTCAACATTGCTGGATCTAGTCTTTCGGTGGTGTTGCAAGTCATCAACACTACTAATCGCTGCTTGGTTTGAATTCCACTATCATCAATGACGCTTTGGTACAGTGTGCCATCTAATAAACTCAAGATGTGTTCTGTTTTGTTGTTATACTGGGCAACTTCCGATGCACGGTTTTGCGCGAGGTTATCAGCTTCGTTGATGATGATGCAAATTCGTTCTAAATATGTGGGCGGTACAAAGTTGGCGATCGCATCATGATCTAAAATAAAAATGACAAATCCTAGCGGTATCAGAATTTCTTTGGCTACTGCTTGTGTCCATGCAGTTTTACCTGTACCTGGTTGACCATGAACTACCACCGCTAGCTGGTTTTGGTTGAGAACTGCTTGCTGTACTGTATCTGTAAAGCTTTGAATATCTGCGGGAAAACTGGGTATGGGAAATTGGCTGTAGACTTTTCCCACACGACTTTGATAGCCACTCAGCATCACTGCTAAGTCATAAGTGGCTTTGTTAATTAATGGCGACATATCTTTTGACATTAATGTGTATTGTCGTCGCCCGCGCTCATAAGCTTCAATTTGTAACCAAACGTCATATTTTGACCAGTACGCATAAACGCTACTAACAACATCTATACGTTCCCAATTGATAAATTTTTCCACTGGGTAACAAAAATTTCTTTCTAAATAATATTGGGTGATGATGTCAGGGCGACCTAATAATTCTAAAACACGTAAAACTGTAATTTCTTGGAGTCGATTCAATACATAATCAATAGGTATGCTCTGACGGCTAACTAATTGCACGATAGGCGTTTCTGTACTCAAAACATCTTGATAACGATAATCTGGCGATAGCGGATCAGGTGTTATATAATGCCAAAATTTATCTACTTCGTAGCGTGTATTTTCAGATGCGAGGTTTAAGATATTCGCCCACCAAGTATAGTTATTTCTACCTAAAACCTCTGCCAGACTACTGGCTAGGTTTAAGGTTTTTTGCGTTAGTTCTTTGGTATCGCTATATAGTAGATTCCATAAGAATTCCCAGTCTAATTCTCGATGCAATGGTCGCCAACCACTCGCCAGTAAGCTGTGACGATTTTGATTGTTAGGAATACCGTCGTTGCTTCTAAAATAATCAAATTCCATATTGTTGATTACTTAATTGTAACAAAATTTCGATGTTAAAGTTAATTTTTATCTAAATAGTTTTACTTTTGTATCTTCTCATGTATTATCTATAATCAGTCTGAATGATTAGGTAAGTTAATTATCTCATTCTACAAGCTGGTAAACAGATATAACATCCTGTCAGGATATTGAGATTTCCTCAACTATAGGTGTCAGATGTGATTTTTGCGAGATACCTGGGTATTTGCCCAGCCGACATAATTGTAATTATTGAAGTTGAAAATTTGGCGAATGTAAAAATAGCTCTTGGCATTAGTGAGGTAAACGTTTTTGCTCGTAATGAATCAAATACCAAAGTGCAACTATTAAATGTGCATTATGATTGCATTTACTAGGCTCTCAGGTACATTGATTAAATTTATCAATCAGATTTTTCATATCACTAAATGTCTGCTCACTGTTAGGGATTTCACTCAGGGATTATCTTTGATAAGATAGTGGTAATCCGTCATATTATTGATGTTTATGGTTGATTGACTGCGGTTTTATATCCCATGAAAAAGCTAGCGATCGCTTGTTAATATTTTTCATTTCCGACCATATCTCATCTTGACGTTTTTCCTCAATGAAAATATTGTACTACAAATATTACAAAGCAATCAAGCAGTTATAGAGGAAATTTGAGAAAAAATGTCTTAATCCTAGGTTGGCTGACTCGGAAATACTTATGCAGGAAGGAACATGACAATTTAATACAAAAAAAATCAGAGTCTCCACTGACAAAAAGTTATCTTGATATCTACTTAGCTAAACAGCACCAGTGATAATACGGTTAATTGGCATTGAGTATATCAAGTTATGATAAAGTTACGCTAAAAATATTCTGTAATTTTGCGTATAATCAATAGGTGTCTGCTAAAGTAATCAAGCTCAAATGTGATTTATTTCAAACTGATTGTATGGAAAAAGATGTTTAATTGAGAAAACAGCAATATGAAGCCATCTTTAATTATCTCGGTTTTGAGCTTACCTTTTGTTTTTTACGGGAATAATTGGTCTGTTGACTCAAGAATGACGATTAATCCTAATGGAACCTTATGGAGACCAAATGTATCTGACACAATCATTCATGAGTGATGAAGTGAAGCATAAATCTCGGCAGCCTTTAATTTTAGCTGTGGAAGACAATGATGATAATCTGCTGCTGATGAGTTATACCCTAGAGTCTCTAGGCTGTAGATTTATTTGTCAAAAAGATGGTTCTGCAACTGTGTTGGTGGCGAAAGAGTATCAGCCAGAACTAATTATGTTAGATATTTTGTTACCAGGTCAAAATGGTATTGATATTATACGTCATCTCAAGCAAGATCCATTAACCCGTGAAATTCCTGTGGTAGCTGTCACAGCTTTAGCTACGAGAGAGGATCGAGAACGCATTTTAAATGCAGGTTTTGACGAATACCTGAGTAAACCTTATATGATAGAAGATTTAGAAGCAGTAATTCGCTGCTTGCTGTGTGACCGATTTCAACTCCAATCAGCTTATTAATAGTCAATAGTTATTAGTCATTAGTCATTAGTCATTAGTCATTGGGTTTAGGGTATGGGGCATGGACTATATAATCTCCCTTGTCTCCTTTTCCTGCTGGCTCATCCCTACTCCCTATTCCCTAGTCCCTAGTCAATATTCTTAGGTAGTTTGATTGTAAACTTACTGCCTTTTCCGAGTTCTGAGGTCAGGCTAATTGAACCTTCGTGAGCTTCGATAATGCGGCTGGATAAATGCAATCCTAAGCCACTACCTGATCTTTTATTTCTACCCTGACGAAATCGCTCGAAAATAGTAGCTTGGTCTTCGGGAGCAATGCCATAACCTGTATCTTCCACTTCCATAGATACCCAGTTGTGATTGGGTTGCCAAACCCGAACGTTTATACCACCTGTGTCGGTAAATTTGATGCTATTATCAACTAAGTTGTACAAAACCCGTCTTAGTTCTAAGCGATCGCCCATCACTACACCAGCTGTGTTTCCCAAATTATCTAAGTTACTGGTGTCTAGTGTCAGTTTGATACCTTTCTCCCTAGCAAGCTGAGTGAGTTCACTGACTACTTCTTGGGCAATTTCTTTGAGATTACAGTTGCCATAGTTCAAAGTCTTTTTACCTGCTTCAAAGCGATAGACTTCTAACAGGGTATTGACCATTTGTAGCAAATTTTGGTTACTGCGAATCATCACCGCGATCGCTTGTTTCATTTCTGGGGAAATTTTGCAGAAAGCTTCTTGCTCAAACAATCCCAACATCCGATCAGCCGCGACTAAAGGGGTGCGTAAATCGTGAGTCAGCCGGGAAACAAAGTCTTCCCGTTGCCGTGCCATTTTGCGTTGTTCGTCTAAACTGTGCTTGAGACGCAGTAGCGATCGCACCCTGGCTAACAGTTCATCTGCATCATAGGGTTTACGAATAAAATCATCTGCACCAGCATCTAAACCTTCCACAACACTTGATTCATGAAAAGCAGTAATTAACAATATAGGAATATAATTCAGAGCCGGGTTATTGCGAATCCGCCGCGTCACCTCATAACCATCCATCCCTGGCATCATCACATCTAGCAAAATTAAATCAGGTGGCGACTGTTCCACCTTTTTTAAAGCCGAAACACCGTCAGTTACTAAGTCAATTTCATAGCCTTCGCTTTCGAGAATAGTCTGAAGCAAAATCAGATTATCTTTAGTATCATCGACAGCAAGAATACGATCACTTTTAGTATTTTCTACAGCAGACATGACTATCAACTTGTGTATAAACTTTATAATTTGAGGTGAGGATACCCCATTGATACTGTGCTGGTTTGAGAATAAAAATTAGATTGGTGGGTATTTTGCGCCGCGTTAAACATCACTTTGCCATCTAATTGTACCGCCCCAGATGTTCTAGCCGATTTCGATATTGGCACTTGTCGCGGCAGTTCAATTCTAAACATTGAACCAACTCCTAATTGACTTTCGAGAAAGATTTGCCCATTCATCATTTGCACCAGTGAATGCACAATTGCCAACCCTAAACCTGTCCCCGGATATTTCCGGGTGATACTTTGATCCACTTGGCGGAAGGCTTCAAATATATGCGGAAAATCTTTCTGAGATATGCCAATACCTGTATCTTGAACCGTGATTGCTACTCGATTCCCAGGGATGTCTTTTACCTCAACCCAAATACTACCAGATTCTGTAAACTTAATTGCATTTGATAACAGATTTATTAAAATTTGTTTAACACGCACTGGGTCATTAAAAACTACAGAGTTTTCCGAGTTGTTCTGCACTAACAAAGACAACTTTTTTGCTTCTGACAGAGAACGCATTTCTCCGACTGCGGTATTAATTACTTTCGGCAAATCAAATAATTCTGGCTTCAGTGCTAATTGTCCTTCTTGCAATTTAGAAAAGTCCAAAACTTCATTTACTAGCATGAGTAAATGCTTACTATTGTTCAATATCCTTTCTACCATATCTGCCTGTTGATATGTCAGATGCCCAAACTTTGGACGCAACAATATTTGAGAAAAACCAATAATGGCATTCATTGGTGTCCGTAGTTCATGAGATATGGTAGCTAAAAACTGCGATTTCAGCCGCGATGCTTCTAATAATTTGAAGTTTTGTAGCTGAATTTGTTGTCTTTGTCTTTCCAGTTCTTGGTTTTTACGTACTAGCTGTTCGTGACTTTCTCGTAATTGCTGTAATGCTAAAGCCGCTTGCATTTCCGCCCGGTGAATCCGAATTGCATAGCGTAAAGCCTGTGCTAATATTTCTGATGATAGTCTAGATTTAGAAACATAGTCTGTAGCACCAGCCTTAATTAATTCAACAGCAATTTGTTCATCTCCTGTAGATGTAAGCACTACTAAAGGAACTTTGATTTCCGTAGCACGTAAATTATGAATTAAACTCAAACCATCTTCATCTGGTAAGCTACAATCCAGAAAAACACAGTCATAAGTAGCATTTTTTAAAGCAAAGAGTGCCGTCTTACCATCACTCACTTCTGAAAATTCTCCACGCACACCTGCTTGAGTGAGAGCGCGACGGACTGCCATGCGGTCTACTTCATCGTCATCTACAACCAAAATTCTCAGCGTTTCTTCCATTTGTTTTTATTTTCGCTGTCAAATACAGGTCGATGTCAAACATACCTAGTTTTAATCTATCAAACTAATAATTTTAGATTTGGGATAGGGTATGAAAGCAATGCTGTAATAACTCAGAAATTAGCGTGATCATGACAAGTATTTTGTGATTAATCTCTTGGTCTTGTCTCGTGGTAGCTAAGTTAAGTAACTGAGTATGATTACCTGTAGCATTGTCACTTACTTTAACCCGTTCTGTCCTAGATTAATTGGCTGAGTAAGATTAATTTTTATGAACATCTTGAGGATATTCATGGGATTTAGGTTGTTTTCCTCCACTATTCCGTTAATTTTTGTTGTTGTCATTTTTTGTGATGAAAATTATGATTTTGCTTAATTGCCAATTGCTCATCAGCTATTATCTAGAATTTAGTTAATGAGTTGTTAGCAAGTTTTAATTGACTAGAAAGTAAAATAAAATACATTTATCAACCTTCATCACCATTGTAAAAGAATGAGTTAACACCCGTCCTCACCCATTGGTGAGAGTTGCAGACAAACATTATGTACAGTCAGCTTGAGCCGTGTTACTTAAGTGAACCCTGATGATGAGTGAAGTGAAAGGTACGGTTAGCCTGTAAAATCAGTGTTTAAAGCATCCTACTTGTTGTAGTTTCTACATTTTGTTGCCAATGTCCAGAGTCATACCTGTGTTGTCTTGGTAATCGCCAGATGGGAGAGTGGAGAAAATCACCAATACTGGCTGACGATAGCCTAAACACACATCTTGCACCTGTTCGGTGATGATAATTTTTGGAGCATGGGCATGGCTTACAACTTACTGAAAGCCTGAGTTTTACGTTGTTGGCTGTGCATCGCCTGACGCTGATTGGGAATGGTGCAAGATATCACCTCAAGCAATAAGTTAGGATCAACACAGGCAGTAGTTTAGTGATAATATCATATATTTTTTTCCCCAAGAGTAATGTATCCTCAGTCTGATTTTAGTCTCTATCTCGTTTGAAAACAGAGAGGATTTATTATTTCTATCGGTGGATGCAGTGCTGTAGAAATATCATCTATCTTTGGATTGGGAAAATTATAGAACTAAGTTACAAGCAACTTAAAGAAATCTCAATTCGCTTGCAAGTTGCCAACAGAGAAGAGCGGGTGTAGCAATGAATGAAATCAGCATTATTTTAATTGAAGACCACGACCTCACAAGAATGGGGCTAAAAGCCGCATTACAGTCGCAGGGTGGATTAAGAGTCATCGGTGAAGCAGCCAATGCGACTCAAGGACTAAAACTTTTAGAAACGGCAAAGCCAGATGTAGCGGTGGTAGATATTGGCTTACCGGACATGGATGGGATTGAACTCACCCGCAAGTTTAGACGCTATCAATCCGAGAGTGGACAAACAAATACGAAAATTTTGATCCTGACAATGGATCATACCGAGGATGCGGTCTTGGCAGCCTTTGCCGCCGGGGCAGACTCTTATTACATGAAAGAGACCAGTATTAGCAAGTTAACAGATGCCATCCAAGCCACTTACGGCGGTAACTCATGGATTGATCCAGCGATCGCTAATGTGGTATTAAGTAAGATGCGGCAAGGTATACCCGGCGAAGCCCAACCATCAGATAAACCCAAAACCGTCAAAATCGAAGCTCTACCCACAGAATATGAACAAGTTTTAGAAACCTACCCCCTGACTCAACGGGAATTAGAAATTCTGGAATTAATTGTAGCTGGTTGCAGTAACGGACAAATTGCCGAAAAACTGTATATTACCGTGGGTACAGTTAAAACCCATGTTCGCAACATTCTCAATAAACTCTGCGCCGATGACCGTACCCAAGCAGCTGTGCGTGCATTGCGTTCTGGTTTAGTAGGATAAACTACTCATAGCTGCCTTGTCTGTGACACGTTGCGCGAACGGTTGAGAGTGGGGACTTCCTAGTAACAATACAATTAATATTCGCCCAAAAACCTCATGTAGAGACGCGATTTATCGCGTCTGACAACACCAATTATCTCCAAAAATCACCCTTAACTTCACCGTATTGGTTGATGTAGACGGTTTATTCTATCTACTTGAAAAAGGTTTCGGCCTTACCAAGCTAGAAATATTTGACTATATTTTTATTAACTATTTTGTATAATACACCGAGAAATTCAACTAAATTTCCCGATGTATTGAGTGAGTATTTAAACTGATGTGGTTGCCAGTAAAATTCAAATCACCACTGTTTAAATTTTACTCTCCAGTTATCGATAATCCATCAACCCAAATCCTAGGAGCCACACCAGCAGGGGTTAACTCTACTTCCTTCTCAACATAAATAATCGACTGCAAAAGTTCCAAGAAATCGCCAGCAACAGTTGCCGACTCAATACTAATTCTTTCACCTTTGTTAATCAACCAACCATCAAACGGCAAAGAAAACGAACCTTGCAAAGATTTCACCCCAGCATGAAGCGCGTGTAAATCATCAATTAAAATCACATTTTCCGCAGTCGCTAAACTCAACTCCTGCTCAGAGTCTCCGGCGGCAAACAGATGATAAAAATTAGGACTAACGCTAACCTTTGCACCAATACTAGCATTACCTGTTGGTTGAGCATTTAACCTTTTAGCAGTTCCCGCACTGTGCAGAAAACTGGTTAAAACGCCATTTTCGATTAACTTCACCTGACGAGTAGGCGTACCTTCACCATCAAAAGTTTCTGCGCCTACATTAGCAGGGTGTAAAGCATCATCATACAGCGAAAGTAGAGGCGAAGCAATTTGTTTACCCAAATCATCGGGAGTAGATAAACTTTGTTTATCCAGAATATTTTGGGCATTAAACAAATTAGAAAACGCACCCAAAAGACTTAAAAAAGCCTCCGGTGAAAAAACAACTTGATATTTACCAGTCTTAATTTTTTCGTAATGCAAATGACTGATTGTTTTTTCGGCTGTTTCTTGGATGCAACCATCAATATCTAAACTTTCTAATCTCCGGTTGATTCTATAAGCACCTGCACTACGGGGTTTCTTACCTTCTTCTTCTGTTTTGCTATAGAGATAAATCGAAGATACAGAAAGAGAATCTTTTCTCAAAGCACCATCGCTGTTGAGATAAAACCGATCAATATCTCTTTGCGCCAAACCATTATAAGGAACTCCTTTAATAGCTGGGTGAGTCGCTAGTAATTCTTTTTCAGCACCTAATAATCTTTCAATCAGTTCCGATACAGGTGCTTGCGGTGCTTTGTCATCAAGTGCATTTGCTAGTGGAACTGTAGCTTCTGGACTAAAATCTGGAACGTGTTCTTTCACACCAAAAAAACTAGCTTCGTAAGCAGTTTTCAAAGCTAATTCTAATCCTTGATGATCTACATCAGTGGTACTTGTAATACCGATAGTATTATCCTCATTCCAAACACGAACAGTCACACCAGAACGGTTTGAGGCTTTAACTTGTTTTGGCTCACCTTGGTCAACTTGCACACTCGTTTCATCAACGATAGAGCCATAAATGTCAAATTTTTTGATGCCAAGTTTCTCAGCATTATCTTGAGCGTAAGTAGCGATTTCTTGAATATTGGGCATAACAAAAAAATTCAAAATTCCAATTAATAGTTTGTAGTGTACCCCTCCGGGGAAGCAAGCTACGCGTAGCGTCCGCACTAGAGGACTTTAGTCCACATAATTATGAGGACTGAAGTCCTCACTACGAACAAATGAAAAATCTCTAATTCTTTAGCGGCCACCGACGGTGATAGAATCAACCTTGATGTGGGGTTGTCCGACGGTGGTGTAAATACTGCCACTAATTGAGCCGCAAAAACCAGGCGCAAGATCCAAATCTTGGGAACACATAGAAATTTTATTCATAATTTCCTTGGCTTCACCGATCAGGGTAGCACCTTTGAGTGGCTTGGTAATTTTGCCATTTTCAATTAAATAGGCTTCATCCACACTAAAGTTAAATTGACCCGTAGCACCAACACTACCGCCGCCCATTTTTTTGCAGTAAATACCTTTATCTATAGAGGCGAATAAATCGTCAATTTTGTAATCACCAGGAGCGATGTAGGTATTACGCATACGGCTAGCAGCAGCGAAGGTATAATTTTGACGGCGGCCACTGCCTGTTCTGGGGTGTCCAGTACGCCAAGAACCAGTTCTATCGGCGAGGAAGTTCTTGAGAACACCTTTTTCAATCAAGAGAGTTCTTTGAGCAGGCATACCTTCGTCATCCATGTCGATTGTACCAAAGGCATAATCTGCCCGTCCTTCATCCCAAGCTGTGAGGCTTTCGTGGGCAATTTTTTCGCCTTTTTTATCGGCAAAGGGTGAGGTGTTGCGTTCAATTTGGGTGGTTTCTAGCAAATGTCCGCAAGCTTCATGGAAAATCACACCACCAAAGTGATTCGCCATGATGATGGGGTAAGTACCTGATTCTACGTAATCAGCGTAGAGCATTTTTCCCGCAGATTCGGCAATTTTCTCTGAGGCTTGCTGATAATCCCAAGTTCTCAGAAAATTAGCATCGCTAGTATTGCCAGCGCGTTCACCAATAGAGGCGCGATTTGCACCGTCAGCACACAGCAGGTTAAAACCCACCGACTGAGTGAGGCGAATATCACGGGCAAAAGTGCCATCACTGGCTGCAACTAAAACTTCTTGCCAATCGCGGAAATAGCTAGCGCGACGGGATTGGACATGGCTAGCCTTGCGATTTAAGTAGGCAGTAGCATCAAGGAGAATTTCACCCATTTCGCGGATAGAACTGCACAGAGGTAGCCAGCCATCTTTACCGCGTTTGGTGGCGTAGTCTCTGAGTAATTCTAGGTTAATTTCTGGAATAAAAGCGTTGGGGGCTGGGAGTTGTAAGCCCAGAATCGAAAGTCCTTTTTCTAAGGCTGCTTTTAAACCAGAAAATGATAAGTCATTGGTGCTAACGTAGCAGTCGGCTTTGCCGCGAAATACTCTGACTCCCGCACCTGTGGAGAGACTAGGTGAAATGCTGGTAATTGTGTCTTCTTCTGCCAGACTACTAATATAGTTGCGACGTTCTAGAAAAAATTCTATAAAGTCCGCACCAGCAGCCCGTCCTAAACCCAGAAGGGTAGCCAGGGGGGCTTCCCAGGTGTCATCGAATCGTTCTGGTGTGGATGAATATTGCAGGGTGGGGAGTTGATTTGAAAGAAGTAGGGTATTTGTAAGCATGAATAGCCTCGTCTGCTGGCGTGATCAGAGATGTGACTGAAAAATCCTGGTTTCATCAGTCTAACAAATCAGTGAAAGACGCAGTTGGCAGATAGGCAGTAACGCCTTCCCCTCGGATGAATTCGGGGGTTTTTAGCAGTCCTGAGAAATAGCAGTTGAATTCCTGTTCAGGTTTCGCAACACTATCCCCCGAACATGTCGAGCGAGGGTTAGTAGCTAGTCAGTGATTTGCTAACTATTGCTCACAAATACTCACATTTAATCCGGGTGAAACAACTGATGTTTGAGGTGATCATGTCGGGCTTTGGCTGTAAAATAGCATCATGCTACTAGGATTTAAGACACAACTAAAACTCAAGCGAAAACAAAGACTACTACTAGCACAACACGCCGGAGTAGCCAGACACGCTTGGAATCAAGGTTTAGCATTGTGTCAACAGATACTCCAACATAACAAACTCAACCCTCAAGACAAAATCAAATTCCCCACAGCCATAGACCTACATAAATGGTTAGTAGCATCAATCAAATCTACCCATGCTTGGTATTATGAAGTATCGAAATGCGCCCCC
>NZ_CAWMSA010000020.1:99008-153262 GCF_963870205.1 Anabaena sp. CA = ATCC 33047 | reverse complement strand
TTGAGACACCTATCAGATGCTTTTAAATCTTTTTTCCACAAAACCAAAGGCTTTCCTAAATTCAAGAAGAAAGGCAGACATGATAGCTTTACCCTAGATGGTGCAATTAAGATTGACACCCGTAAAGTCAGAGTACCTGTGATTGGATGGATAAAAACTTACGAATATTTACCCACAGGATATCAACCCAAATCAGTCACCATCAGTAAACAAGCTCATAAGTGGTTTATCTCTTGGAAAATAGAAGTAGAAACTTCTACAACGCCTAAAACACAAGAGTTTGTAGGAGTTGATTTAGGCATCAGTCATTTAGCCACACTTTCAACAGGAGAAATATTTGATGGAGCCAAAAGTTATCAAAAGTATGAATCCAAGCTAGCCAGAATGCAATATTTGAACCGTCATAAACAATTCGGTTCAAGTAATTATAGAAAATCCCAAATCAAAATCGCTAGGCTACACCAAAAAATAGCCAACATCAGGAAAGACACATTACATAAAATCACCACCTATATCAGCAAAAACCACGCGGTGATAGGGATAGAGGATTTGAATGTTTCAGGGATGTTGGCGAATGGGAAGTTAGCTAAAGCTATTGCTGATATGGGATTTTACGAGTTTCGTAGGCAGCTAGAATATAAAACACAACTATATGGTAGTAAGTTGGTGATTGTGGATAGATTTTATCCCAGTAGTAAAACTTGCTCTAGTTGTGGAGAGCAAAAATCATCTCTGCCATTGTCGCAAAGAGTGTTTAAATGTGAACATTGTGGCTGGGAGTGTGACAGAGATGTCAATGCTGCCATCAATCTCTGTCAACAAGCGGTCAGATTGACCGTGTTAGCCTGTGGACTAGATAGTGCCGACACTTCTAGGGTGTTCGCCGAAGGCGTTCCCGAAGGGTAGCAGGAAGAAAAAGCTGGCACTTGTTAGTATTTGTTAGCTTTTTTGAATCGGCATGGTTACGATTTAACTAAAACCCGGATATGAGTTAGCGATCGCATCGCCATTACCAAAAAATTGCATCCAGGGTATAATTAATTGGGTAGATTAACTCCTGTCCAACCAGTGAAAACCCAGAGGATAGAGCGAATAATATCACGAAGAACGCGGTCAATGGAGTCTTGGGGGCGGTTCGAGGCTACTGAGATGGGAGTAAAAGCGATACCTTGACTACCTAGGATGATGAAAGCGATCGCTTGAGACCTCCGCATGTGAAAATCTGATGTCACTAGGTAAAGGTGTTGAATGTTCCTTTGTTGAAGCTGTGGTACTATGGTTGAGAAGTTGGTGACAGTATCTACAGCACGATAGTCAATATTTACTCTGCTGTCTGGGATACCGGCATCTCGAAAAGCTTGGATTGTTTTGCGTGCATCTGCGGGAGAAGACACCCAAATTTGCAGAGATGGGTAGAATCGGGCTACTTCAGCCGCCGTTTTGCTTCTAGCTATATCACCACCTAAAATCAAAAAGGCTTGGGGTTGGGGTGTTTGGTGATAAGCGATCGCTAACCGCACTGGAATAATCAGTAAAATAGCTAGGATGAAACTTATTAGTCCTAAGCGGCAATACTTTTGAATTTTACTAAAGTTGTTGCTGCTAATAACTCACCCTCCATAAAACCACACCGTTTCTTGGATTCTGGCTGTTGAATTCTTCCTCAAGAGTTGAGTTTCTCAGTTTCTATCAGACGAATACTCAACAATACTTCTGCTAGAAAACGCTGAAAGGCGTAGTACCAACCATGCCAGCCGTCCAGAATTCCACCTTTGAGAACCAGGCAATAAAATAAGATAATGAAAGGGGCAATTACTTTTTGTTTACGGATGCGATCGCCTTTGCTAAGTTCGTTGTTTGGAGTTTCTAGTAGTTTCTTGACTTCCAGTACCATATAACGATCCTGCGCCCATAACCAACGACTTAAAGGTTTGCGATCATCATGGTGAATATAGCCGGAAAGCATTCCTGAATCACCTTCTACCCAAACTCGGTGAGCGTGTCCATCATCTTTGTAAATTGCTTTATCCCTTCTGTAGAGTACCTTCCGGGGTGGCAACAGAGTAGCACGCAAAGGTTTGCCAAAGACGCAATATTTAAATCTGGCCGTGTAGCTATTGATGCTAGTTTCTGCTTTTAATACTTTCAGTTCATCAATTAACTCATTTGTGAGTACATAATCTGCATCTAAGGAAAGTACCCATTCAGTTAAAATTTTTGTCAGCCCATAGTTACACTGTAATGCAAAAGAATCAAATTCTCTTTGAAATATTTCTACTTGAGGATAGGAGTAGAGAATACTTAAAGTTTCGTCTGTGCTATAACTATCTATAACAACAATTCTATTAGCCCAAGTTAGCTGCTCAAGTGTGCGTTTAATATTTGATGTTTCGTTATAACTCAGAATGAGAGGAGTAATATTTAATAGCATACATACAAGTTAATTACCAACAATAAATCAAATTTTTGCTAAAGTGCTAGCACAAAGCATAGACTTCCAAAGATAGGGTAATCTACCACTAAACTTAAATATAGTGTTATCAAAGCCTTCTTCTTGAAGTAGGTTAGTCAGAGTTGCCACAGAAAAGAATTTAATATGCCCACCATCCCATAATGCTGTATAATGAGAATCCATTTTCCCCAGAAGAGCAAGAGCCAAATTTTTCCAGTAGCCATTATAGGGTGTTGTAATAATTAGACGACCTTCTGGCTTCAAATATCTTTTAGCAGCCCTAAGTAGTTCTCTAGGGTAAAATAGATGCTCGATTACCTCCACAGCAATAACTATATCAAATGACTGGTTTAGATCGTTTTCAGGTAAGTTATAGATACTTGCTTGAATGAAACGGCAATCAGGAAAGTTTTGACTGGCTAAAAATATTCCAGATGCCGAATCATCAACCCCAACTACTTCATATCCATGTTGAGCAATTTTATGGCTAAGGCTACCGCTACCACAACCTAAATCTAGGACTCTCAATTTTTGGTTTTGTTTAACAGGTTCCTGCCCCATTAAATCCAACAGTGGAGATAACAAATAAGTATGATGATGTTCAGTATTACTATCTTTGTAAGAATATTCGTATTGATTTGTATTGGCTTGCATGGAATTTGTAAAATTTTTACTATTGATTTTTTACAAAAATATTAAAATTTAATCAGACAAAATTAACAATAATTTTATTTATAAGTAGATAATTTTTGCCGAGAGCAATCTGGCTTGATAATTTGTCTATATTCTTTAATTAATTTATCACAGATATGATTCCAAGTATAGTTATCCGCAATTAATTTTTGGGCATTCGCGCCCATCTGTTTAGCAACGTGATCATTGCTTAAATAATCTTCTAAAGCATTAGCGATCGCTAATACGTCCATGTCTGGAACATAGCCTAGTTGGTTTTCCTTGACAACGGAAGCTAGAGCCACGCCAGGAGTCACAAGGACGGGAATACCTACAGCTAATGATTCTAAAACTGAAACCGCAAAGTTTTCAGAGTGAGAGGTGAGAACAAATAAGTCTGAGCCTTGCATTAATATATCCTTAGTCTCGCCTTCAACAAAACCCACAATTCGGGTGCGATCGCGCAATCCATGAGAGACAAGCAAAGATTCTATTTCAGCTTCGTAGTCTGGAGTACCACTACCTGCAAGGATGAAAGTAAAGCGGTGATGAGCCAGTTTAGCGAGAGCAGGAATTAGATAATCTAATCCTTTTTTATAATGCAGTCGAGATAAAAATAAAATTACAGGTTCGTTTACTGGAATATTAAATTGTTGACGTAGGCGATAACGAGCATCAGGAATTTGATGTGGTAAAGATATTCCTAGGGGTAACACAAAATTAGGAGCTTGAAATCCCAACTGTGAAACTTCTTGCTTTTCCTTGTGGGAAGTGAAGTGGATTATCTGACTAGCGTTGAGGTTGGCTCTCTCTATAAGTTTGAGATAGGTTTGCTTTTTGCTTGTGCTTTGTTGTAAAGACCATTCACATAGTAAACCATGCGTTGTAACTATATAGGCAATATTCTGGATACGAGCGATCAACATGGCGATCGTTGATGGATAGGAGAATAAAGCATGAACGTGTACCAGTTCATAATTAGCCATATTGCGCCAAAGCCATTGGGTAAACTGACCGGAAAAGGCGTATTCTCTAACTGGTTTGAAATTAGGCGAAAAACGCTGAAAAAACCAAATCGGAACTTGCTTGTACTCAATGCGCTGTTGTAAAGGGACATCAAGTAAGTAATCACCATCATCATTAGTAGTAGCAATCTCGGCATCGACATTGCGATTTCGTAGTGACTTAACTATATCTAAAACAGCCTGGCTAGTGCCGCCACGGACTTTTGTTACAGATGCAATAATATGCAGAACTTTCATTAAATTAATCAGAATAAAAATATGTAAAAATAATCAGTGATAAAAATAAGTTTTATTTTTAGGTTTTTGTAAAATCATGATTTTTTATGGTCGGCGATGAACTGTAGTCTTTTTGATGTTTATAATCAACATCAATTAAATACTTTCCTAATGACAGATACAAAATCAAAGCCATTACAGGGAAAGACATATTTCCTAATAAAAGAGCTTCGGAAAAGCTACCTGATATAAGGCAGGCTAAACCTGCAATAACAGTGCTAGTATGCAGGAAATAATTAGGATTTTTCTTACTTATTTTTGTAAGTCTAAACATCATCTGCAAACAGCCAAAGCCCATCATTAATAAAGGTATCAATCCTATTATTCCTGTAGTTGCTCCGGCAGCTAACCAAGTATTTTCTGCAAAATTCACGCGTTCCCCATTTAAAGGAGCACCAAATATAGGATAGTTAATAAAGCTATTCCACATAGCATTCCAAACACCTTCACGAGTGTTTCCTCCTTCCAGTAATCTGTAGCTGATTTGTGCGTTGCTATTTATAACTTCTGTGGGATTGATGAATAAAAATATAATAGCTAATAAGACAATAGCGAAAAAACCTAGGCGCAACAAAGTACCACTTCTATTGCGATAGAAAAACAAAATCGAAGTGATTGCCATAAGTGTGCCAGTACGGGAGCCTGTGAGGAATAAAAAGTAAGTAATAATCAGTAACATAGCTATCCAAAAAGCTTTTACCCAATCCCATTTTTTATTGCGTCCAATGAGGAAGATAAAACAGGGAACTGTACTAGCTAAAAAAGCAGCTGCATGTTGTGGATTACCAGTAGTTCCTAGGAATCTTCCTTGTGTAAATGTCATGGGATACATATTAAAGATACCTTGATAAGTACAGGCTAGTCCAAAAATTACGCCACTCATTGCTAGTGACCAAACACCTAGGTGGAAATTAGATTCATCCTGTAACCAACGAGAAGGCCCCAATTTGAACATAAGCACTACTGCACCAAAGGTCATGGCTGCTAGTAAAGCAAAGAGCATATCACCGTAAAATAAGACCTTAAGAAAAATCGCAGCCTGAAACATCACCAGGTAATTGATTGGTTGTGGAATAACCACCCGCCGCCATCCATTTTTTGTTTCCATTCCTAGTAGCAAGACCAAAGCTAGAATGACTATAGTTAGGGGACGACCTAGCTCACGTAATTGTTGTAAGGGAAAAACTAAAGCTGGTGGTTCCTTGACCCACTCATCCTGAAACTTTGCCAGGGAAGCGGCATAACAGCAAAATGAGAATAACAACCAAGCTAAACGACGAGAAGTTTTAGCTTTTTCCAAGAGCATCATACCTAGGGCAATGCCCAGGAAACCATAGGGGCTAAAAATTAGATTAAGAAGTTTATTAATAAAATCTGAAGCCATGCTTGATCATTTAAGTTAAATGTTTATTAACCAGCTTACTGGGATTTTGCTTGGCTTTGTTTGCTGGGTGTACATCATGTATCAGTTCGTGCCAACGGCTTGCCCAGATATTGGCTGCGTAGGGAGCTGCTAACTGTTGCGATCGCCTGCCCCATGTGGATAAGTCTGTATATTGTTGATGTAGAGTTAGCATAGCTTTAGCTAAGGCTTTGGCATCTGCTGGTGGGATAATTAAGCCATTGTACCAAGGACGAATGACCTCAACGGCTGAACCACAGGCATCAGTACAGATAACGGGTAAACCAGCCGCCGCCGCTTCTACTAATGCTAGTGGCCAAGGGTCAAATCGACTAGGTAAGATAAACGCCCCAGCAGACTGCCAAACCTGTTGCATTTCTGTCGGCTGTAAAAATCCTCGATTATCAATTCCTGGTTGTCCTTGGAGTTGTGATTCTAATGGCCCTTGCCCACAACATACCAAATTCCAAGGATTGGATACCTGTGATCTATAAATTTGGTAAGCCTTGACTAGCACATCAACTCCCTTTATGGGAACATAGCGACCAACAAATAAAAATGAACGTGGCCATTCAGACTGGAGGCGTTTTGCCAACAATGGAGACCAAGCATCATAATCAATACCATAAACACCACGAGCAATATTTGCTGGTTGAATTCCCAAGCGTGAGGCATATTGCCAACTGCGTTCCCCAGCCACGACAACACTATTCATGCGTTGCAAATAGGAGCGTAAAAACCAGGAAGCTAGGTGCTGTTTCCATGTACCCCACCAAGGGGTATCCATCGTCATGATTAACGCTGTTCCACGAAATTCTGAGGCAAACGCCAACTGACGATACTGTTTGTGTAACCAGCCGCACAGCACGAGGACATCTGGAGATGCTGCTAACACCAAAGTTTTAATTAAATTGGCATCCTGTCTTTCTTGAAGATTCAAAAGGCGACAGGGAATACCCTGCATTAGTTGATCAGAAAATGACGTTTCAGTACGGGCTTGGAAGGCGATGACGAATATCTCTATATCAGATAAAGATTGTAATTCTCGCCAGCAAGCTGCCATGTAACCAGAGATGTCAGCCCAGCAGAAAACTACTTTTAGCACTTAATTTAATCTCAATTCTTTAAACTTAAAGCAAGCTCAACATATTTTAACCTTTTATGAACATTCTTATTCCCAGTAATAACTTTTCTTTCATATTAGCATTCTCAACTTTTTTCCACCTTAATTCTCTGACATCATCATAGAATGATTTTTTATAAATAGGTTCAATCCAAGGCTTTCCCGGGCCAGCAAAATGAACCACTGAAGCATCACCAATCATTGATTCAATGGTGGCAATATCAGAAACTTTTTTGTTTAAGGTGAAGTATTTTGTCTTATTAAATTTAATTTCTTCTGGAGTTCTTTTTTTAAAGCCACTGATTACACAAGCATCGCTACCTTCAAAAATTCCTTTATTCTCAATTTTCGCTGCTAATAATGCCCAGCAAGTTTGTTCTAGCCACCAGATATGATTGCTCTTTAAAAGATACTTAGTAGATATATAATTGATATAATCAAGGTCTACTATACCAGGCTCGAAGTAAATAAATCCGGAATTAAGCCCAGTTACAATTGGGTATATAATTGGTATCTGCCAGCTTCCACTATATCCAGGAATATCATCTATGCAAAATAAAAAAGAAGGGACTTCTGTAGGCAAGATAAATCGTCTTCTAAAAATAACATCTGAATCACAATAAAGAATTCGGTTACTGGGAAAAAATAGAGAAGTATCTATCAATTTTTTGAAAAGATTTGATTGTTGACGAAGTTTTGAAATTCCAGGATATTTGCCAAGAGTGGAATTAACTACTTCATTTACATCTTTATCTGGAAGAACTATTAAGCCCATATCAGCCAATTTGGCTTTACTATCCAATGTAAGCGATCCGTCACTTAAAATATAAACTGGCTGATTGATTTGTGCCAATTTCCATGTTTCTGCACAAAGAGTAAACCATGTTTGACGAAAGAAGTATTCTCCCAAAAGACTGACCATTATAGATATATTAGAAGAACTTTCTTGATACTTTAAGTTTGGCATTTTATTATGAATTTTTACTCTTATATGATTTCCACCGTTCTATATCTTCTAGCTGACTGAATGCAGGAATGCCAGAACCACCTATGTAAGCTCAATGAATCTCATTAACCCCTAAATTTTAGAGTTCTCATGAGAGTGATTTATCATCCCACATCCGCAAATGTTCAGTCCCCCTCACCCATTATTTGATATTTTTAAGAGTATTTATGCAATACCTCAACTAATCTATCAACACAGTTATTCCAAGTAAACTTTTTAGCATGGTTACGTCCAAGTTGGATAAAGCGATCGCGTAGTTGTGTATCTTTTTCCAAATTAATTAAAATATCTGCAATTACGGCAGCATTTTCTAATTCCACAAGAATTGCTGCT
The DNA here is from genome assembly GCF_963870205.1 of Anabaena sp. CA = ATCC 33047. Taxonomy (NCBI): domain Bacteria; kingdom Bacillati; phylum Cyanobacteriota; class Cyanophyceae; order Nostocales; family Nostocaceae; genus Anabaena; species Anabaena sp. CA = ATCC 33047. Next base: position 144,973 of record NZ_CAWMSA010000020.1, on the reverse strand, counting down.
GAACCTCCGACATCAGGAAGAGCACCTCGATTAGCAACTACAGCAGGTACACCTGCCGCCATCGCCTCTATCATTGGAATTCCAAATCCTTCATACAAGGATAAAAATAATAACGATGTTGCCATTCGTAAAAATTTAGGCAATTCATCATCAGGTATGATACCTTGCAAAATTACATTATCTAATGTATTTGCTGCCTCTATCAGGCTTGGTTCACTAGAACCAACAACTAAGATTTTTAATGAAGTTTTACGAATTTTTAGCTCTTTGGCTACTTCTAATACATAATATCCTCCCTTTTTATATTTCAAACCGCCAATTACTATTACATAAGGTAATGGAATAGGAGCTTGCCAGTCTTTAATATCAACATCAGCAATTTCAAAAAAACTGTTATCTACGCCATTACCAACAGTTGTTATTCTTTCAGGGTTTATTCCTAGTAAATCAATTATTCGTTGCTTGCTATAGTTGGAAACTGTACAAATATGGTCTACTCGATTAAATACTTTAGAAATCCATACCTGTGTTTTCCATTTTTGCCATGTATGACCTAAACTATTAGACCAGAGTAAGTTTGGCTCTAATGTATGCATATCATGCATGGTAATTATCATTGGAATCTCTCTGTTCACAGGAACATATTCTGCTACAGGAGAATACAAACAATCGGTTGTGCCAATAAATTTATCCATTTTGGGAAGGCTACAAAACTTCCATAACCGCTCAGTCATTAGCCTTTTATAAGGATAAGTACACAGGTCAAATTCATGTAATGGTGTACGAGGATCAAGTTTTCCATTGGCATCAAAGTATTGATTAGAAACTAATAATGAAATTTCAATATCTTGGTGCTGAGACAGATGAAGTAATATATTATTAATATGTCTTCCTACACCTGTACAAGGTAGATATGTGCGTTCAGGCTGTAAATAAGCAGTAATATGCATTGTGTACTCAGAAAATATATAAATGTGATGAGATTATTTGGCTAATTTATAGAAACAACAAATTAATTTATTAAACATTTAAAACCATAGCTGATTCAAATTAATATTTGACTAAAAAAATTTTTGAATATCATTTCAAAATTGTTGTCCTGATTAACTTATATTTATGTTCATATTTATCTATCTTAATTTTTTAAGCCAGGACGCATACATAGCTATCTCAAACAAAGCAGGAAAATTACGTAGTAGTGGTATGTATTTCTTAATAATTCGTAAACCTTCCACTAGGAATTTAGCGTTATAAAAATAATTTTGTTTCATCGGTTGTGGCTGTGGCGGTTTATCGTTATAGATATCAATGAGTAATTCTAACCATTGCTTGACAATAAATTGATAATCAAAATTTTCTCTAACAAAATTAATTCCATTTTCCCCAAACTGTTTAGCCACTTGAGGATTATTCAATAAATACAAAATATTTTTTGTTAGATCTTTGTCGCTTTTTCCTAGCAATCCGGTTTTTTGGTGTACTACAGTATCAAGCAACCCTAATTTAGCAACAGAAACAACTGGAGTACCACAAGCTTGAATCTCCAGAGCACTTGCTGGACATACTTCCGTAGCACCCGTGGGATTCACAACTCCTACATCGGCATTTTGCAAAATTTCAATCTTCTCCATACCTAATAAACCTGCAAAATGCACAGACTCAATTAATTTACCATTCTCATCGGATAAAAATGGACGTATGTAATTAGCTTCATAACTTTCTTCGGCTATCCCCCATTTTCCTAATTTCTGATTTCGATCATATAGTTTACCACTCCCAATAACAATCAGCTTTGCTTCTGGTTTTTCTTTGATGATATCAGACCAAACTCTAGCAAGAACATGAAATCCCTTTGAAAAAACAAGGCTTCCAATAAATACTACTGTATTTCCTTGTTTTAATATTTCATGTTTAGGAACAAAGTGTTCAATATTAAATGGATCAAAAATACGAATTGATTTATTAAAAATTTTATGGTCTCGTAAAATATCTAATTGCTCTTGACCAGTACAAACATGACATTTAATTTTTGAACAATCTGTTATTTGATTTAAGGCATGAATGTTAAAATAATTAGTAGAGCGTGCTATGGCTTTTATTTCCATTTGACCTAGTTTTTGATATAATTCCTCTGTCCATAGGACTGTTCTAAAGACAAATATATCACATCCTTGGCGTTCACTTTTTTCTGCTGCATCAACTATATTGTCTGCATGATAAACATTCAATGATGGTGGTAAAAAATCGATAATATTTGCTATTACTAAAACCTCAATTTTTTCTGAATAAAGTTTATTTAAATAATAAGCTGTAGCAAGTTCAGTAAATTCACTTCCACCAATACCAGGATTCCCTTGTTCTGGAAATCTTAGATCTACATTAGGATAGTGTTTATTGTAGACGTAAAATCCTACTTTTATTTTTTTGATCATTATTGTAAACTTAAGTGATAAGTCTGTTTAATTGTCCGACAATCAAATCTAGTTGTGACAGTTTTTATCATCAAAAAAGTATTCTTTCAACTTTATACAGGATTTTTTAAAGAATGGACTAAGCAGCTAAAATGAAACAGTTGCACCCAATCATTTTTGTATGACCAAGATTTCCTTCTCCGTTGCTATACAAAGATATAAAAATCGCATCTACAAACTCACGATGGGATACTAATCCCATCTGTTATAATTTCTTAGTAAACCACCTTCTTTGACAAAGCAAATATCTACTTGACCTAAAGCACCATCATAACTTCTCCGTAAAAAACCAGGAAAATCGTACACAAAATAATCTTTATCTGCCATAAAAGAAATCACTTCATGAAAGATAGGCATATCTTTCAGAAATTTAAATAATGAAACTTCTAAAATGAATACCTCGAATGAAGCATACACACTATTAATGTAGCCCAAGAACAATGTGAACTAATTTTACCTTTAATTTTCTCTGATAACCCTGGGTTTCATCTGAGAGAAGTGGATATTTACCCGAAAATTTAGCAAAAAGCAAGTTAAAACTACAACAAAAATTTTCGTTATGCTGCTAATCTTGTATTGGCTACTTTATTTTATGATAAAAACTGTTAACAAAGCGATTTCTACGCAAACCTTCTTTTATAAAAAGAATAGGTTGGATTATACTGTATTGCCAGTCATATAAACTACTGTATATCCAAGATGATTTAATAAATCTGTATTTTTTAAATAGTGAGCTTTCAGGCATAATTAAATTAAGTGGTATACCTGCCCAATGAAGAAGAATTACCCTTTTTTTGTGATCTAAACCTCCATAATCCCACAAATAGTATTTTCCTTCTTTCGAGTAAATTTTCCCCGATAGTCTTGCCCAACCGTTTTGACAGATACCTCCAATTACTTCTGCCAAATGCCCATAGCATACAGGCTTCATATCGCAGCAATAGTTGATGAAAGCTTGATCTGTATTTCGAGGGTTGAGTTGGTTACGAATTTTCAAGGCACTCTCTGCTAGTTGCTCAAACTCTTCTATTGAAAATAGTCCTTTTCGGGAAGCCCAACGACCAGAGTTAAACCCACGCCCTCGTCCTTGCCTTAATAATTCTTGGCGAAATTTTCCTGGTTCGTAAACTTGATCAATGGCGCAGTCATAATGTAAAAAATCAAACCCAAAATTTTCTACTGCTTCAATAAAAGGTTTGAGATCCGCCAAGATGATTTGCCTAGCATCTAAATACATGAAATAGTCTAGTGGTCCCCAAAAAGTTGCATATCGTCTGAACCAGTAGGGGCCTGTAGGCGTGTAACCCAGCTCAAATGCTTGACCGATCGCCTCTAAACGGGAAAAGGATGAATCAGTATATACTTCAAATTTGTAAGTATCGCTCAATTTTTGCAGGCGATCGCACTCATCATTAAACGGAATCAAAATCAGGCGGAGTTCAGGGTTAAAGGTGCGGTAACTGTTGAGAAAAGCGATCACCCAATCATAAACAACGTCATTAGCCGAAAAATAGACTCCAATACTCTGAGCATGAGACATATAATTGCTAATATAATTACTTAATTAACTTAACCTCAATATATTCCTCTATATTTACGTATAGCTACAATCCATTGAATAGGAAGCAATTCACGGATTTTACTAATAATGTTTTTTTGGAACCAAAAACCTTTATATTCATTAATAAAATACCAATCTTTTTGAAATGATTTACCAAAGTATTTTCTGCAAAGAGACCAACGTTCTCTAGTAAAGCTCAACAAATCTCTAGATGCTCCTCCTGATACATCAAATTTAGAGATGACTAAAGGAATTTCTAGAAAGCGGTAACCAGCCACGTACAGTTTAGCGAGGAAATCATGATCTGCACACCAAGTTAACAAAGTATTAAAGGGGTATTTAACTTGCAGTGCTCTTTTAACAAAAACACTTTGATGGCAAGTAGGTATTTCACGCCATATTATAGATAGAGGATATGGCTTGCGTTGATAGGTACGATAGCCATATTTATCATTGACAATAGATTCAAATTTTCCATAAACAACATCTACGGAATTTTCAAGGTATTCTGAAACTTTAGTAAGTGTATCTTCTGCAAAAAACTTATCCCCAGAATTCATAAATACTATCCAATCTCCAGTAGCAGTCAATGCTCCTTTGTTCATTGCATGATAAATTCCAGCATCTTTTTCACTCACCCAATAAGTTATTATATCATCATTTACGCGCAGGAAATCCAGTGTGCCATCCTGCGAACCACCATCAATTACAATGTATTCTATATTTGTATATATCTGAGAAGTAATACTAGCAAATGTTTCGCGTAAATCTTCAATACGATTATAAGTGACTGTAATTATAGAAATACTAGGTAAGCTATCGTCAAATGTTTTTTGGTTACTATGTAAACGTCTGCCACCAACAAATTTTTCCATAAAATAGTTTATGTAAAATAAAAAATTTGTATTTTCTCGCAAAATGTAAAAAAGTTTATCTATAATTCAATTATTTTAGCACTGTACCATGCTCTAAATAAAAGTTTATTTTGCTTTTTTAATTACAAAATTTCTTGATTATAGTGAGGTGGATAATTTACTTACTATAAACATCTGCATCAGTTAATTTTGTATCTGGATCAATTCTTCCAATATTATCTGTTGGATACTTCCAGTATTCATTAAACAAATGATTTAAACGCCCATTTTCACTTTTGTCCCAACGTCTTCCTCTCAATCCAAAAAGCAACTGCACTGTACTTGCCAAATGAATAGCAGTTTTGTGGAGTTCTTCTTTTATAAAAGCCGCTAATGGAATCCCATAAGCTCCACAGCCAAGTAATGCAATATCGAACTCTGTTGCTTTTATCATTCCCTTCATAAAGTTTAATGCTTCAAACCACGAATAAAATTTATCTTGCTCAGGAGAATTGCGCTGAATTGCACGTATTGTTTTTAATTCAAAATCTGGCAATATATTAGGATTTTTGAATAAAAATTTGCGATTTACATATTGCTTTTTAATATCTTCAGCAAATGGATGAACCACTAAAACGCGTTTTCCTTCGAGTTTTTGCGACCACGGATTTTCGTAAAGCCAAGGTTCAATATCTAACATTCTAATATAGGTAGCTTTTGGGCAAATCTTAGATATTATTTTTTCTTCGTTAGGTAATCCTAACAAGCCCATGACATCTATTGCGGAAGAAGCACCTAAATATACTTCTGAAAATCTTTCGAGAAACTGAGATTTATGAGTTGGGAAAAAACCTGAATATTTTTCCATAGTAAATCTAACAAGTGCATTATAACGTTTTTCATACCAAGGTATTTCCTTGAGAAAATGTTGAATACACTCATATTCTGTTGTTCCCCATCTCCCTAAAAAAAATGGCTCTCCTTGAGCCAGAAGTTCAAAAATATAATTATTAAGCTTTTGTCTTTTAAGAATTTCTTTATCACCGTAAAATTCTGGCAAATCATCTAAAAATGAACATGGATTTTCTTTTAAAATTCCAATATGGTAGTTAGATCCAAGTAAATTTAACCCATATTTTAAGCCCATTTTAATTAATTTAGAAGTTTTATTGCCCATATTTAAATATTATAATTAATTATCTTATTTTTTCAAATTTAATTTGATTAACTTTTTAATACGGCTTGTACGAAAGTATAAACATGACCATGCAAATTTAACTAAAGATAAAATTGAGCATTTCTTTGGTTCCATCTGAGATGGAAACCAAGAAAATCTTTCACATAATTGTTCACTGTAGTAAGTGTAAAGATGGCGCATAGGTACATAATTTTGAGATGACCAGGGTTTATCTGCTCCTGTATAATGAATTATTTTTGGATTTTGCATTCGGTTGGTTATTTCCTCATGTTGAGGTAAACCTAACAACTTTTCTTTATATAACCGTGCTTCTACATTCCAAACTCCTGGTAGGTGACAATAATTTTCCCAGAAAATCACATTCAAAGCATCCTGATCTGCAAAATGCAACTTACTAGAATTTTCTATACAAAATTCTAAAACAACGTCACCTGATTTTTTAAGCCGCCAATCAGTAGCATCAATTAGCATCACTCCTGAATTAAAATAAATATCTTCATTAGCAAAATTAAAGTTTTTTCTAAAAATATATTGATAAGGTAATTGGACATGGGGAACAGCACCAATCGGTTTACCTTCTAGCTCAAAATCAAACAATTCACTTAGGTCAGCTAAAACAACAATATCACAATCTAAATAGATGACTTTTTCGCAGTTTTTGCATTGATTTAACCCGTAAATTCGTGAATAGTTATTGAGATTAAAATGCTTTTGAAAAGCAGGTAGAGAACTAAATAATTCTAGATTAATGGGAATTACTGAGACTGTGGCATCAAAGTGAGTGCAAATTTTTTCAATTCTTTGAATATTCTCCTGGGAAATATCTGGTGATAAAATATGAAACTCAAATTTCTCTGGGCTAGATGTGTTTTCCAATATTGAAAGTATTGTTACTGCACAGTATCGAGCATAATGGTTATCTGCTGACAGTAAAATGTAAACTTTTTCCTTCACTTGATTCGGCATTGATAAATTTTTTTTCAAATTAAATATAATTTATATTTTGCGTGCAACACAAAAATATCCTGATGGATATAATGAATCTAAAGTTTTCATTTTTTTACTTATATAATTACTTTTCTTCAATAAAAAAACAAAATAAAAAAGCATTATAGGTAAAATTTTCTCTATTAACGGTAAAAATCTAGAAAGGTTAGCAGTCATATATGACCAAGATTCGATTGCACCCCCTACCACTTCAAAGACTTCCAACTTAAGTCCCACTGAGCTTATAATTTCCTTGAGTGTGAATTCTGTGTACCGATAGTAATCATAGGGTGATTCATGAATGCGTTCAAAAAAAGGTACATTGAGTATAACTACTCCATCTTTTCTTAACAGGCGGTGAATTTCTTGCAATAAACTCTTGGGTTCAACTATATGTTCTAAGACATCTGAAAGTATTACTGTATCAAATGAATTATTTTCCAGAGGAATTGAATTGTTAATATCGCATAATAAATCGGCATAAGGGTTAGGATAAAGAGAATTGTCCCAATCTATACAGTAGTGAGAATTTGATAAGTCTTTGTATAGTCCATATAAAGGACACATTCCACATCCTAAGTCCAATAGATCACCTTTAACATAAAGAGGTAAATATTGACCATAAATTCTTGCTGTAGATTCAGCAAAAATCCAACCACTTGGATGAAAATTAGGGTTTTGTTGATTAACTCCTAGTCTATTATTTATTACAGAAAACTTTGTTTTTTCCCAATTAGATTTATTTTTCATATTATAAAAATTTTGTTTAATGGTTTTTGTTTACTAATTCAATGTATTACAAGCTTGAAGAATAGCTGACTGAAACCGTTCTATTGAGTAATCTTCTATAAAAGAAGAGTAACTATATTCATCTATTTTGAAATCTGTATCAATCAATTTTTCAATCGAAATTGCTATGTCTTCTGGTTGGCTTTCTGTAGCAACTTTCCAAGTATACTGGTTTATAGTTTTTTCCATAATGTAACCTTTACTAACAACGACTGGTTTACGGTGTGCCATTACTTTTATTAGTATATTACTACTAAAAGGATGATTATAATAATGTAAAAACACTATATCTGATAACTGAATTAATTCAGAAAACTCTTCTTCATCCCTTATGTAATAGTTAAGATCAATATAAGAATTATTGATTAGGACTTTTTTGTAAAACTCTATCTCCTGTTCTAAGGAGTTTGATTTTTCAAGTCTTAGTTCTCCTAGAACCAGGAAAAAATATTTTTTAAAATCAAGTTTAGAAGCTGATTCAAGAAATAAAGGCAGATTCTTTCTTGGCGTTATGATACCTAAAAGAGAGATTATTTTTCTACCTTTGGCAGCTTGTTTAATTTTTTGCAATAAATTTATATTAATATTTGATTCTACTTGTTGATTAATTTCAATTAATTCAGGGAGATATAAACAAGTTAATTGTTTAATATTTTTAGAAAAAAAACGTTGATAAATAGGGTGGAAAACCAAAATTGCTCGACAAGATGGCAAAGCAAAGTTTTTCTCACGATTAAAATTTATTCTACTTATTTCTAAACCACATTGTATTTTGGATTGATAAGAGGGCTGAACATACAAACCAACCCATTTCTTAGGCATAAAGAAGCGAGAAATGAATATTGGGACTGCGGGCATTATAGAATCAGCATGTGTAAAAAATACTGGTATATTTTCATCTAAATCTTTGAGCAGCCTTTTTACTCTCATTAGATTAATCAAAGAAGCAAATCGAAAATGCTGCATTCCTGGTAATTTAGGTGCAAAATAATCAATAGTAAACAAAACTCTGTAAATAATTTTATCTATAGGCTTGATATTGATATCGATTACTTGACAATTGTTGAGCTTTTCTTTATTAAGATTTTCTTTTAGTTTTCGTTTATTACCACAGCAAGCATATACAAAAAAATTATTATTACTTAATATTGACAAAATTTTCATGAAATAAAGTTCGAGATGGCCGCCACCATGATTTCCTATAAAGGCTAAATCTACTAACAGTATTTTTTGCATTTTTAATGAATTAAATTTAAAACAATTCGATACGATTTTTTATAGTTTGACTAAGAATTTACTGGTATAACTCCATATACTTTGAAGCGTGTAAGTCAAACCTACTTTTCACAAATATGGAAACCTAGTTGGCAAAGAAAGCGAAAACGATCGCTCTCTAATTCTGCAACACTTGATGATATAGCTCAATATATCGCTGCGCCTGAAGTTCTAGGGGGTATTCCTCTAGGGCGATCACTCGACAATTTTCACTCATTTTCTGCCGTAGCTGGCTATCTTCAAGTAATTGGACAATGCCATTACAGAAATCTTGAGTGTCTTCTGGTTGAGCCAAGTAGCCAGTCACTCCTGGACGCACTAAATCAGATACTCCACCAACTTTGAAGGATACCATTGGTGTTCCACAAGCCATGCTCTCTTGTAGTACCAAGGGTAAGTTATCAGCACGGGTAGGAAAAACAAATAAGTCAGCCGCAGAGTAAGCCATTGCCTTGAGGCGATCGCTGCTTACATACCCAAGTTTTAAAGTTGGTATGCCAACTAAATCAGCAATTTGTTCGCCTCCCTTACCCAAAGTGAGTAATAACGTTTCTGGCTTTAAAACTTCAGGGAAGTTTTGCAGAGCTTTTATAAGTAAATCCCCACCCTTACGGGAATCCCTCAGAATTTGTGCACCAAACATGAGAACTTTTTTGTTTGCTGGAATACCTAATATCTCTCTACATTTTTCTGTATTTAAAGGTTTATAAGCCTTTGTATCAATACCATACGGGATATAATAAATCGGAAAGCGACTGAGCATACTCTTTTTCGCCTGCTCAGTTAGCCATTTGCTAGGAGCTACTATACTGAGGTGAGACTTACTATAAACCCAGTTTTTCAGTTTCCATTCTAAACGCGTATTATCTCTGGCGATCTCTGGATATGTTTCCGGATAAGGACACTGACCACAGCCTTGTTGCCAGCGATCGCAATCATAAGTATAGGAACAATGTCCGGTAAAGCTCCACATATCATGGAGTGTATAAATAGCAGGTTTATTTTCAGTCAATTTTGGGATCGCTAAGTAGTTAAAATAACCCGTATGTAGATTATGAAAATTTATAATATCTGCTTGAGTATAAAAAGGATGATTGTAGTTATCAAATGTGCTGAGCAGATGGATATAATTTAATCCCAAGAACTTAGTCAAGCGGGATAATTGATTTTCTAAACGATATTTCCGATAGACAACAGCGACGCGATCGCTATCAAATTCAACATTGCCAACCAAAAGGTTGGAGTTAATGCCTTGTGTCAATAAACCTTGGTGTAGTCGGTAGGCTGCGATCGCTGCTCCACCAGAAATATCCGATTGGTTGATGTGTAGAACATTCATATAAAATTTAAGATATAAAGTTCAGCTTTCTTTTTACTGCTGATAATTGCCGACGAATTTTCATAATTGGCTGATCTTGTTTTCGCATATTTTCACCTCCAAAAATATAGTCGAAGGTGTGTTGGTCTGCTTCTCGATGCCTAACCATAAATTCAGGATGCTTAATTTCCCAAATATCGGTTACTGGCAATTTGGAACGTGGGCTATCACCGGTTGTATGAGCAGCATCTGGTCGATTAAAACCTAGATTTGTAATCAGATTTTGATTAGGTGCTATCACTAAACCACTTTGAGACCAACAAGCATAAATCCATTGATAATCCCACGTGTCTAATACTTGTGGGTCTTCATACATTTGGTCAAAAATATTTGTCCAATATTGTTGTTCGTAGCAATCTTCAAAAATGTTTTCAAGTAAGCCTTGCTGTTTAAACTCCGGCCAAGTTTTCATGTAGTAATCGTAATGTTGCCAAGCTCTTCGCCAAGAAGCCCAGCCCCAGCCGTGCATATATTTTGAGAAGTAATAGCTGTATTCAGTTATACCTTGATTAACAGAATTATCACCATTAATGTGCATAATTCTTTCATCATGTCTATAACGTTCCAGCATCGCCTCACAAAAGCTAAAAAATGATGGTGCTGGTAAAGTATCGTCTTCTAAGAATATGGCTTCTTCAACCTGGGAAAAAACCCAGTCGAATCCGGTAGCTTCTCGACGACCACATCCTAAGTTCACATCTGAAAAATCCGTAAAAACTTCGCAATCCCAATCTACATTATTAATAATTCCTCTAGCTTGTTGGCACTTTTCCGCTTCTTCAGAAAAGCGTGGACCGTCAGCAATTACAAATAATTTTTCAGGTTTTGCTTGGGCAATAGCTGCAAATACCTGTTCGGTCAAATCAGGACGGTTAAAAATGAGAAAACCTACGGGAGTTTTGAGAGACATGGCTATAAATATAATCAATTTACTTTGCTCAATATAAAATTGAACGTCAATAGCTTAATCATAAATATTGAATGCTGCCATAAAATTTTAAAAAATGATTGTTTTTTTAATTTATTTTTTATTTGTTTAGAACGCAACTAATTAATTACATAAAATAAATTATGTGTTATTATTACTGTAACTCATTTTTATTTTTCATAAATTCATATCTTTGCTTAATTATTAGACAATAAAAACTGTATGTAAATTAGCTGTAAATGCTTGTACTAACTCGCTGCAAAATTTGCCGTACTCTATTTTTCAGGAAAAGCTTAATGGCTTGCTGACGAATTTTAAAGGACTGGGTACACTTGAGTGCCTCGTGAATTTGATTATTGGCACCCTCGACTTCACCTGCGGAAAGCATTTTTCTAGCAGTATCAAGAGCGCAGAGCGCGGAATGCTCTCTATTTTGATCTAATAATTTGCTAACAATTGTATTGGGTAGGTAGTTAGGTAAGTATGATTGAACAATCTCAAGACCCCTACGCACATCTTGAATATTTTCGCCTGTACGCATACTATGTCCACTATTGGAAGCTGATCGTAAACGATATACTGCCAGTGGTTCAACTTCGTACCAAACTGGATACTGTGTAGATATTCTTACCCACATTTCCCAATCTTCATAATAAAATTTGAAGTGTATATCAAAGCCTCCTAGACTTTCGTATACTTCACGCCGTACTACGATTGAGGGTGTTTGGATATATTGCTTAACAATAATGCGCTCTAACCAATTACTCAACACTCCACTTTTTGGTTGCAATAATTCTGATAGAAATTGCCAATGTCCATGTTCATCCATAAAAATATGGCGACAGAAGGCAGCACCTACTTCTGGTTTTTCCTCAAATGCCTGCTGCATTTTAGTATAAAAGCCTTCGCGCACACAATCATCACCATGCAGTAGATGAATTAATTTGCCACGCGATCGCTTTAAACAAGTGTTAAAGTTTAACGTATGACCTACATTCTCCGGTTGTCGATAAAAGCCAACACGGCCTCTTCCTAGTTCGGCAACTACTGCTTCAGGATCGTCTTTCGGAGAGCAATCATCAATTACCTCTATCTGCATCACCTCAGGCCCTGGATCTTGGGCTAATACACTAGCTAGTGTTTCGCGCAGATAGTTTGCACAGTTATAAGTAGGTATCATTACAGACCATAATGGCCGGCTTGTACCATCTGCAACTGGCGAAATAGTAGCCCGATATAGATGCTGTTCATTCATGGCAATTAACTCTGTCACTAGGCTGTGAAATTTAGCAAATTTTTAAGAAACATGATTTAGATTTGTATCTTTAAAGATAAAGTCACGCATTTGCTGACCAATGGCTTCAAAGGAAAAAGCTTGTTCTGCTCGACGACGTGCCTGCTTTCCTAATTCACGCCCAAGAGTTGGGTCATCTAAAATACGACCTAGTGCCAACGCTAAAGCTGTTGGGTCTTCTCTTGGTACTATGATTCCGCCTGAAGCTTCACCTTCGTTAAAAATATCGCGTATACCGTTAACATCGGTTGCGACTACAGGTAGTTCGCAAGTTATTGCCTCAATTGGTGCAACAGGAAAACCTTCATGTCGAGATGAAAGAACATAAACATCTGCTGCTGAGATGTATTGCCAAAGCAAGGTGCGATCGTGAATATATTCATTTACCCACAAAACATTTGTTAGTTGCATTGTGGCTATACGTTGATGTAATTCTGGTGCATCACTACCTGAACCTACTAAAAGTAAACACAATTCTTGATTTGGACGCTCACTACAAATTTGTTTCCAGGCTTCCAGTAGAATATCTAGACCCTTGTGGGCAATGTCTATGCGACCATGAGAAACAGCTACACGAGCATGATTTGAAATACCTAAAATTTTTCGTGCTTGGTCTCGATCCATAGGATGCCATGTTGTTACATCCATTGGATTGAAGATTTGTGCTAACTTTTGGGATAGTAGCTGATAGCGATCACTCACACGCTGGATTTCTGTTTTTGGCCCAATAATCAACCCTGTACTTGCTCGTAGTGCAAATGGGCGTATTGGGCGTTCAAGACGACTGCGCTGATAACTACCCCCTTGGAAACTGGCAAATACAGGCAGTTGTATTAATTTTCCTAATAGGACGCACACATCGAAGCTAGGATTTTCGTAATCTTGAAAGACAATAGCATTAATACCTTGTTGCTTTAATTCGTGAGTCAGCAATCCCAGCGGTAAAACTAAATAAGAATCTAGACTTTTACACAAACTTCTACCCGATATTTTCATTGCAAGACATATGTAGCGAAAAGTACGATGAAGCCAGGGTGATGGTAACATACAAACTGTTGCACCAGTGGGTTCATGCTTAAAGTGCAATGTTTGTGAAACACGAGATGAGATGAATATCAACACTGTCTGCACACCTACAAGTTGCAGAGCCTCTATATAGTTGAACATCCAACCCCCTGTTTGCTCGGTGCGAAATATTTCTAAGGAAACTCCGACCGTATCAAAAAAGTCCTCAAACAGACCACCACAAGACATCAAAGCGATTGTTGGTTGTGACTGAGTACTTTTCAAAACTAGATCCAGATTTTTTTCATTAGCATGAGTAGTTAACATTTTTATATTTTCTAGTCTGTTTGTCATAAAAATTTTTGAGGTAATATTGTTCGGAATCTTTTTTCGGCTGTCTATTTTTTTCTGTTTGCGAGCTTAAATGGCTCATGATTTTTTTGTTTTTTTTCCGTTTTGTGAATTATTTTTTTATTTTTAAACTTTGTTCCTATTAAAGTCTAAAGTCCCAAAATGCAGCCATATGTTACTGTTATACAATCATGGTATTTTTCTATGATTATTCAGGAGCTAAAGATTCAAGTAAAAGACGAATACCAGATTGCACCGACCATTGTGGTTGAAAATTTAATAGCGAAATGAATTTTGTAATATCGGCTTGAGAATCTTGGATGTCTCCAATTCTGGGTCTTGTAAAATTAATGTCTGATTTATAGTTTGGAAACATATTTTGTAAAATATTTATTAGTTGCATGAGGGAAGTTTCTTTGCCTGTACCAACATTACATATTATGCAAGAATTGTTGGGTGTAGAAATAGTAAGGGCTTTTGTAAATGCAGATGCAACATCTTGCACATAGATAAAATCTCTGGTTTGTGTTCCATCTCCATAAATTGTAATTGGTAAACCTTGACTTATAGCTTTAGTAAATATAGAAATAACACCAGAATACGGTGAAGAAGGGTCTTGGCGAGGGCCAAATACGTTAAACAGTCTGAGAGCAATAAAAGATATGTTTAACTCTTTAGCAAATAAACTAGCATATTGCTCACTTACTAATTTTTGTAAACCATAAGGGGAAATGGGAATTGTCTGTTGGTCTTCTGAAATCGGTAAATTAACTTTGTTTCCATACACAGCTGCTGAACTAGCAAAGACAAGTTTCGGAATTTTTAAAGCTTGACATAAAAGAAGCACAGCTATAATTGCTGAAAGATTATTATGATGAGTTTCTAAAGGTTTGTGCCAAGATAAATTAACAGATGGGGTTGCTGCTAAATGAGCTATGCCGTCAATTGGTTGCGTAAAATCTTCTGCTCTACATTCCAATATATCTTTGCATACAAATTTCAAACGAGAATGTTTAGGTAAGTTTTTTAAGCTACCTGTGCTTAAATTATCTACTACAGTTACACTGTGACCTTCTATTAAAAGTTGTTCCGTTAAATGAGAACCAATAAAACCTGCTCCTCCAGTTATAATAAAATTCATTATGGTTATTTCTCCAATTATTTATTTTATTAATATCTTTGGTATCTATATTTGAGTAAGATAGGAAGCTATTTCTTTTATGAAAAACTGAGTAACACTTGAATAGTCTGCTTTCTATTTGCCTATTATCTATGCTAGAGAAACAGAGTTGGCTTATTTAAATATGAAACCACTTTGATAGTCGCTTGATAAACTCTTCTCCATTCCAGTTGCCAACAGCGAAGCGAGGTAACTGGAAATAGTCACTTTGTTGCCAAATAATATCTTCATTTGTAGAGCAAGCACAGTTGAATCCGACTGATTTAGTTAGCTCAACTGTTTCTGCTGTGCGATCGCCAAACGGATAAGAGAAACTGGTGACTGGACGATGCAAAATTTTCTCTAAATCAGTTTTGCTTTGCAGGATTTCATCACGTTGCAGTTTTGTTGACTGTGATGAAAGAAATGGATGGCTAACTGTATGTGCGCCAATTTCTACAAGTTCCCCATCAGCTAATGCAGATAATTCTTCAAGTAACAGAGGACGATAAGTTTGACGTGCTGTGGATTTGCTGGTACTCCAGGTATGGGTATCTGCTAAAGCTTGCAGTCGCTCACTAGCAGACAAAGGTCGCAATACTTGCCAAATTGTGTAATAAAAATCCATTCGCGAACCTGGTGCGGCTTCCCAGGCTTTACAAGTGCGATCACGCTGATAATCCTCTAAAGTATAATCTGCTGCTGTACCTAAATCCCACTGATGAACACTACCGTTAATAGTCAAGGAAAGCTTTTCTGGTAATTTACCCGGTTTTAACAGTAGTCGTTCTAACTCATCCCACCAAAACTCGCGTTCTTGTCCTATATAACCAGTGCTGACAAAGACTGTTGCTGGAGTGTTATATTCTTCTAACAGGGGTTTTGCATTATGGAAATTATCTGCATAACCATCGTCAAATGTGATAACTACTGCCCGGTTTGGAATATTGCCATCCCGATAAGTTCGCACAAACTGCTTCAGGCTCAGAGGATGAGCATATTTTTGCAAAACTTCTAGCTGTTCAGCGAAGTTCTGGGGAGTTACACATAGTCCCCAAGGGTCTAAATCTACTTCGGCAACACGGTGGTACATCAAAATCAATGCCTTTGATGCAATTCGTTTCTGAGCCTGCTGAATTACTCGCTGTAATCGACCGAATCCACGTATTACCATAACGTTTATTCTGGTTTTACTGCTCTGACCGTGATTAAAACTTGATAGCTTGGGTCGTGATAATCCAACTCTTGTTTTTCCAGTTCCTCAGTTGCTAATCCCTGGAGAAAGGAAGTTGCTGCTAGTACATTGCCATAGGTATTGATCAGCACATTTTCTTGGGGAAAGAATTCCTCAAACAACTTCTGCACAGATATAGCAGTGAAACTCCAACACCAGTAATCTTTCCACTCGTCAACACTAATCTGGGTAATTCCCGGAATGGTAATTAAAGCCACGCCGCCTGGTTTTAATATGCGGTAGATAGTTTTGAGTGCAGCCTGGATATCATAAATTAGATGCAGAGTTTGTGTTAACACAAGACAGTCAAATGCCTCTGAAGGAATATTCTCAGCATTAGCTAAGTCACCAACAATAGTTGCATCTGGGTTGCCTTCTTTAACGTGCAGCACATCGCTTTTGGTAATGCGATCGCCTCCAAATCTAGTCGTGTAAAAATTATCACCTATTTCTAGGACTCTTCCGCAAATATCTTCAGCCTGCTGAGAAAGAAAATTTTCAATATAGTAACGGTCAATTGGTAGGCCTCTGTCAGAACCAAAGTATTGACTGATAGGTTTTACCCGACGCAAATCACCAAATTTTACCTCTCCTACTAAAGGAGAATATTTTACTTCTAGGAGATGAGACTTGAGCTTCATCTGAATAGACACAGGTAATGTCTGTCGCGCAATTGATTTTATAAATCCTTTCATACGTGTTTTTAGATAAAGATGGCGTTGTGATAAATAATACATATGAGGATGGCGGTAAGGAAATAGGGCTGTGTTGAGTGCTTGCCAGACTTTTTTTTCTTTGACATCTTGTTGAGATAAATATTTCTCTACCCAATTTAAGAACGGCAAATTTTGACTATTGTAAACTCCTTGAGCTTTCGCTACGTAACAACAGCTTTGGGGATGTTGGCGATATCTGTCCCAACATCCACTTTCTACAAATACAGGGAATTGAAGACAGACTTTGTAAAAGAACACTTGATCCTCAAACATCCCTCGAAAGGACTCCTCGAATCCACCAACATCTTTGGCTACATCACGTCTGATGAGAATGCTACAAGTACCTGGAGTTTCTGCGGAACCGTCTAAAAACAGGGTTAGTAATGTTGGGGGTTCTACCAAAGTATCAGGTATTACACCCAAAACTCTTTGGCGCTCGTGTTTCGCATCCTCTGTATTACCTGTCCAACTGAACCAGATCATGGTTGAGCCATAAACCATCGCAGCTTCCGGTTGTGCTTCTAGGATTGCTACCTGCTTTTCCAGTTTTTGGGGTAGCCATATATCATCAGCATCTAGTAAAGCAATATACTCACCTTTAGAGTGGCGAATACCTAAATTGCGTGTCGCACTCATACCCAGATTTTGATGACCTTCATGCTCCAGATAACGCACTTTGTCAGGGTATTGTTGAGCATATTGCAAAGCAATCCCAGTGCTCTCGTCGGTTGAGCCGTCGTCGGCTAACAAAAGTTCCCAGTTATCGTAGGTTTGACTAAAAACGCTTTCTATGGCTTCGATAAAGAATTTTTCTCCAGCATTCAAAAAGATGATGATGCAGGAAACTAAGGGTTTCTTATTTATCTGTTCACTCATGAAACCACCTCAATAGTTGCTGGGCAAATTCTTCTCCATTCCAGTTATTGGCTGCCAACCAAGGACTTCTCAAATTTGAGCCATAGACCGTTTTAACAATAGATACTGCTGCTGTTGGTAACATTCAAATCAAGGATTTTGTACTGTGATAAAACTGTGTTTATTAATATGCGATTCACGCTTGTTTTTCCAGTTTATCATTTCCTAATAATTTTAAATAAAACCTATATCTCTGTTCACAAATGACTGATTGTGAATAGTAGTTTTTTATGATAGCTTGAGCATTTTTGCAAATCATAAATGTACGTTCTAAATCTTCTAACAAGTATTCAATAGCCCAGCAAAATGATTTTTTATCTTCAGCAATAATTACACTTTCTAAATGCTTTGAATTTATCCCATCGAGTGCTAGCTTCGTAGCTATAACAGGGATACCTTGAGCCATAGATAATAGTATTTTACTTCTTAAACCTCCACCTATTCTCAAGGGAGCTATACTTATACTATTTTTCGTTACTTCGTATAAATCATCCACAAATCCTGTGAACTCAACGCCACTTGGATGTCCCTTATATTTGTCTACTGTTTGTTGATGCCACTCTCCTACAACATAAAGTTTTAAACCAAATTTCCTGAAAATTTCTAATGCTACTTCCTCAATAAACCATTCAATAGCATCTTTATTAGGGAAATGTTCTTCCCATCCGACAAATACTAATTTTGTTGGTTTACAAAAATTATTCCTATCAATTGGAATGAAGTATTGATCTAGAATAGGAAACGGAGAGATAAACAAATCGATATTGCTAGAAGAATTTAAAGCCCATTTTAAAATTTCATATTCGCTTTCAGTGAATGTAATTATTCCATCGAATTTTTTCAAAAAAGAAATCTCTATACATTTATAATAATTATGAATATAACTACTATAAAACGAGTTTATTTGTTTGGCTTTAATATGGGTTTCAATTCTATTAAATCTACATTCATGCTCGATAAATACTTTTTTTACTGTGCCTGGTAGAGCAGTAACTAAGTCTATATTTTCATCAAATTCTAACTGAACAACATCAATCTTATCTTGAATAATTATTTCATTAATTTTATCAATATATTGTTTTTTATGAGGCAAATATGGATTGTACAAGTACATACTTGCAAATTCGTCTTCTATAGATGGTATTTCTTTTTGATTGATCACATTTTTTTGGGTAATATTTTTTTTTCTTAAAAGTATCTTAAATATATTTATCAAATGACGAGCTGTATTAATTACATTTGAACCAAAATTTTTACTATTTAAAGTATCACTTGTACTTAAGTTATCACTTTGTTCAAATATATATATTTTTACTTTTGGTAAAAGAGTTTGAAGTTCGTTAATTTCTTTTTTATTTGGTTTATATTCTTGGGGTATGATTAAACTAATATTACACTTATGACTTAAATTTTCAAGAACACCAAATTGTGCAATGCTTGATCCACCAGTGAAAGGATAAATTTGATAATATGAAACAATAAGTATGTTCATTGTATTCCTAATTGCTAATTGTCCTAAACCCAACTTTCAAAAAAATGAACAAATTTTTTAACTTGATACTGGGGATCAAACTCTTGCCGTTGACTATTTTGAAAAGCCAGTTTCGATAATTCTGTATATAAGTTATCGTCAGTACGTAATAGTCTGATAGCATCCACATAGGCTTGAGGCTTATCAATAGGTTCAATTAAAATTCCTCCCTTGCCCAGAGTGTAGGCAATACCACATCTATTAGCAGCAACTACAGGAATGCTGTTGATTTGAGCTTCAACGATAACTCGACCAAAAGCTTCCTCAAACTGAGAAGGAACCAGCAGGATATCCGTAAGTGCATAAACATGACGCATATCCTGCTGGTGTTCCCAAATCTCCACATTAGGGAGTGTGTCAACTTGTTCTAAAAGAGAGTTTTGCAATTCACTGTAACCTGGCCATTTGCCTTTGACAAACAGAAACTTTTCTTCAGGTAATTGACGAGCTACTTCTATTGCTACATTTACTCCCTTCTCAGGAATAGGATTGATGAATGTAATATATTCGCGTTGGCGATGACTAACCTGATAACGCTCTACCTCTATAAAAGGCAAAATAACTTTGGGTACATGTGTACTAAGTTGGGTAACAATTGACGCGGTAAATGGTGAATTCGCCAGTACTTTAACACCATCAGGAATTAAAGTATTATCACCAGATTCAAAGCCTGCCATATCTCTCGCAAAGTAGATAGTCAAATAAGCTTGACTTGCAGCGTAATTGAGTAATGGACAAGTAGGAGTGGTATGACCAAGAACAACATCAGGTTGATATTCCCTTAGCCGTTTGTCCAGAAATTCTAGCCATGAGTGTTCATTAATAAATCTACTAGGAGTAATCACACGCCAGCATGGATAACCAAGCTCTTCGTCCCTCGAAAGGGGAAAAAGTATCCGAAGATGCAGCAAGGAATACCAGCACGACTTCCAGTAATATGCTGATCGCCACTTAGGGACATAGGGCAAATCACGGGTACAGATTACTTCAATTTGCCAACCCATCTCAAGTAGACTTTTGAATAAGTAAAGAGCTGATTGCTCACTACCACCGGATATATCAGGATAGAAAGGGTACTGAGAAACAAATAGAAGTTTAACCATTATTAATAATAATTAATAAAAATCAAAATTATAATACTTACATCTTGCACCAGTTGCTTTATTGCGATTACAGGGCGGTGGGCAATGCCAAAAATTCGCTCAAACCCTGATTTTTACGTTGTGGGCATTGCCCACCCTACGGTTATTGAGAATGGTGCAAGATATCAGAATAGGTATTTTGAATGGTACATCCTATTTTTCGTATTAATGCGCTTTTAATTTATATTTATTTTGAGATATTAACTGCTTATTCTTCGCCAAGCTCGTGGTTGATAAAATAAACATTGACTCATATTAATAGACTCATCAACTTTGAATCCAAAAGCTTCAACCGCATCTAAATAATCATGCCCAGGTTGACCTATTAGAACCTTCATAATGTAAAAACCAGGTTTTAGTCCAAAATATGGCATTTGAAGCTGTATTTCTTGCCGTTCAGCTATAAGGTTAAATGTTACTTTATCACTAAAACTACTCAAGCGAAGCGTAGTTCCTCCTTCTCCAACCTTCTCTTGAATTAAAATAATTATGCCTACATCTTTAAGAGAGCAATGAGCTTTATAACCTATACAAAAATTAGTAGGTTGACCACATATAGGTGATTCAATGATTTTTCCTTGATAATCTTGAAAACATAGATAAGTAATATCCAAGCCTAAACTTTCATTTTGAGGTTTTTCTGGTAGGAATAATGGCCCTGTAGAGTATTCTGCCTGTTCCCTCGAAAATAAATCTGCTTCATACCTGCTCATAATCGCATGAGGTTCTCCAGAGGCAATAACATTCCCACCGGAAAGGTAAACTGCCGAACTACATGCTGTTAAAATCACATTTGTATCATGAGAAACTAGTATTAAAGCTGTGCCATTTCTGCGTAACTTACCCAGACGATGAAAGCATTTAACTCTAAACTTCATATCTCCTACAGCCAGCACTTCATCAACCAGCAAAATATCAGGGTTCGTATGAATCGCACTAGCAAAACCCAACCGTGCTGCCATCCCAGAACTGTAGCTCTGCACAGGTGCATCAATCGCATCACCAATTTCTGCAAAATCTACAACTTCATCAAATCGCTCATCAATTTCCTTTTTAGATAAACCCAAAATAGACATATTCGCATAAATATTTTCCCGACCTGTCAAAATGGGGTTAAATCCAGCTCCCAAGGCAATTAGTGGAGCTATTCTGCCTTTACCTTCTACGTATCCACTATCTGGTCTTATTAATCCTGAAATTATACGTAATAAAGTTGTTTTACCACTACCATTTTTCCCAACTAAACCTACAGCCTCTCCTCGCCGTAACTCGAAGCTGACATCCTTCAAAGCCCAAAATTCATTAGGTCGCAGTTTCTCACTTTCTTTCCTAATTCCTAATAACTCAGTAGTAATATCCTGAACACCATATAACAAAGAGCGTTTGAAGCTTCGACAAAACTTTTTGGAAACTCCCTTGACTGACAGTATAACTTCGCTATCCTGGGGCTTTTCTAAAGTTTCTTGCTGGGTAATATTAATCGTCATTAGGCACTCATCCTTTCAACAATAAACGGCATTGCCAACCGATAAATTAGCCATGCCACCAGCAAACCAACGATAGCTATGACACTGACAACCCAAAATCCTTGGGGGTTAGATAGTACACCTGTTGTTGCTAATTCTCGCACCGTCACCAGTAAGGGAGTGACAGGATTTAAATTTACAAGTATTGCAAATTTTCCTGTTTGGGGAACTGCATATATTACCGGAGTTATCAGTAGCCAAAACCCCAGAAAAACCGTAATAAGTTTGGGAATATCTTGATACAAAGTGCCTATCGGTGCTAATAGCAAGCCAATAGCTGTTCCTAGTATCACCAAATGAATTAAAGCCACTGGTGCTAAAATTGCGCTCCAAGTAACTGGTATCTGAAACCAGATAAACAGAGCTACTATGAGAATTAACTTAATTCCAAAATTGAAAAATACTTTACCCAATCCTGCAAGAATAAGGGCTTCACGAGGAAAATTGATTTTCGCTAGCATCCCTTTCGCAGCATTTACTTCCTGCAATGGGCTATTCAGTGCCTCTGTAAAAGTCTGCCATAGGGCTGTACTAAACATTACGTATGCTGGATATGGTAAGTCTGTATTGCCTAAATTTACTATATTGGCATTTCTAGCAAAGGTTAAACCTGCGGCGGTAATGATGGGTGGAATAAAAGCCCAGAAAATACCCAAAAAAGATTGACGATATTGAGCACTGATATCCCGCACGATGAGTTGCCAAGCCAGCCCTCGTGAGTTCAATAAATCTCTCCACATTTGCTTAAATAGCTGAAGTGGATGCCGCAATCTACTCTCAGGTGCATAAAAGAATTTGGGCAATTCTTGTCTTGCTATCTGAAAATGCTGTAATTTTATATTTTTAAATTTACCCATTATCAAATTCTATGAATAAGCTCACCTAATAGGATTTAGTAGGATAACCATAAAAATCTAAAAAATTTCACAATAATGCCAATTCCGTCTAGAACAAATTACCAGTTCGTGCTTGAAGGTAATGTCTCGATAATTCATAGATGAGATGCCTAACCCACAAACTTGAAATCTTTGATACAGTTTTAGCCTAAGCAATGAAAAGCATTTAATGTATGACAGTTAACTTGTCTAGCATTTCGCCGCGTAAATTCACCCACAGAAGGATTACCATGAGGATCAATCACCCCTGCTACCTGCTGCCATAATTCCCTCGGTGCTAGGGAAATTTCATATGTGCGATCGCTAGATTGCCGAACATAGTACCATTTCGTTTCCTGACACTCTTCACACCAAAAAGCTTCTAACCATTCTCCCTCTACGGGAACTGCTGTTTGGTTTGTGATTAACAGCGATGCAGCCCGCCGACTTAAACCCCTTTGTTGTAACTGACCTGGTTGGTCAGCAAACATTCTATATTTTTGACTGACGCTATCAAGAAAACAGCCGTGAATTGGGCAGTAGATAGCTCTACGTTTTGAACGTTTCCGATTTCGGTCACACCTTCTCTGCAATTCGACCTCCTAATATATATCCAACAATTGAACTAGGAAGGTTACGTTTGGAGGGACTGAGATCAACAAGACCATCGAAGCCCAACTCCTAAGAACTAGCAGTCTATATTTAGAGCAAGTATTGTTTATGCCTTGCTAAATTGTTACTTGATTTTCTTACCAACCCTATGACAGCCAATACTGAGAGAAATCTAGCGGCAAGATTAAAATTGATTTTTTATCTCGAATATTCGCTAAATAACGAATCGAGATTCGGATTTTTTGCCTGGATTTATTCTTATTTAATTATACCATAAAGGCGTAAATTCTATACACAAATTTGTTGGAAGTATATAGAAAAATTATCTGAGGCTGGGAATTGCATCAACTTACTTTTTATTAATTGGAGAAGTAGTTGTACTCTCATCATTAAACAAAGCCTGACGCAAAACATCCAGGTACTGCTGCGATATGACTTTAGGTGTAAAGTGCGATCGCAGATACTGCCGACCTGCTTGACCCATGCGCTCCCCTAGTTGTTGGTCACGCTTCAGCAAGCGGATAAATTGAGCTAGTCCATGACCATCACCATTATCAAATGTTGCACCACAGTCGGCTGTAGCAATTAGTTGTCTGAGGTATGAGTGGGGTGAACAAATCACTGCTAACGGTCTTCCGGCTGCTAAGGCTGAGTACAGCTTGCTAGGTACAACCAAACTTTCACTGGATGGGTCAACACTTACCAAAGATAAATCGCAAGCTGTGAGAGAATAGGGCAGAACTTGTTTGTCTTGATAAGGCAAGAACGTAAAATTATTTAGTCCTAATTGATTCACTTGTGCAATTAATTCTTCCCGTTTGGCTCCCCCACCAATACACACAAATTGTACTGGCTCGTCTTGCAGTTCTATAGCAGCCTTGAATAAGGTATCGATGTCATGACATCGACCCATATTGCCAGAGTACAGCACAGTGAATTTATTCACCAAATCGTACTTCCATGCAAACCAGTTTTCCTGCTTGGCAATCGGTACGATTAATTCAGGGTTAGCCCAGCTATGTATGACAGCAACTTTATGAGCTACTTGTGGACAGTGCGCCAAAACGCACTGTTTCATCCCAGGGCTAAGAACTACAATCCCTTGAGCTTTGAGCCAAACTCGCTGATTAATTGCTTGCCAAAGCTGTGCTACCCAATGATGCTTAGATACTACACCCAGCGCGATCGCAATATCTGGGTAGAGATCATATATGATGCAGACATAGGGCAATTTAAATAGCAGGTTGGCGAAGTAACCCAGAACTGGCAAGAATGGTGGGGCTGTAGTTACTAATAATATATTGTTACGCCGCCAGGCTCGCAGCAAATATAGTAAAGCACGTAAGGTATATAACACCCCATTCACCGCTTTACCACGAATTCTCCCAGGCCAAAGTTGAGCAGTACGCGATCGCTGGATTTTGATTCTATCAAAACGTTCACGAGATGGAGCTGTACTAGAGCTAAACGCATATCCAGGCTGACTGGTAAAAACTTCGATATTTACCCCTTGCTGCTCTAATTGTTTTACCAGATCCTCAATCAATTGTCCCGTAGCAGCATAGTCTGGAGGAAAAAACTGTGTTACTACAGATAAGTTAATTGATTGCTGAACTGTCAGAGGATTTTTATGTTCAGCTTCTGACGGGATAGAAATGGATGGAGATACCTTTTGATTAATCCATTCGTTGAGCTTCATCGATGTATCCTAGAGCTAATAAACTTTGTTGACGATACCACCGAACTACTCAAGCCACTAAGGAATCCACAGGGTTCAAGTTCCATTTGCAGTTAATTGACCATTTTTATCTTTAAATCGGTTGACTAGGATAATTTTTAGTTTATCTAGTCTTCACCAATTTTTATTTTCGGAACACAAAAACCAAAGGTAACACACACAAAAGAAATTAAAATCTAAGTATCTAGTCGATGGAACAACATAGATATTTAAATTAGGGAACATTTATACGAGGATATCCACTACCAACTTCGATAATAATTCTTTGGTATCCAAATACTTAACTATCAGGATATTAACGATGCTTCATATATCTCACCACTAAGATACATAGTTGAGTGTTTTACAGTTGCATTCGATTCTGGTTGGATATTGACCATATCTTCCTAGAATTATTTGGTACTGTTAACTAAATTTAACAGTATAGCCATTGTTGCTTACACACTTTTTTAACAATTTCAGCATACCATGTTTCAAACTAGCAGAGTATTCTTCATTTAATTTTCAATGAAATTTAACGTAAAAGACATAATCCAAAACTTTACCTATTAAGAAAGAATATTTTTACTATATAATTTTATTTATATAAATAAAAAAAATTGCCCTTTGCCCCTAAGATAAAACCTGCAAAAGTGCTTGCTAATTAAGCAATAGACCCCAAAAGTTTATATTCTTAAACCCGGAAAATGCTTTGATAACAATTTAATAATGAGTCAAGTTTGTCAATACGTCTACAGGCATAAATTGAGGCAATATCAGCATGATAATCACAAAAAGTTAGAGCTAGAGGTCAGCTGCCTCTACCCACTCCTTGATGATTTATTTAAAGATGGTTGCTCGTAGACTGGAGCATTTTCAGTAGCTCATCAACAAGATAGGGCGTTAGCCTAAAAGCAGCATAAAATTTAGTAAATATTTACTGTTTTAAAGGTTTTTGACTAATATATTTATCTGAAAGTATTTTTTGCTCTAAACTATATCATACTTACAATCTGCCACATCAAATCAATAAGTGCGGCTTATGAAGTTTGGGGAAAAATTCCAGTATTCAATAAAAAAAATATATGGATAAAAAAATTAACAAATCGCTATTATTTATACCAGCAGAACCGACAAATACCACTAGATTCATTCAGCAATAGACTAATTCATAATTTCATCATCAATATATATATATGGAAAATCAAGCATATAAGCCTGCAAATCCTGAAGATAGTAGAAACTATATAACTCCAATTTTTCAACATCAGAATGTTCCTGAAAATGAGGAAAAAGGTGAGGAATGGAACTATCAAGAATTTCTGGGTTTGTTACAGCGCAGAGTAGTTGTTGTTGTAGGGGTAGCGACAACTGTAATGACAGGCGTAGTTATTCACTTGATATTAAATCCCAAACCACCAGAATATGAAAGCAGTTTTCACATGCTTGTTGAACCTGTGACTGATGACACCAAAGTAGTTGATATTGTCAAAGAGACTAACCCATCTAATAAATCTACTTTAGATTATGACAGTCAAATTCTAGTTCTCAAGAGTCCTGAACTAATTGCCAACAGCATTAAGCAATTACAAGCTGCTTATCCATACATTAACTATAACTATCTGATCAAATCTCTCCAGATTGTTCGTTTAGGTGAAACCAAGATTCTACAAGTCAGTTATCGTAGTAAAGATCCACTGGAATCGAAAGTAGTATTAGAGCAAATTGCTCAAGAATATTTAGAATACAGCCAGGAAAAACGGCAAACTAGGCTCCGTCAAGGAATCCAATTTCTGGAAAAAGAACTACCATCTCTACAAAATCGAGTAGCTCAAATTCAAACACAACTGCAAATTTTTCAACAAAGATATAATTTTAATACTCCAGAATCCCTGGCACAGCAAATTGCTGAACAAACGGCTAATTTAACTCAACAAAAGCAAGAATTTGAATTACAGCTAGCCCAAGCTCGTGCGAATTATGCTTTCTTACAAAGTGAAGAGGGTAAGAAGGCAGTGCTGGATAGTTATCCTGTGTATCAGGTTTTAAATAGTGAATTGCGCCAAGTCGATATTCAAATTGCTACTGCATTATCTCTTTTACAGGAAGAAAATCCAAATATTATCACATTGAAGGAGAAAAAGAACAGCCTGCTACCATTAATACAGCAAGAATCGGAGCGGTATATACGAACTAAGCGAGCAGAAGCCGCGTCTATAGTTCAGGGTTTGGAGGTTAACAAACAGGCACTGGAAAGAGACGAACAAATCTTGGAACAAAAACGCCAGCAATTACCCATTATCACACGAAGATATACGGAACTACAACGCCAATTACAAATTGCGACTGACAGTCTGAATCGTTTTTTATCTACCCGCGAAAATTTGCAGATTCAAGTTTCTCAAACAGAAATAGGTTGGCAGTTGATTCAGGAACCCTACCAGCCAGCATATCCTGTGACTTCTTCAAATATCATCCGCGATATCATTCAAGGGTTAGCTGCGAGTATCTTTTTGGCTATTGGTGCGGCGTTACTCATGGAAAAACTTGATCGTACCTACCACAACACCCGAAGCCTCAAGGAAAGGATCAAAATTCCACTATTAGGAAACATTCCCTTCGATCACCAATTACAAAGTGGTCAATCTCAAACTATTAAACCACAAAAACCCATAATTAAATTCTCAAACACATTTTCTGAAACTATTACCGGGGTAACTACTGTATTAGAGCAAGAGTATAGTAACTATTCCACACAATTTGTAGAAGCTTTACGGGTACTTTATACCAATATTCAATTGTTAAATTCAGATCGGCACATACGGTCTATTACTATTAGTTCAGCTATGCCAGGTGATGGGAAATCTACAATTGCTTTTTATTTAGCTCAAATCGCTACAGCTATGGGGCAACGAGTATTACTTGTAGATGCTGATCTGCGCCAACCACAGATTCACACATTATCCAATTTAAATAATCTCTGGGGATTGAGTAGTCTCATTACTTCCAATTTGCCAGTTGAAGAAGTAGTGAAACAACTACCTTCTATGAACGCATTATCTGTAATTACTGCTGGGCCTGTTCCACCTGATTCCACAAAGTTGCTCTCATCTGAAAAAATGAAGCGTTTGATGGTAGATTTACATCACACCTTTGATTTAGTTATTTATGATGCTCCTCCCTTAGTTGGGCTAGCAGATGCTAGTTTGATAGCTCCCCAAACAGACGGACTTGTAATGGTAGCAAGGATACATCAAACAGATCGTTCCATGTTTGAGAGAGCGTTAGCTGACCTGAGAATGGCTCCTATTAATGTTTTAGGTATAGTTGCTAATGGAGAAAAAAGTAATTTCAACAATTATTCTTAAAAAATGAATCAAGTTTGCTCACCTACTTTATGTAAAAATGAGAGGGTTTAATTATCTACTTAGGGGTTCTAGGAATTCTTATCACTAATTAAAATTTATATTGTTTAGGTCTATTGACGATTTAGTTCGCGTAATAATCGTGGATTTTTTGCTGACTTTTTTTCAAGTAATCCTCCTATGATTTTAATATATAAATTAACTCAGAATTTGAGAAAAATAATGATGTCAATTTTCATAATTTATTGAAGAGGATTTGGAAATATTTTTCTGTATTTTTGATTAATTTATCTCTAGATTTCAATATTAATGAAGATTGTACATATATTTAATTAAGTTTTGAACTTAGAGATATTCAAGGATTAAATGATTTGTTATATTCATCATAACAACAATATAGATAAATGTATTTTCCTATAGTTATGAGTATATGCTAATAATAGAAAATGCAAGTATACTTCAGTTTTTTGTCCAACCAGATCAAGTTGAGAGATGGGAGCAAGATATTGTTATTTGCAAGATTTTAAATCCCACTCCAGCTATTGAAGCCAACAGTTATTACTTTGGACATCCAGAATGGGGACTAAATTATTTTGCAGCCTGCCATAGAGATGAACGATTTGTTGAACTGTGGCAAGCTGTGATTGGTAATTGGGATGGTAAAGTTGTTGTGGATATTGGTTGTGGCCCTGGCAACCTGTATGCGTCTTTGAAAGAGTTTTGTGGTGAACCTGATTTGTTAATTGGTGTAGACGTTTCACTGGGGGCGTTAAAAATGGCTCGCCAACTGGGATACACAGCAATCTTGGCAGATGCCCACAATTTACCTTTTGTTTCTGAGTTTGCAGATATTGTTATGCTCAATGCTTGCTTACATCATTGTGATGATATGGCAAAGGTTTTGCAGGAGGCTGCTAAGTTGGTTCGTCCTGGCGGACTTTTAATTACAGATCATGATCCACAGCGAAGTGCTTATCAGTTGAAGGGTTTAGGGTTGCTGTTGTGGCAGTTCCGTCTGCCAATTTACAGATGTTTAAAACGAGGTGGACACTCTACGACTGAGGAACAACGCTGGGGTTTGGCAACGGAGGTGCATCATCAAGTGGGTGATGGTATCACATCCGAGATGTTTTACGAAGTGCTGGAACCCCAGGGTTTTGTAGTGAAGGTTTATCCACATAATCATACGGTAGGTGCGGAGGCATTGAAGGGCAACTACGGTAGAGCATTTTGGAAGTTCCGTTTAGCTCAGAGATTATCAGGTATCAACCCCAACTCTCCCGAAGCTGCTTTATCCTTAATGTGTGTTGCCACTCGTACAGCTTAGATACTAAATATAGTGCTGCTAGCTACGTTATTTTAAGTTTTCGGCTTCCATCAAACGCAGCGCGAGAATTGTTTCAGCTAAGACACGCTGGAAGACGTAATACCAACCACGCCAACCATAAAAAATCCAGCCTTCAATAATCAAGCAATAGATCAAAACCATCAAAGGTGCTAAGATTTTTTGTCTGCGGATACGATCAACCCAATCCAGTTCGTTCCAGGGTGTTTCTAGTATTTTCTTGCATTCCAGCACTGTATAGCGTTCTTGTGACCATAACCAGCGACTTAACGGTTTGCGGTCATCATGGTATATGTAAGCAGAGAGTAAAGTTGATTTACCTGTTTGCTGCAAAATTTGCGTATGTCCATCATCAATATAAATGGCTTTGCTTTTGCGAAATAGAACTTGACGGGGGGGAAGTATTCTAGTGTTACGGACTGGTTTACCTAGTACACAATATTTGAATTGCACAAAATAGCCGTCAATTATGCCATCTACTGGTAAAGCTGACATTTCTGCAACTAGCTCCTCCGTGACGATGTAATCTGCATCTAGAGACAGCACCCAAGGCGATCGCACTTGTTCTAATCCGTAGTTCCACTGTTGGGCATGGGTGTCAAATTTTCTTTTAAATACCTGGACTTGTGTATAAGAGTTAAGAATTTCCAGCGTTGTATCGGTACTATAACTATCAATAACTATAATATTTTTCGCCCAGGTGAGATGGTCAAGGGTGCGCTGAATATTTGGGGCTTCATTATAGGTTAAAATTAGTGGAGTAATTTGATCCAGCATCGATGCAATTATTCCATCGGAATTAGAGGAATTATCTGTAGTAGGTGTTTGCATACAGGCTTGAGATAGTTGATTTAGTTGGGTTGTCTTCTGGAATAGCATACATAAGCTTGTGTTTGTGGATTTATTTCTAAATTCAGGTGCTTGAGCATATCCACAAAGTTAGTTAAATTCACAAGTCAAAAACATGATCAGGTTTTAACATATCTACAGTCTGAAAATTACTAGATTTGTTTAGTGATTTATCATACAATGCTCCTGAAGACCGAACCTACAGACAAGAGTGTTTTCATGGGTGATTGTGAGATACGTGAACAACTGACATGATAACTTACTCAATGTGAGAGTTTTTACAGTGTTATTGCCCAAAAATCCACAATTATTAATAAAATACTGAGAGAAAAATACTAACAACGATTGACAAAAATAGTATTATTTAGTATAAAGTTAGCCACGATCGCCTCACACACCCTCAGACTATGCTTCTTAAGCATATATACTTATGTGGATTTACGTTTATTGTACTGAATTCTTGTCTGGAGGGTGTGCGAGCAAAAACATGAGCTATTTTGGCTGATAAGTCAGCATCAGAAGTATGAAAGCAGAAAGACGTTGTTTGTGGCGATCGCGATCATTATCATCTTTCTCGATTTGGCTTAATTTATTTGCTTTAAAAACTTATTAGTACTAGCCAGTACCGCAATTAACAGTACAAGTTGAATCGGCCAAGGTGCTAAAACCAAACTGAGAATTAAACTGAGAATTGTAAATATACTCACAAGGTAAGCAATTTCGTCATGACATTTTTTAGATATGTAACCAGTAGCTAAACCTGTAACTAACGGAATCAAAAACAACAAAGGCATTTATACCTACCTCCAAACTCAAAATTGCCAGATTTCATCTGCTGTGATCAAATCTGTTTTTGTGTGTGTGGTTGATCTTACATCTAAGCTATTTATCCCACAATACATTACTTAAAATAATTGAAATGTTTGTAAAGTTTTGGCAATCATATAGTAAATTAGCTTAACACTTGCTTTTGTTGTTGTCACAACTCCTGAGCATAATTACCTTTAGGAATCACGTTTTTAAATTAGACACCCAATGCTGGACATTCCTCAAACACTGGCAACTGAACTAGAACTAAAATCTTATCAGGTACAAAACGCCCTAGAACTTTTGGCTGAGGGTGCAACAGTTCCCTTCATCGCGCGTTACCGCAAAGAACGCACTGGTGAAATGAATGAAATTCAACTGCGTGAACTGGCTGATAGGTATACATACTTAACAGAATTAGAAGCCAGGAAGTCAGTAATTTTAAAAGCGATCGCGGAACAAGGTAAACTGACAGACGAATTGCAAGCCAAAATTTCATCTTGTTTACAAAAAACTGAACTTGAGGATTTATACCTACCATATCGCCCCAAGCGACGCACTCGCGCCACTATCGCCAGAGAGAAAGGTTTGCAACCTCTCGCAGAATTCATCAAATCTTTAAATGTTAAAAATTCGGTTGCTGCTAACCTCAACCAAGAAGCCACAAAATATATTTCGGAAACAACAGGCGTAAAAACAGCAGATGAAGCTTTAAAAGGTGCATCTGACATCTTAGCGGAAGAAGTCGCAGAAAAAGCCGATTTACGAGCATATATTCGCGATTATCTCCTAGAAGATGGCGTATTTGTCTCTCGCATCAAAGATGATTATCCTGAAGGTACAACTAAGTTTGAAATGTACCGCAATTATCAAAATCGCGTCAAAAATATCGCCCCTCATAATATGTTGGCATTATGTCGGGGTGAAGCTGAGGGAGTATTAAACTACGATATTGCTTTTGATGAAGATTTTGTCCTTTCCTATCTAGAATCCCAAGAAATTAAAGCCAAAGTCCGAGAAATTCGGGATTTTTATCAAGCAATGCTCAAAGATGCTTTCAACCGTCTGATGAAAACTTCCCTAATAGGTGAAGTAATTGCAGACAAGAAAACCTATGCTGACATTGAATCAATTAAAACCTTTGAAGCCAATTTGCGGGAATTATTGTTATCTGCACCGGCGGGAATGAAACCAACCTTAGCCATAGATCCAGGGTTCAGAACTGGTTGTAAAGTGGCTATTATGAATCAAACTGGCAAATTTTTAGAATATCAGGCGATATTCCCCCATCTAGGTGCTGAACAACGGACAAAAGCGGCGCAAACTCTCAAACATCTCATTGAAAAATATCACATTGAGTTAATCGCTATTGGCAATGGTACAGCTTCCCGCGAGACAGATGAGTTTGTCACGCAAGTATTACAAGCCTTAGAACATAAACCGATTAAAGTAATAGTCAATGAGTCTGGTGCATCTATCTATTCTGCCAGTAAAGTTGCGATCGCAGAATTTCCCGATTTAGATGTAACAGTGCGTGGTGCTATTAGTATCGGTCGGCGGTTACAAGATCCTTTAGCAGAATTGGTGAAAATTGACCCTAAATCCATAGGTGTAGGACAATATCAGCATGATGTGGATCAAAAGTTGCTGAAGAAGAAATTAGATGAAACTGTAGAAAGTTGCGTTAACTACGTTGGTGTAGACTTAAACACCGCATCTAAAGAATTGTTAACTTTTGTTTCGGGAATTACACCGACAATTGCTAATAATATAGTCAGTTATCGCAACCAGAACGGAGCGTTTAAAAATCGGCAACAACTGCTGAAAGTGAGCAAATTAGGGCCAAAAGCATTTGAACAAGCGGCGGGATTTCTTCGCATTCGCAACGGAGACAACCCCTTAGATAATACAGCAGTGCATCCAGAAAGTTATCCAGTTGTGCAAGCGATCGCCTCCGATTTAAATGTACCCTTAAATCAAGTCACGCAAATTGCCGAGAAACTGCAAAAAGCCAACTTAAAAAAATACGTCACCGATACAGTTGGTGAACCCACCCTGCGCGACATCCTCAAAGAACTAGAAAAACCCGGTAGAGACCCCCGTGCAGAATTTAAATACGCCACCTTTAAAGAAGGAATTAAAGAAATTAGCGACTTACAGGTGGGAATGGAACTAGAGGGAATAGTCACCAACGTTGCTAATTTTGGTGCATTTGTGGATATTGGTGTACATCAAGATGGTTTAGTACATATCTCCCAACTCGCCGACAGATATATTGATGATCCCAAAAAAGTTGTCAAAGTCGGTCAAGTTGTGAAAGTACGGGTATTAGAAGTCAACGAAAAATTAAAACGTATTAGTTTATCAATGAAAGCAGTCAAGCAATAAATCAAAGCTCAAGTTCGTAGTAAGGACTAAAGTCCTTACTTTCTCAACACACTTGGTACTGATACCAATTCTCTACGAAGTTACACCAAATGAATGATGTAGAGACGTTGCATGCAACGTCTCTACAGTGCTTGGTAGGGTGCGTCAGATAACAAAATCTGTTCATATTTACGCACCCTACTAATATAATGCAATTTGCTATCAATTATAAAATAGTCCCATTGGTAGAAACACAATCTATCTGACAAGAGATGCTAAGGTTTTGCCCAATATTTAAAGATAGGAGAAGATAACGCCAATTATCTTTTTCTGATTTTTAGGTAAAAAAATGTTGGGAACATTTCTCACAATTCTAGCTACAGCCCTAAGTCTACTAATCGTTGATTTAGTTGTGCCTGGTGTGAACCTGGCTAATTTTCCAGCCGCTTTAATTGCTGGTGTAGTAATTGGTTTAATTAACGGCTCAATCAAGCCAATAATTTCCACTTTATCCTTACCATTGAATTTCTTAACTTTAGGGGCATTTTCACTCGTCGTCAATGGTATTTGTTTTTCATTGGCAGCAGGTTTAGTTCCTGGGTTTAGTGTTCATGGGATTATTGCCTTTATTTTAGGCCCTGTTGTTCTATCTTTCGCTAACACCTTTATCACCAAATACTTTGCAGAGAAAAATCTAGCTTTAAGTGGCAACGTGGAAAATCAAGGCGAATTGCCTTCTAGATAACCACAATACGTCTTTATTTCACCTAATTTTAAATCAAATTAATTCCTGAGATGGAGTTAGTAACTTGGTGAATTAAAGACAATCTGAGTAAATAAAGTTTCAAAAACAACAATCTTATGAAATTAGTACGTTTTCTTCTGGGTTTATTAGTCCCACCATTAGGTGTTTTCTTAACAGTTGGAGTAGGGCCAACCTTAGTAATTAATATTCTGCTCACCCTTTTAGGTTGGCTACCGGGTAGTATTCACGCAATTTGGGTAATTGCCAAACATGAAGAACAATTAAATGCAGGTAGGGGTACTTATTAAGGTAATACCCAGAACCCCGACTTCTCAAAAAAGTCGGGGTTCTATTTCTATTTATGAACAACTTCTTTATCAGTCGGTTCTTTATCTTTGAACAAATCAGCAGTTGCTAGTAGTAAATCTCGCAAGATATGTTTAATTTGACGCTCTTTTTGAGCAACAATTGTACCAGCTTCGCCGAGTTTATCATCTAGTTGCGATCGCTTCTGTTCTACCTGAGTAGCCAAAGCCTCAGCTTGGGGTCGAGCTTGATTGTACCAGTTTTTGGCTTCCTCTAGATAATTCTGCACCTCATCACCACGTCCACCGTAACGTGCAGCCATGTTAGCGCGCACAATGGCTAACTGCGCTTGTAACTGCGCGTAGCGTTTCTTTAATAGTGCGACTTCTTCGCTACTCTTGATAGTATCAACAGCAGATTCAATCGCACTTTTCACGTTAGAAGTTTTTTCCTTACCAGTTTCTTGAATCTCTGCTAAAATTCCATCAACATCTTGTTGAATTTTTTCTTCTTCGCTATCGATTTGAGCTTGTAGTTTTTGCAATTCTGACTGAGTTTTAACAATAGCTGCGTGTCTATTAGTATTAACACCTTCTATCGCACCTTCTATTGATGCTGTAACTTCTTCTTTTAATTCCGTACCTTTGTCTTGTAAGTTATCAACTACGGCTGCCACCGCATCCTTGACAATAGTACGAATTTCACTCGAACCTTCTTTAAACTCAGAAGATAATTGAGCCACTGCTGATTTTACAATCTCACGGATACGTTCACTTCTTAACTGACCCGTTGCTTTGGCTTGCTGCAAATCAGATTGAATTCTGTCTTTGATATTGTTAGTCATATCCAACTCTTACTATTTAGCTAATTTGGATTAATTTCTCTAGACATGGTTTTATATGGCCATTATGGCGTGAGGTTTTAAGTTTAGGCACTGTCTGAAGATAGAACCTGGGGTAAGAGATGTTTTAATCACCAGATACCCGACTGCTTTGAGAAGTCGGGTATCTATCTCACAAATAACTGATAATGTGTGAGATAACGCCTATTTATGGCAAGATAAATAACGGTGTATATCACGACTAATTAACAGGTAAAATCACCGTGAAAAAATTCCTCACATTAGTATTGACTATATTGTTGATTACTACCACTTTCCCGTCACCTGTAAACGCAGCAGACACAGCCAACGGCGCGAAAATTTTTGAAGTTCACTGTGCCGGGTGTCATATTAATGGTGGTAACATTATTAGGCGTGGTAAAAACCTACATAAGAAAGCACTTA
Organism: Anabaena sp. CA = ATCC 33047; assembly: GCF_963870205.1. Classification (NCBI taxonomy): domain Bacteria; kingdom Bacillati; phylum Cyanobacteriota; class Cyanophyceae; order Nostocales; family Nostocaceae; genus Anabaena; species Anabaena sp. CA = ATCC 33047. The sequence goes on along the minus strand of NZ_CAWMSA010000020.1, from coordinate 108,386 downwards.
AGAAATATGGTATGGATTCCATAGAGGCAATTCAATCAATTGTCACCAATGGTAAAAATAATATGTCAGCTTACAAAGAACGTCTGACTGAGCAAGAAATTCAGGATGTCGCTGCTTATGTTCTCGAACAAGCAGAAACAGACTGGAAATAATTCCCAATACCCACATAGAAAACAATGATATTACCAGCAGAAAGCCGTTTACAATTTACCTCAGATTTAAACATTTGTCGGATATTAAATGGAATGTGGCAAGTGTCCGGCGCACATGGTCGAATTAATCCCAAAGCTGCCATTGAAACTATGTTTAAATATGTGGATGCAGGTTATACAACTTGGGATTTAGCAGACCATTATGGACCAGCAGAAGATTTTATTGGGGAATTTCGCCGTCAATGGGTTGCTAACCGGGGAAAAGAGTCTTTATCTCAGATTCAAGCCTTTACTAAATGGGTGCCACGTCCTGGTAAAATGACGAAAAAATTGGTTGAGGAAAATATTGATATTTCCCTAAAAAGAATGAATGTGGAATCTTTAGATTTGATGCAGTTTCACTGGTGGGAATATCAAGATAAAAATTATTTAGATGCCCTCAAATATATGGCAGAATTGCAAACAGAGGGCAAAATTAAACATTTGGCTTTGACAAACTTTGACACAGAACACCTGCAAATTATTACAGAAGCAGGTATTAAAATTGTATCTAACCAAGTGCAATTTTCTTTAGTTGACCGCCGTCCAGAAATAAATATGGTCAAGTTTTGTCAACAGCATGACATTAAACTGTTTACTTATGGTACATTATGCGGTGGTTTCCTATCAGAAAAATATTTAGGTAAGCCAGAACCACGAGGTTTTGATTTAACTACAGTCAGCTTGCGAAAATACAAAAATATGATTGATGGTTGGGGTGGTTGGCGATTATTTCAAGAATTGTTATCTACCTTGAAGCAAATAGCTGATAAGCATGGGGTGAGTATTGCTAACGTTGCGGTGCGTTACATCTTAGATCAACCAACCGTGGGTGGTGTTATCGTTGGTGCGAGGCTGGGGATAGCTGAACATATAGAAGATAACGCCAAAGTGTTTAGTTTTAGTTTAGATGCAGAAGATTGCGATCGCATCAACACTATATCTCATCAGTCACGCGATTTGTATCAGCTAATCGGTGATTGTGGCGACGAATATCGACGCTAACATCCACAGCACATCAGCACATAAGTAAGGTGCGTCAGATGTCAATAATCTGTAAATTATTACCGAATTATCTACTCTGACGCACCCTACAAGCTTGATTTTCTAAGGACTAAAGTCCTTACTACAAACAAATCTCCACCCGACAACAGACTAGACTCGCATCCGGCGAGTATGTCATAAGTACAATCAGGCTGTTAACTCCAAATTGAATTATGACTGCTGCTGTAAACACTGCTCCTAGCATAGCTTCCCGCTTGATAAACGGAATATTAGCAATTAAACCTTTAGCAAACCTCGCCAAACACCAAGCCCGTCAAATGATGATTAAACGGGCAGAGAAAATTGGTGTACCTTGGACGCAAGAAGTCAAAACCCTACAAGCGCGTGATTGGACATCAGACTTAGACCAAATCCAAAATCCTCAAATCACCTACCCAGATTATTATCTCACTTCATTCCACGGTTATGAACAAGGAGACCTTTGTTGGTTAGCTGCCTTTGAGTTAGAAGTGGCTGCGCGTGCCGTCCATGCTAAAATTTGGCCGGATGCAGAAGCGCAAGGCGATGCGAAACTACGCCAAAGTTACCACGATATCGTTAAAGCCAAAATTCCCCAAGCACCACAAAATATCCTTGACTTGGGATGTAGCGTTGGGTTAAGCACATTTGCATTACAAGAACTTTATCCCCAAGCTAAAGTCACAGGTTTAGATTTGTCTCCCTATTTCTTAGCCGTTGCCAACTATCGCACCCAACAGCATCAAGCAAATATCAACTGGGTTCACGCCGCAGGTGAATCTACTGGTTTACCAGATGCTAGTTTTGATTTTGTCTCGATTTTCTTGGTATGTCATGAATTACCCCAGTCAGCCACCCGCCAGATTTTTGCAGAGGTGCGGCGGGTATTGCGTCCGGGCGGTTACATTGGCATTATGGATATGAATCCCCAAGCGGAAGCATATAAGAAAATGCCGCCCTACATTTTGACATTGCTGAAAAGTACAGAACCGTATTTAGATCAATATTTTGCTTTGGATATTGAGCAAGCTTTGGTAGAGGCTGGTTTCCAAACACCGACAATTACCCCTAACAGCCCCCGTCACCGGACTATAATTGCTCAGGTACGTGGCTGATTTTGAGTTGGTGCTGTGGGCGACAATTCCCACACTGGTATTTTTGGCATATTACTATTATCGTGCTGATTTTGCCCCACCTGTGAGACACTTATTGTTGTTCTTTGTGGTTGGGGCTATATCTGGTTTTGTTGCCCTTGGCTTACAAATAGTTTTTGAAAATATCGCTAATGCCATTGTAAACTGGCAACAAGTCCAGCGTTATCTTCCTGGCATTGCCCTCAGACAAATTATACAAATAGGCCCAATAGAAGAAGGTTGCAAGCTAGCCGCAGTCATTGTACCCACCTACTATTTTCAACGTCCGCATCGCCTACGCGCCAGCACTGTTTACTTATTTACCATAGCTGCGGCTTTAGGATTCACAGCCGAAGAAAACTGGATTTATTTATTTCATGGTACAGCATCCATCCTTGACCGCACAATCGGCACACCAGTCCATGCAATGTTTTCCGCACCTTGGGGCTATGCTTTAGGACTATATTTTGCGGCTAATGTGCGATTAAATCGCTACAAAAATTTAATTTTTCAGGCTTGGGTTAATTCTGTTATCTTTCACGCTTTGGTAAATGTCCTTTCTAGTGCTTGGCGTTACTCACCACCTCTACAGTATCTCAGCTATGGTTTATTTCCTTTGCTGTTGTGGATGTTTTGGCGTATGGAAGGGTTATTTAGAAAGGTGCAGAACAAACCCCCAATTAAATTAATATCTGGTAGAACATCTCAACATCGTTACTGGCAAAGGGGTTTAATATTCTTTGCCCTCATGTTAGGTGGTAATGCCATTTTTGGGTTATTTCTGTTAGCAAGAATTATCAGCCCTTTAAGGTTATCACAGCTTTTTTATCCTGATGTTTTATCGTTTATAGTCAGTCGGCTTTTACTTAATTCTGTTTTTGCAATTTTAGCTGGGTTAATTTATTGGTATTTGAGATATTCAGCCAGACATTGATTAAGTAAATCATAGATAAAATCAAATTCACAACCTCAAAGTCAGCAATTATGAATTACAAACTATTCATTATTAGAGGCTGTATTAGCAGTATTCTGGAAACAAGCCAACAACCTCACTAATGGCTGTCGAGATAAATCTTAACTTTACTTGAGTAAATACTGCTATCCAGCCTGATTTTCAGTTAGCGAAATCTTTACAATTAACAGAGTGTTAACTCAGCAGTCTTGTCACCCTGACATCATATTCTGTACCATGAGGATGCTCGTATCTAGCTTGACTCCGAGCCATATAATCAGCTTTTTGTCTTGATTCTGCACTAATTTCGTATCGGGACGTTCCGCATTGACAGCTACTGTTAGTTGTATCGGCAAATTCTTTGATATCAACTAACACCTCGTAAGTATGAACCATTTTGGCACCTCCTAGTGCTAATGGCAAACTGTAGGAATACATTCCAGTATAGGTAGATAAAGAAGTATCTGTTATCTCACGAATACAATTCTTTATCAAAAATCTAGATCACGCTCACTGTACTGCATGAACAATTTTCACCGTCAACCATGAGACTGGTTTTTTCCTCTGCCTACCTACAAATCAGGAGACAGATAACCCGTCAATTCTATCAACCTCATCACTATAGAGAGAAATACACTCTCATTATATTACCGAAAACTCCAAAAATCTCTTCTGATTCCTCTCATCCTATTTATGAGTCATTCAGGTATTTTTAAATTACTCAATCAGTGCATCATTACGGCGACTAAATATAGTAAACCTGAACTTTTTGCAACCAAACAGAGGTATTCAAAGAAATGATTAACCAAATCAATGCTTTAGAAACCTGTTGGTATATTTCTCCTCCTTGGGGACGAAAACTATCTATGCCAATATTTGGCTTATTAGAAAGAGTTTACGTGATGAATACTGATATTTTTGCTTATTGTTGCGGGATGCAGTGGGAACAAGAAGGATGGAATTATGCGATCGCCATTGGTAAAAACATTATCTATACATCAGGAAGCGAAATCACGGGTACTGGTAGGCTACACCTTGTAACTCCCGAAAAACCTGTTTTTAGACTGGGGGAGTTAGTTGAGTTTCGCTTTGCTGGCAACATTCCAAAACTGCGGACAGTGCTTGGTATTCAGCTAATTAACCAATCATGGTTTTATGTCATCGAATGGAAATCACCCACCATTGATGATACTGTCACCTCTAGGAATTGGAACACTGACTGTAGTCATTCTTGTTTAAGCGATCGCTTGGCATGGGTGACTGACTACGACTTAATGAAGATTAAGGATTGGGATTAGTCTAGCAACTTATGTCTAAATATTTAATTAACAATTCAGATAGAAATTTTGAGAGAATGCCTAATAATTACCACACAACGAAAACTAAAGACGTTTTGTAACAATAACTGATAATTTATCTGCGTTCATCTGCGTTCATCTGCGTTCAATTCTAACTGACTGTACCTCACTTGAATTCATTCCCTGACTCAAACCAACGTAATCAAATAGTATAACTCATGACCAAATCAATGAAATTGCACTGAGTTTTTATATAGTTTTTTCGCGAAATCTCCCGTTTATGTCGCCATTTGAGCTATATTGTCAGCTATTTCCCAGATATGATCAAAGCGCAGACTGCTGAATTTTCGTAAATCTATGACAATTAACCTCACAGTTCCCAACATGGCTTGTTCTGTTTGTGCAAGCAAAATTACTAATGCAGTAAAATCAGTTGATGCTGAGGCGATAGTTGAAGCTGATCCACAGACTAAACTTGTTAATGTAGAATCAACAGCATCAGAAACAGCTATTAAAGATGCTTTAGCTGCTGCTGGCTATCCAGTAGCTTAATTTTTTCTACAGAGTATTACTATATATTCATAACCCTGATGTCTTTGAGATATCGGGGTTATTTGTTTTGCTAAGGACTAAAGTCCTTACTACTAACTTGTTTTTTTTCACAAGTTGTCTGATTGTAGTCTTAACTAAAATTTCTCGCCATACAAGCAGATTATTTCAATTGTGTATTTTAGCATTACCGTACTCAAAATAACTGTTTTGTGAATCTCCTCATGCTATTTGTAAAGCAACCGCTTCACTGAACAGTGAAACCTAAAAAATGGATGACAATTCTCTACACATTAGACCAACTCTAAAACCTAAAACTTTCAATAATCCAGAACGTTTTATTGAAGGTTGGTATTGGGTAATACCATCTCAAAATTTGCTTGTAGGTGAGGTAAAACCTTTAACAATTTTGGGCAGAAAATTAGTAATTTATCGTGGTGAAGACAAACAACCCGTAATTGCAGATGCTTACTGTCCACACATGGGTGCTGACTTGGCAGAAGGTACTGTAGAAGGTAATGAATTACGCTGTGGTTTTCACCAATGGAAGTTTAACTATCAGGGTATATGTGTAGAAATTCCCTGTTTAGAAGAACCCCTACCTTTAAAGTTAAAAACTTGGCCGACAGCCGAAAAATATGGCTTAATTTGGGTTTGGACTGGCGAAAATCCTAGACAACCTATACCATTTGTGCCAGAGTTAGAATTTCATGACTGTGAAAGTGTTCTTGGTTCACGGTTTGTGATTAACTGTCACCCTCATGTATTCATGATTAATTCTATTGATATTCAACATTTTCATGTTGTTGAGAAATTGCCTTTAGATATTAGTTTTGAAAAACAGGAACTCAATCAAAATGCCATTATTTTTACTAAACCTAGACACAACAATAAACAGACTGGGTTCTTTAAATTGTTGCGTTCTTACAAGAAAAATTTTTACAGTATTTCCTATTGGTATGGTAGCACCTTTACTGTTAGCGTTGGTACAGATTCATTACATTTACATATCATGTTAACTTTACGAATGCTTGAGGGGGGTAAATCGGAAATTCAAACTATATTTTTAACTAAGAAGCGTAAAGGTTTAAGAGGTTGGTTATCCAATAATTTGGTGTTGTGGTTAACTAATATTGTTGTGCAGCATTTAATTAAGGATAATGCTACAATTTTACAGACGATGAATTTTGATTTAAAGTCTCCAACTAAGGTCGATGTGTCTATTATGCAGTTAATTAAGCATTTGGAACTGCAAAAACCTTTGCGTTGGAAGACTTGGATATTGGCGCGATCGCCTGAAGCAGAAACGCGAGAAAATCAAGCTAAATGGCGTGATGATATGTCTAATGACTAAAAAATAAAAAGTAAAAAGTGCCTCAACATGACTTTTTACTTTTTTCAACAGGCAATTGCACCCATAAAAAGAAGTGGCAAAGCCACTTCACATTTCCCAGGTAGAACCTAACAATGAGTATAACGACTGGAGAAATTTAAAATCGTATAAATTGACACCAATTGTTGAGAGAATGGAGTTGAGAGGTAGGGTTGAAGTTTCAAACGCGGAGGGGCGCGGAGGTAAACGCAGAGGTACGCGGAGAGTTAAGAACTTCGTTGTTAATTTGTCTGAAGGGTAAGTGTCCCCGAAATTCCTTAATTTTGAATTTTGAATTGATTTATCCCCCAATCCCCAGTCCCCAATCCCCAATCCCCATCCCCCAATCCCCAGTCCCCAATCCCCTATAATGAAAAATGTGATATAGTGTCTTTTCTCTCCTCTCAATTACCCTAGGTTTATGGGACTGCCAATTGTTGCTATTATCGGTCGCCCAAATGTGGGCAAATCTACCCTGGTTAATCGACTCGCCGGGGAACAAACGGCGATTGTCCATGATGAACCGGGTGTAACGCGCGATCGCACTTATCTACCAGCCTATTGGGGCGATCGCGAGTTTTTAGTGGTAGACACTGGTGGGTTAGTATTTAACGATGATACGGAATTTCTCCCCCTGATTCGTCAACAAGCATTAGCAGCCCTTTCTGAAGCTAGTGCGGCTATTTTTGTTGTTAATGGTCAAACAGGGCCTAACTCGGCTGATGAAGAAATCGCCGAATGGTTACGTCAACAGCCAGTCCCTGTGTTACTGGCGGTGAATAAGTGCGAATCCCCAGAACAAGGATTAATTCAAGCTGCGGAATTTTGGCAACTGGGTTTAGGTGAACCATACCCCATTTCGGCAATTCATGGCAACGGTACAGGTGAGTTACTCGATGAACTCATTAAACACATCCCCGTCGTTACCGATGTCCCGGAAAATAATGAAATTAAAATTGCTATTGTCGGACGGCCTAATGTTGGTAAGTCTAGTTTATTGAATGCTTTCGTGGGTGAAGAAAGGGTGATTGTTAGTCCGATTTCTGGAACCACCCGCGATGCAATTGATACTTTTCTCGAACGAGACGGGCAAGCTTACCGTCTGATTGACACCGCCGGAATTCGCAAAAAGAAAAATGTGGAATACGGGACGGAATTCTTTAGTATTAATCGCGCTTTTAAAGCAATTCGTCGCGCAGATGTGGTTTTATTAGTTTTAGATGCTTTAGATGGTGTCACTGACCAAGACCAAAAATTAGCCGGGCGGATTATTGAAGAAGGTCGCGCTTGTGTTATAGTTGTTAATAAGTGGGATGCTGTCGAAAAAGACTCCTATACGATTTACGACTACGAAAAAAATCTCGAAGCTAGACTACATTTCACCGAATGGGCAGACACTATCTATGTCAGTGCCTTAACCGGACAACGGGTAGAAAAGATTTTAGCATTGGTAAATCAAGGGGCGGCGGAACATAAACGCCGGGTGAGTACCTCGGTAATTAACGAAGTTTTAGAAGATGCGGTGAGATGGCATTCTCCCCCAACCTCACGCAGTGGCAAACAAGGCAGAATTTATTACGGTACGCAAGTCAGCACTCAACCGCCTACAATTGCCCTATTCGTCAATGATGCTAAACGCTTCAATGATAACTATCGCCGTTACATTGAAAGACAATTCCGCGAACAACTCGGTTTTAAGGGGACTCCCATTCGTTTGTTATGGCGGAGTAAAAAAGTCAGGGATATGGAAGTTGGTAGCACCAACCGCGCAACTCGCGTTTAAGATGGGTTAGTAGTCAGTGGTCAATGGTGAAGTTAGTTATAACTATTGAATGTTGACTATTGACTATTGAGTGTTAACTTAACATGGATTTACTGCGATCGCTACCTCTAGGGCTTTATCTCGAACAACCTCAAACTTGGCTGCACAAACTCGATCCACGAGTTAAGTTTATCTGGTTGATGAGCTTTTTGACCAGTTACAGTTTCGCTAATAATCAATGGCGTGTATTACTGGTAGCACTATTGATTATCTTTACCTTAATTGCCAGAATTCCCCGTCGAGTATGGCAGCAACAGATGGGCTGGTTATTAACATTAGCATTTTTAGTGTTTGCGATCGCAGCTATCAGTCCCGATGGCTTACGTGTAGATTATCAGCCACGCCTACCAGTTAACGCCCAAATTCTTCAGCCAGCTAACACTAATAATTCTCCAGATGTTGCCGAAGCCGTCACCAGTAGCACAGGTTATAGCTATGTTTTATTTCAAAAAGGCCCTGTAAAAGTTACTCGCCGTTCACTAGATTTAGCAACGCGCTTGAGTACGATTTTGTTTACTGTCATCTACAGCACTCACTTATATCTTCTCACAACCGCGCCAGAAGAAATCACGGCTAGTATAGAAAGTTTAATGCAACCTCTGAGACGATTTAAAATACCTGTCACCGAAATTACATTAACTTTAACTTTATCTTTACGCTTTATTCCCTTAGTCTTAGAAGAAGTGCAGAATTTAGTCCGTTCCGTGATGACAAGGGCGATTAATTGGAAAAAATTAGGTTTAAAAGGTGCTTTTAAAGTTTGGATGATTGTCGCCGAAAGATTATTAGAAAATTTACTTTTACGTGCCGAACAAATGGCTAGCGCGATGATGGTACGTGGTTTTACCAGTCCCAACGAACACCGAGTACCCTGGCATGATTTACGTTTAAAATCATGGGATTGGCTAGCGATCGCTACTTTAACCCTATTCTGGGGAGTCAGACTAGCTTTAGGCAATCAAGTTTAAGGAAACAATGAGAGTGTTGACTGTTGACTGGGGAGAAGAACTTTTACCAGCGACTAATAACTAATGACTA
>NZ_CAWMSA010000020.1:97388-98924 GCF_963870205.1 Anabaena sp. CA = ATCC 33047 | reverse complement strand
CCCTGCAAGGAGAGAGGCTTTTAAACCCCCCTTCCCTGGTAGGGAAGGGGGGCTGGGGGGTTAGGTTTAAGAGACTTTGCTGTTAATAACAATACTTTTCAGACATCCTCTAATGACTAATAACTAATGACTAATAACTAATGACTAATGACCAATGACTAATAACTAATGACTATTATGTGGTATTGGCGATCGCTTCCATTAGAAAATCGTACTGGTTCAGAAATTTTCTCTGCCCTATTTCACCCCAAAACTACACCCGGAATCGCTACACTCTTAGAAAGTCCCTACCCCACACCCACCAACCAACCCCAACTCAGTCGCTATTCTATTTGTGCCGGCGCGCCTCGGATAATCAACGGAGTCCCCCAGATGTGGACACCAAAATTAGGGCGTATTCTGCCTTTTCTACAGGAATTGTTGCAATCTAGAGGACAAAGTAGCAATTCTCCCCCTGCTTCCCCTGCCTCCCCTGCCTCCCCTGCTGCCTTATCCCCCCCACCCACACACCTCCCCTTCATCGGTGGTTGGCTAGGATGGCTAGGTTATGATGTCGCCTGGGAAATTGAACAACTACCCCACAACAAAGTTGACTCTTTACCGTTTCCTGTGGCTTTTTGGTATGAACCCGAAGCTTTTGCCGTCTTAGATCATACACAACAAATTCTCTGGTTAGCCGCTAGTAATCTTACTGAGTTAGATGAGTTAGAATGGCGTTTAGTTAACATCAATACAGTAAATTCCCTTCAGTATTTCACCCCAGCATCCTCTCATCCGGTGGCACCGAAATTTTTCACATCTCAAGCAGATTATGAGACATCTGTCAATAGGGCGAAAAAATATATTCAAGCCGGGGACATCTTTCAAGCAAACCTATCTTTGCGATTTGCGGCGACTACCTCGGCTGATGGCTGGTTAATTTACCAAGCGTTACACAAAATCAATCCTTCACCCTTTGCGAGTTATTGGCGCACCCCTTGGGGAGAAGTCATCAGCTGTTCCCCAGAACGGTTAGTCATGTTGCAAAATGGACAAGCCCAAACCAGACCCATCGCCGGGACGCGATCGCGTGGTATAACTCCAGAACAAGATCAGCAATTAGCGCAAGAACTCCTCAGCAACACCAAAGAACGAGCAGAACACATCATGCTGGTAGATTTGGAACGGAACGATTTAGGGCGAGTTTGTGAATGGGGAACAGTCAGCGTCAATGAATTACTGACGATAGAGAGATATAGTCATGTGATGCACCTAGTGAGTAATGTTAAAGGAAAATTGAGAAGCGATCGCACCCCCATAGACTTAATTCGTGCCTTATTCCCCGGTGGTACAATTACAGGCTGTCCTAAAGTCCGTTGTATGGAAATTATCGAAGAATTAGAACCCGTGCGCCGCAGTTTATTTTATGGTTCTTGTGGCTATTTAGATGCGCGAGGCAACCTAGACTTAAATATTTTCATCCGCACCCTACTACTAACCCCCCACTCCCCACACAACACCGTCTGGGGGCAAGTAGGCGCGGGCATAGTTGCCGAC
>NZ_CAWMSA010000020.1:81083-97234 GCF_963870205.1 Anabaena sp. CA = ATCC 33047 | reverse complement strand
TGTTATCACAAACAGTTATGTGGAAAATTCCCCTGTTGGCTATTTTGCTCTAACGAGCGATAATTATGGCAACATAGAGAGATGTCAGAGTCAACAGAGTAAACAGCAGATGAGCGTGAGCTGTTACCCTCAGCTACTTCACAGGGTGTATTGCATTGTAAGTAGCAACTGCCCACAAACCAGTGATAACTTTTCTGTATCGCCAACTCAGCCAAAAAGCGATCGCGTGAACAGTCTTATCGCCTAACTGCTCAACAATTAGATGAGGATAAATCAGACGATTACCTTTGTTGAGCCTCGCTGTTTCCCTACCCCTAGCTACATCTACCCCCATGCGAACTAGAATAAAGTCTTAATAAGCACGATTCAAGGGTAAAATCTGCTAATTCACACATGAAGAATGTACAAATATTCTGGCGACAGGGAGATATTATCGTCTGAATGTTTGTATTTCACTGCAAAAAAATATATTATTCTCCTACTTGATCCCTAGATGAATCCAGAAAACGTAGAAACCTACATAAATCATCCAACTTGGGGCTTGCTATATCGGATCTGCATGGTTGATGAAGCCCAGGATTTGTTCACTACACTGTATGCACAACGCTTATTTTTTTTGGTGGTGAATGACATTAAAGGCGTTAAATTTCAGCCTATAGGCCGTACCGAGGCGAGAATGTTGTTGGAAAATCGTTTGCGTACTTTACGTCGTCATGGTCATTTACAGGAGTACGATCAGCTTCAGAGTGTTTTCCAGCGCACCTTCCAATGATGAGTTCGATTAGCGAACGTATTACTCAAATTCGTGCATTCATTCCTCCTTCAGTACGGTTAATTGCTGTCACTAAGCAAGTACCGGCTGAAGTGATTCGCGCTGCTTATGCAGCCGGTATCCGTGATTTTGGCGAAAATCGCATTCAAGAGGCGGCTAATAAACAAGCCGAGTTGCAAGACTTATCTGATATTACTTGGCACTTTATTGGGCATTTGCAAAGCAACAAAGCTAAAAAAGCCCTAGAACAATTTGACTGGATTCACTCCGTAGATAACTTGAAATTAGCACAGCGTTTAGATCAATTAGCGCAACAGCTAGGAGTCACTCCCCAAGTGTGTCTGCAAGTGAAAATTCTCCCAGATCCCAATAAATCCGGTTGGAGTGTACCAGAACTACTAGCTGATTTACCTGCACTCAATCAATGTAAAAATTTACAAATTCAGGGTTTAATGACAATTCCGCCACTCGGTTTAAACGATGCGGAAGTTGCTTATGTATTTAATAGCACTCGCAACTTAGCCAAAGAAATTACTGAACAAAATTGGTCTCACATCAAAATGTCAGAGTTGTCGATGGGTATGTCAGGAGATTACCAGCTAGCCGTGCAAGCTGGGGCAACTATGGTTAGATTAGGGACTATTTTGTTTGGCAACCGTACTTAAAGGGACTGGGGATTGAGGATTGGAAGGGATTGGGTAATGGGTAATGGGTACTGGATTTTTCCCCTCCGCTTCCCCTGCTCCCCTGCTCCCCTGCTCTCCTGCCTCCCCTGCCTCCCCTGCCCAATCTACTCCCCAAGGAGTACAGACAATTTTCTACCGTATTGGTAAAATCAGGCACTTTAAAATATATTATTAAGAAAAATAAAATATTTGAAAATTTCGGAGAAAATCAACTATCTTTCGGATGATTGTTGAGCTATAATTCTCACTCAATTATCATATCTAGGTGAATGTAACTGCCTTACCAGCAGCGCGAGTTTATTGCCAATAGCAGTAGTAGATGCTACAAATAGCGATAAAATTAATTGGCCGTTTGGCCTTTTTAGGGTTCCGATTGGCTAGATCAACAAAGAACCGGATATATAAGGGCAATTTGCAGAAGGAGTGCAGCTAAATGAACAACCTATTTTCTAAACTGCGAGACTTTGTAGGTCTCAACGAGCAGGTAGAATACGAATACTACGAAGAAGAGGCAGATACAGATAACTACCAAAACTTGTATCAACAGGAAAATCCCCAACCAGCACCAGCAGAACCAGCCCCAGCCAATAGACGTTGGCGCGAACCTGTGAATACAATTAGTGATGAAGTAGCAGCAGGATCAAAATCAACAATGGGGAATGTAATTGGTATGCCAGGCGCAATTAACGGGATTTCGGAAGTATTAGTGCTTGAACCTCGTACATTTGAAGAAATGCCCCAGGCGATTCAAGCATTACGTGAGCGTAAATCAGTAGTCTTGAACTTGACAATTATGGATCCTGATCAAGCTCAACGGGCTGTAGATTTTGTTGCAGGTGGAACTTACGCACTAGATGGGCATCAAGAACGCATCGGAGAAAGTATCTTTTTGTTTACGCCTAGTTGTGTGCAAGTTAGCACCCAAGGTGGAGTTATTCATGAAGTACCCCAACCCCCAGTACGTCCCTCTCGCCCTGCAAGTCCCACACCAAATTGGGGTAACGAAGGCAACCGCATGGCACAATAAAGTTAAATTAGTCAATAGTCTATAGTCACAAGTCCAAAGCCGAAAGTTTGCGACTAATGACTAATGACTAATGACTAATGACTAATGACTAATAACTCATGACTAAAAAATTTGGTTTGATCGGTGGTGGGGTAATGGGAGAATCGCTGTTATCCCGCCTTATTGCGCGTGGAATTTATCACCCATCAGAAGTTATAGTCAGCGAACCCCAAACAACACGCCAAGCTTTTTTACAAGAAAAATATGACGTGACTGTGACTACAGATAATCGTCTGGTGTTCAGTCAAGCCCAAGAAGTGGTATTTTTGGCAATAAAGCCACAAGTATTTACAGCGATCGCTCAAGAATTAGCAGATATTATTTTAGTTACAGACAACTCACCCCTAGTCATTTCCATATTGGCGGGAGTGTCGTTAAATCAACTAGAAGCAGCATTCCCAGAATTACCAGTGATTCGAGCCATGCCCAACACCCCCGCCACCGTGGGCGCAGGGATGACAGCGATTTGCTACGGTGCATACACCCACCGCGAACACCACCAGTTAGCACAGCAAATATTTTCCGCCGTCGGGCAAGTGGTTGAAGTCTCGGAATCCTTGATGGATGCAGTTACCGGTTTATCTGGCAGTGGCCCGGCTTACGTTGCAGTATTAGTAGAAGCCCTCGCCGATGGTGGAGTTGCCGCCGGACTACCTAGGACAATTGCCAATCAACTGGCATTACAAACCGTGTTGGGTACAGCCCAATTATTGCAAGAGAGCAAAATGCACCCAGCAGAACTAAAAGACAGAGTTACTAGCCCCGGTGGTACAACAATTGCAGGTTTAGCCAAATTAGAACAGGCAGGATTTCGTTCCGCCTTAATTGAAGCCGTCAAAGCTGCCACAGCGCGATCGCAAGAATTAGGGAAGTGAGGGAGACAAATCAATTCAAAATACCCTGCGGGAACGCCAAAGGCGTACAAAATTCAAAATTCAAAATGGGGATTGTTGACTGTTGACAGTTGACAGAATTTCTACCTTGTCTACCTTGTCTACCTTGTCTTCCCCTGCTCCCCTGCTCCCCTGCTCCCCCTGCTCCCCCGCTTCCTCATCCCCAGTCCCCAGTCCCCATTCCCCAGTCCCCAGTCCCCAATCCCCAATCCCCAATTCCCCATTCCCACTAACGAAGTTGACAAAAGACTCGTTAATATAGTAAACAGTTCGGTTGCAAATAGTAATTGAGTGAATTATCCCGCGTCATCACAAGAACTAGACTTAGGGTTGATATTTCCCTTTGAACTAGATCAATTTCAAAAAGATGCGATCGCGTCGCTAAATGCGGGGCGTTCTGTTGTCGTATGTGCGCCCACAGGGTCGGGCAAAACTTTAGTCGGTGAATACGCCATTTATCGCGCCCTAGCACGAGGGAAACGGGTGTTTTACACCACTCCTTTAAAGGCGTTATCCAATCAAAAATTACGGGACTTCCGCGATAAATTTGGGTATGATTTGGTGGGCTTGTTAACGGGGGATGCCTCGATTAACAGAGATGCCCCGATTTTGGTGATGACTACCGAGATTTTCCGTAATATGCTCTATGGCACACCCATAGGACAAGTCGGGATTTCTTTGGTAGATGTAGAAGCGGTGGTGTTAGACGAATGCCACTACATGAACGATCGCCAACGGGGTACAGTTTGGGAAGAATCGATTATTTATTGTCCCCGTGAAGTGCAACTGGTAGCCCTATCCGCCACCGTTGCCAATAGCGACCAACTCACCGATTGGCTAAATCGCGTTCACGGCCCCACAGACCTGATTTACTCCGATTTTCGCCCCGTCCCCTTAGAATTTCACTACTGTAATCCCAAGGGGTTATTTCCCCTGCTGAATGACAGCAAAACCAAAATTAACCCCCGTCTCGCCAACCGAGGTAAAAGAAGACCACGGGATACAGGCAGAAATGGCAGACCCGAAGCCCCCAGCATCCTCTATACCCTAAACCAGCTACAGCAACGGGATATGCTCCCGGCAATTTACTTTATCTTCAGTCGCCGGGGATGTGACAAAGCTGTGGCAGAGGTGGGTGACTTATGGCTGGTAGATAATGAAGAATCTCAGGTGTTGCGACGACAAATCGACGAATTTTTAAGCCGTAACCCCGAAGCCGGACGTTCAGGACAAATTGCCCCCTTATATCGGGGAATAGCTGCCCACCACGCCGGAATTCTCCCCGCTTGGAAGGTATTAGTAGAAGAATTATTTCAACAAGGCTTAATTAAAGTCGTATTCGCCACGGAAACCCTAGCCGCAGGTATTAATATGCCCGCTAGGACAACCGTAATATCTACCCTATCCAAACGTACCGACACCGGACACCGCCTATTAAACGCCTCGGAATTTTTGCAAATGGCGGGTAGGGCTGGCCGTCGGGGGATGGATAAACAAGGTCATGTAGTGACAGTACAAACTCCCTTTGAAGGAGCCAAAGAAGCCTCCTATTTAGCCACATCCAAACCTGATCCGCTAGTCAGTCAGTTTACCCCTAGCTACGGCATGGTGTTGAACTTGCTGCAAACCCACACCCTAGAAGAAGCCAGGGAACTGATAGAGCGCAGTTTCGGGCAGTACATGGCGACGTTACACTTAAGACCAGACTATGAGTTAATTGACGCAATTAAAGCCGAATTAGCCACAATCGAGGAGCAAATCGCCTCCGTTACGGAAAATGAACTGGCGATTTATGAAAAACTGCGTCAACGCCTGAAAGTAGAACGCCAGTTATTGAAAACCCTGCAAGCACAAGCCCAGGAAACCAGACGAGAACAAGTGAAAATGCTCTTGGACTTTGCTGTGTGCGGCACAATGTTGAGTCTTAAGGGTAAAAATATTACAACCTCTGAGCCTATCACCGCCGTTTTAGTGGGTCAGTCCCCTACTGCTGGTAATTCTAGCTACTTGGTGTGCTTAGGGAAAGATAACCGATGGTATGTAGCAGCTACAGAGGATGTAGTTGATTTATATGCGGAATTACCACGGGTGGAAGTACCACAGAATATTCTCCCGCCCCAGGAGTTGGTGTTTAAACCGGGTCAATCATATCGTGGGAATGATATCACAGATGCGATCGCTCAAACTATCCCTGACCCTGATGAATCCTTGCACCTCTCCCCAGAAGTAGCAGAACAACTCAGTCGCATGACTGCGGTACAGGCTCAATTAGAAGCAAATCCCCTGTATCAATCAGGTAAGGTGGCGAAGTTTTTCAAACGACGGGAACGCTACGCTGAACTTCAAGAAGAACTGCAAGAATTACAGGCGCAAGTCGAGCAACAATCCCAACGTCACTGGGAAGAATTTCTCAACTTAATTACCATTTTGCAGCAATTTAATTGTTTAGATAACCTAGTCCCCACAGAACTAGGACAAATCGCCGCCGCCATTCGCGGAGAAAATGAACTATGGCTAGGTTTAGCCTTAGCTAGCGGTGATTTGAACAACTTAGATCCGCAGCAGTTAGCCGCCGTCATCGCTGCTTTAGTCACAGAAAGCCCCCGCCCCGATAGTCGAGTCAACTTTAACCTCTCGCCAGAAATAGACGCAGCTTGGGCAAGTTTACAACGAATCCGTCGGGCTGTGTTAAAGGTGCAGTATCGTCATGGTGTAGCATTACCCGTAGGCTTAGAAAATCGATATATTGGCTTAATTGCCATTGTCGAACAGTGGGCTTTAGGAACTGACTGGGTAGAATTGTGTCAAAACACCACCTTAGATGAAGGTGATGTAGTGCGGATTTTACGTAGGACATTGGATTTATTATCACAAATACCCCACGTTCCCCATTTACCGGATATTTTACAGCGTAACGCTTACCGTGCTATGCAATTGATTGATCGATTCCCTGTAAATGAGGTGGTGGAATAAATTAAGACAAATTTTTCAATGGGATAAAATACGCAAACCGCAAGGAACAATCTTGTAGAGACGTTGCATGCAACGTCTCTACATTTTTAGAAGGAACTTCACGAAACCGCTCAGGAACTTCCAGATAAAAAAATATTCAAAATGTAGGGTGCGTCAGTACGAGCAACCCCAGGTGTACCAAGAAAATCTTCATCCTGACGCACCCTACTAATTAACAGTCAAAAAAAATTATTGATGCGTTAGCTATAAGAAACTGGCTAGTTGGGAATTGTAGATCAAGAGAAGCGATCGCATCTTACCAAGATTTCATCCAGGGAGGTTAATTGTGAACAAAGTTATCAAAAGCATTGCTGCGGCTACATTAACTGTATTAGTCGGTTACTCAACTCATGCAGTAGTTGCACAACCCCAAAACAATCATCAAAGTCTTACCGTTGCTCAAGCCGCAAACTTACAAGACACCTTGATTGTACCAGGGGAGAGAGTAGGCCCGGTAACACGCAAAACCACCCGGAGAGATTTAGCTAGAATTTTTGGTGCTTCCCGTGTCGTTGATAAAACGATTTCCGGGCCTGAAGGGATGGGTAGTTTTCCCGCCACTCAAGTAAATCTGAATCGGGGACGTTCATTTTTGGTAGTCTGGACTGATAACACCCGGACTAAACCCGTAGAGGTGCGTATCTTGGGTAGTGCTTGGAAAACCCGCGAAGGTATTGGTGTCGGAACTCCTTGGAGTGAGTTACGCCAAAAGTTGGGTAATTTCAAAGTCTCAGGTTTGGGTTGGGACTATGGCGGGACTGTTTTCTTGGAAAATACTAAATTATCTCGCTATCAAGGTAAAATCTTTTTAAGAGTAGATGCAGATACCAAAGCCCCCGAAAGGTATCCTCAAGATTACCAAGCAGTGTCAGGAGATGCAATTTTTGCTTCTACAAATCCTCACTGGAAACGATTAGGCATGAAGGTAGATCAAGTTATTGTTTTTCTCAACCCAAATTAAATGACAACTTCTACCAAATTTCGGTAACAATGGGCTTAATATAATTTAAGCAACTTTTGCGCCTACCCTACGGTTTTCGCTTTAACAGTATGCGTGAATATTAAGCTCAACTGGATAGAGAAATGGTAGGACTAAACAAACCAGTTCTCTGGCGACAGTTCTGAGAAATCCGCATAGTCTGATATATTATTAGTGACTAAAGTCAGACTATTTACCTTAGCGATCGCTGCAATCTGTCCATCTGCATAAGCTGGCGTTTTGCCTATACTCACTAATCGCGCTCTTTCCACCGCAAACCATTCACTTGCTACATGACAATAGGGCAGAATAGGAATCTTGGGTTGAACTATCTCTCTGAGATAATGTTCAACTCTTTCTCGCCTTCTAGAAGCAGGTAGACGATAGCAGCCAAATAGTAGTTCGTGCAATGTAATCGAGGAAATTGCAACTTCTCCATCAGACTGTTGCAACTTTGAAATAACTGCTGGATTCGGTCGCATCCTCACAGGCTCAGAGATTATATTAGTATCGAGCAAAAAGCGACTCACAAATTTACCTCGCGCCCAGGCGACTTGTCACGCACATCCCGCCAAATTTCATCAGGATCAATTTCAATACCTTCTTCTATAATTTCTTGACGAAATTGTGCTAAAGATTGCCAAAAACTTGACTGGCTTTGCAATAGACGTTCATATTCAGCCAGAGATAAGATGACAGCAACTTGCGCCCCCTCTCGCGTAATTTGCACTGATTCACCTTGCTCGACTTCCTGAAAAATTTTGTCCAAATTTGCAGGAACTTGCTCAATAGAATACTGATGAGACATTGGGCTTTTAGCTGTTGACATTACTAAAAGTATACAACCATTCTTGAGCTTGCTGGCGGATAGACTCTAATTCTTCAGTAGACATTTTATCGAGGTTTTTTAAAATAAAACTCATCCGCCCTTGAGTTTGCAATTTATCCCGGTGTTGGTCGAGAAAGTTCCAATAAAAGAAGTTAAACGGACAAGCATTCTTACCAACCCGTTCTTTATGATTGTAAACACAACCTTTGCAATAATCACTCATCTTATTTATATAATTGGCAGATGCCGCATAAGGTTTGGATGCTAATATTCCCCCATCTGCAAATAAACCCATACCAATGACATTAGTTTGCATCACCCAATCATAAGCATCAATAAATACAGCGTGAAACCAATTTTCTACTGATTGCGGTGAAAGTCCTGCAATCAGAGCAAAGTTACTCAATACCATTAATCTTTGGATATGATGAGCGTATCCTGTATTTTTTATTTGGTTAAAAGTCTGGTGTAAACAATTCATTTGAGTTTCACCAGTCCAAAAGAATTCCGGTAATGGTTGGGTATGGTTAAACCAATTTTTATCAGGGTATTCTGCATCGACAAAATGATAAACTCCCCGCATATATTCCCGCCATCCCAACACCTGACGAATAAAACCTTCTACACTATTTAACGGCAGTTGGTACTTGTAATAAGCTGTTTCTGCTGCTTGAATCACTTCTAAAGGTTGCAGTAAACCGAGATTTAAGTAAGGAGAAATTAAAGCGTGCCATAATGTTTCTTCTCCAGTTACCATTGCATCTTGGTGAGTACCAAAATTAGATAATCGATATTTAATAAACCAATGTAAAACTTGTAGTGCTTGCTGGCGAGTTACCCCCCAACGAAACGGTTCTACATTTCCGTAGGTGGGAATATTTAAAGACTTGACTTGGGTGATAACATCAAGAGTAATCTCATCGGGTTCAAACCATTGGGCTGGAGGTGTATTTAATTTACCTTTGGGTGGTTGACGATTTTCTTTGTCTAAATTCCACTGTCCCCCAATTGGTTTATTTTTGTCCATTAAAATCTGAAATCGTCGCCTACCTTCCCGATAAAAATCTTCCATTAATAGGCGTTTACGCTTTTTAGCCCAATGGTGAAATTCTTCTGTACTCCACAAAAAAAGATTATTAGAAATAAAGGTAATTTTACAGGGTAAATCTAAACTGTGAATGAATTGGGTAAATGGTTTATCATTAGGTGTCATCACCCGTAATTCAGAAATATGATTATCTTGAATCCAAGCTGTTAACGGTATGATGAAATCTGTGGCTATTTTGTAGGTGACAGCATATTTTTTCAGGCGTAATTCTTCAGCAAAGTGCCGCATGGCTGACCAAACTAACACTAATTTTTGCTGATGATAAGCCCGTGTTTGGATATGTTCTAGTGATTCAATAAAAATCACAGGGACATTTTTTTGATCAACACAACTTTGTAATGCGGCTTGTTGTTCGTAAAGTTGATCACCTAATATCCAAATACCAATAGTCACGTCGCTGCGCTCCGAATGCAAAATTCAAAATTCAAAATTAAATACCCCACGGATAAATCCGGGGGCTTGAATTAGTGTTTTTTCACTTTTTTCTTCTCCATAAATCAATTTAGCGCGAAGTCAGAGCGGAGGAAACCTCCGCTCTGAACTTCGTAAGAGAGGGGCTTGTATCATTGTTTTCTTCGGTTATGAGTGGAGACGCGATGAATCGCGTCTAGAAAATGGTGAATAGTAAAACAGCTTATTTTTGATTAGCGGATTTAAACCTACCAGCAGTAAAGTTGCGCTTACTTAAATGCTTGGTTTGACGTTTGGTGACTCGTTCCCGCCACATCCGAAAACTAGATTCTTTCATTTCTCGGCGCATTAAAGCAATTACCTCTTTTTCTGATAAGCCGAATTGAATTTCAATAGCCTCAAAAGGGGTTCTATCTTCCCAAGCCATTTCGATAATGCGATCTATGGTTGAAGTATCTAATTCGGGTAACTTCATGTTTTTAGAACAGATTTGCAGTTATTAATATTCTAATAATTCACTTTCCAGTATTCCCAATGTAGTTTAAGCGGTGTGGGTGGGAGTGTTATTTTCGGTTTGAGTTGCTAGCTTTTGTCCTATTTTCGGTTCTGTACCAGCAAGTAAACGCTCAATATTACCTCGGTGGCGCAAAATGACATACAGCCCACCAGCTACACCAAATAAAATATAGGGTAGGGGTTGCTGAAAAATGACCATGAAAATGGAAACAGCGATCGCACCAGCAATTGAACTCAATGATACAATCCGTGATATGGCGACAACGATGGCAAATACACCCACTGTAGCTAAACCGACTTGCCAAGACATCGCCAACAAAATTCCCAAGCTAGTGGCGACAGATTTACCACCTGTAAAGCCTAAAAAGATAGACTTACTGTGTCCCAAAATAGCTGCTAAACCTACTAAGGTAACTAGGCAAGGTTGCCAAAGTTTGATGTCTACTGTGGAAGGAATCAGATTTTGACTAGCAGCGAAGTTGAATAACAAGTAAACTAGAGCGATCGCTAATACTCCCTTTAAGCAATCAACTAATAACACAAATGCGCCCGCACCTTTACCCAAGGTTCTCAGAACATTGGTTGCACCAGTCGAACCTGAACCCACTTCCCGGATATCAATCCCCTTGAGTTGTTTCACTGTAATATAACCCGTAGGAAAAGAACCCAACAGGTAAGCTATTAGTACAATTGCACCACACAAACTTAACCAAACAGCCATAGGAAATTTTCAAGAGTTAATAGTTCATAGTCAATAGTCTATATTGAGTCGTCCCAGAGTTTTTGACTAATGACTCTTGATATCAGTTGCGTGAACTACTCCAACTATAGCGTCAGCTTAGTTGGAGCTTCCAACTTCACGGAAGATTGCCGCATCTTGGATTTGCGTCCGCGAATTGGTCTTATATCCTCTCCATTGGCGTTAGCCTCCCCCGTCCCAGAGGAGGACAGTATCCTGATACCCTCTGCTCTAATATTCATTGCCGCATTACCATCTCTATCGTGATGAGTTCCGCAACTTGGGCAAGTCCAAGTTCTCACATCTAGCGGTAACTCATTCACTTGATAATGACAATTAGAACAAAGTTTTGAACTAGGAAACCATCGATCTATTTCTATCAACTTTCCACTACTACGTTCTAATTTGTAGCTTAGGAAATTTACAAATGTTCCCCATCCAGTATCAGATATCGCTTTTGCTAGTTTGCGGTTATGAACCATGCCCTTGACATTGAGGTTTTCGACTACTGCCACTTGATTGTTATCAACTATCTTTCTAGACAGTTTGTGTAGGTAGTCTTGGCGGACATTGCTAACTTGTTCATATACCCTAGCGACAATCTTGTTAGCCTTTCTACGACGATTGCTACCTTTGTTTTTCCGTGCAGCAATGCGTTGTTTTACAGCTAGATTTTTTTCGTATTTGGATAGATGTTTTGGGTTTTGATATTTGGAAACTTTCTCCCCATCATAAGTCACAGCAAAATCCTTTACACCTAAGTCAATTCCTATAACCTTACCATCTGTCTTAGATGCAGGATAGTCACCCTCATATTCCATCACAACCGATGCGTAGTATTTACCAGACGGGCATTTACTAACAGTTACGGTTTTGATTACTCCATCAACAGGTCGATGAATTTTTGCATTGACAGTACCCAATCTACCAGGGAACTTCAAAGCGTTATCAACCTGTTTCACTTTTTGAGGATATTGAATTGATTGTCTATGATGTTTTGATTTGAATCTGGGATATTTTGCTCTACCTTCAAAAAAGTTTTGATAAGCACGGCTAAGATTGAGACTCACAGATTGTAAAACCTGTGAATAGCACTCCCCTAACCATTCAGTCTCTTTTTCTTTCTTGAGTTTTGGTAATAAAGAATTTAGTCCAGACTGAGACAAGCCTTTGCCAGTCGCTTTATAGGTTTTGATACATTTGTTCAACCCATAATTCCACCACCAACGCGCACAACCAAAATGTTGAGCTAACACTTGGATCTGCTCATCAGTGGGGTATAGCCTGACTTTTACCGCTTGTCGTCTCATCTAAACTCATCCAAGTATCGACCTGTTACTGTCATATACATATTGTGGTAATTCTGCCCAGAAAATATTTGGCTACTCCTCATATATCTCCTTCTCGCCTTACGGCATTGTCGGAGATACAATCGTCGCATCCCGGCTTATATCCCCACATTCCATTCTTATAGGTGGGGACTTACGCCGATTTTGTTAAAATTTCACGCACCCACTGACGAAATGCTCGTCGTGCTGTACTAGAACCTTGTGTCAGACTTAATTGTAAAAATTGCAATATTCCCTCAATTACAGGCAATTGACCAAATATTGGGCTAGTTTCTACCTGAATATACTCTCCTTGCTCCAGTAAAAAAACTTGTAACTTGCCATCTGCATAACACCAAAGTTCAGGTACTCTCAACGCCACATAAGCAGAAAGCTGAGTTTTGGAAGTGACATCAATTTCAATTGCTAAATCTGGTGGTGGGTCAACTGACAAATCTAACCGTCGCTTGCCAATCATTTTACGCGCGTTTTGGATATAAAAACAGGTATCTGGTTCGATACCTGCTGACATTTCTAAACGCTTGAATGTGGTTGAGCCGTAACCTTCCCAGTCGAGTCCTAACTCATCTAGTACAACCTTAACCATGTCACCGATGAGTTCTTTAGTAACTTCATGTTCCGGTAATGGCATCCGAATTTCTAGCACCCCTTGATAATAGGCAACCCGTGCAGCGCGATGTTCTCCCAGTTCATCTAAAATTGCTTCCAACTCTGTCCAACTAATATCCCGCAATGTCAAGCACTGACCTGGTTTAACATCAATTTGACTCAGTTGCAGTGTAACAACCATTTCATCCTCCGTACTGGTGACTGTTCGGGGCTAGTTCCACACTTCCGTTGACTAATGACTAATGACTAATGACTAATGACTAACTAAAAATCATCTTCATAACTTCTCATAGTTTTAGGATCAGGGGCAAAAGCTAACCACAGAGGAAATTGTAGTAATCCCAGGCTAATTTGCTCCTCAGAATCATCTATGAGAATTAAGGGTAGTTGATTAGCTTTAACTAAACGGTCTGCTTTTTGTGCGAGAGCGTCTGCTGTTTCAAATAATACAACCCCCCGGTCAGGGCCAAAATCTGGACGACCGATACCCAGACAATCTTGTAAACCCCGCCGCCATTCACCGAGACGTTCTGGTGTATTAGCTAAGACTAGAGTACGTAGGCGATCGCCATACAATTTATGCAATATCGAAATAATCGCCGAAGCAATCAAAACATTCTGTAAGCGGCTACCCATTGTCCGCAAAGCACCCCGTCCCCCTTGACTAAAAAACCAATTGGCTACTCTTTCGGCGTGAACTGGTTCAAAAGTCCGGCGTAATTGCCAAGCCGGGCCATAATAATCAGGTTTGTTGCGGTATTGATCAATCAGGCGACGAATTTGCTTAGTTGTATCTTGAAATTGTTGTGCAGCAAATTGCGGCGTTCCTGGTTGGGGTTCAACCTGTTTACTTTCTTTGATAACTACTGCTGGTTTTTCTCTTTCGGTGACAGCAGGTACTAGCTCTAATTGCTCTGCTGCGGCTGCTAAATCCTGTAAACTACCCGTGAGATAATCTTTAAAACCTTGTACTCTAATAGCCAAGTCTTGAGACACCCCTGCAAAACTGGTTCGCATTTCATTGCGAATACGTTCTTGGCGGCGTTCTAGTTGCTCAATGGAAATTTGTAGGGTTTGTTTACGTTGTTCTAATTGTACTAAAGACTCCTGGACAATTTTTCCCAGTGCGGATTGAGTTTCACTGAGTTGTTCTTTGAGAGTGTCATAATTAGCTTGCAGTTCAGCTATTTCTTGTTTTAGGGCTGCTTCAGTGCTTTGCAGTTCAGCTATGCGTTGCTGTGCTTCTGCTTCTGATTGTATTTCTGATTCCGGTGCTGTGTCTTCTGCTTCTAACTCTTGAAGCAACTCTACTTTTGACTCACCTGTGACATCTTGCACTTGATCAGGGACAGGCAAATCAGAATTTGTATTGTCTGATGGTAACTCAACAGATTGATGTTCGGCTACTATCTCCACAACTGACTCTTGAGAGGATGTTTCTTGATTTTCTGGCTTTGGGTTTTCTAATTCAATTTGCTCCAACCACTCATCAATCGGTTCTGGGGTTTGAGATTCCTCTGGGTTCATAGACTATAATGCAATTCCTATAATGCGAATCAATAGTTTTGACTTGCTTGAAAATTCCTGAGTCATCAGTCTAACTCGAAACTACTCAACACAAAGCAGTTGCTACTAAATCCGTGGACAACGTTCTTCTAAGCATTGTCTGAGTGTAGTAGGGTCAAACAAAATCGGCAGAAAGTGAATACTGTTAATTTCTTTAAAATAAAACAAGATAGGGACTTTATTCCAGAATATCCGCCAGTTTTGCCATTCTTGGTAAGGAAAACGGCGAATTAGAGTTTCACCGCGTTTAATATCTAAGTCAGTGGCGGTAAATTGCAAACGTATCGTTACAGTTTGGAATAAGAGAAATAAACCCAAAAGCGCAAACACCGCTCCTACCACGGGTTGTATAAACATGAGTGGAATGGCAGTAATTACCAGAATTACAGGAATATTGTAACTAGGTTTAAGTTCCACAGTTGATGCGGAGTTTGGGGCAATTGAACTTGTCACAGTTTCCCGTCCTGCTTTATTAATTGACACTAACCCCATTTTAGAAGTTATGTGTCAGGTAGGGGAGATGAGGGAGATGAGGAAGATGTAGCTTGCTTCTCTTTCCCTACGGGACGCTCCGCGAACAGAGACGCTACGCGCTCGCGCAGCGTATCCGTAGGATTCACCCGCAGGGTGGGAGATGAGGGAGATGATGAAGATGAGGAAGATGAGGGAGTGGAGGAAGCGGAGGAGAGAAACCAATGACTAATGACTAATGACTAATGACCAATGACTATTAAAATCCTTGTAACAATGCGCTACCTGTGCCTTGAAACATTATCCAGGAGAGGAAAAAGTTGCTAATAAAGATAATTAGCAAAGCGGTAACAACGGCGGTTGTGGTTGATTGTCCTACACCTTTGGCTCCCCCTGTGGTGGTTAAACCCCAACTACAACCAATGACTGCAATTAACATTCCAAAGCAGCAAGCTTTAATCATCGCGCTGAAAATATCCCAGATACCGACAAGGTTACGCGCTGAATCGAGAAATACAGTATCAGATATTCCATACATATTTGACGCAATCACCAACCCCCCCAACATTCCTGTCACCAAAGACAGAAGGGTTAAAATAGGCAGCATCAAGCAACAAGCTAGTAACCGGGGAATCACTAAATAATCAATAGGATCGGTTCTGAGCATTAACAAAGCATCAATTTGTTCAGTCACGCGCATTGTACCTATTTCGGCGGCAAAGGCAGAACCAACACGACCTGCTAAAATAACGGCTGTCAGCACGGGTGATAATTCTCGTGTTAAAGCTACCGCCAAGACTCCCCCGACAAGATTACCCGCGCCAAAATTAATAAATTCTCGCGCTACCTGAATTGTAAATACTGCACCAACAAATACAGCAGTTAACAGGGCAATAAATAGAGAATCTGGCCCTACTGCCGCCATTTGCTCTGTAGTGTTGCGCCAGTGGATTTTACCCCTGAGTAGGTGAACTATAGCCTGTCCACCCAGAAAAACCGCCGCCAGCAATCGCTGACTCCACGTTCCTAACCCCGATTTGGATGTAGTTCCAGTCAATGTTCTGTAGCTAACTAAGTGACTGACTTAAGAATAGCGAAAGGAAATAGTTAATAGTCAATAGTTAATAGTTAATAGTCAATAGTCA